>CAKPRA010000086.1 GCA_934180065.1 uncultured Clostridia bacterium | reverse complement strand
TAATATAGCATATAGTTTCAGCATTACTCATAAGTAAAATTGTACTTATATATTGAACTTTCCTATTATATAAAAAATAAAACAGAATCACAAAAATTCTGTTTTATTTTTTACACTTCTCTACACTTTACAATTAATCTCTGTTTTCCAGCATTTGTACATGTAATCAAAGTCATTTCTTTCAAACCATTAGTGATTTGACTTGTACAAGCTACATTATCTGGATAAACAATAAATTTATCATATACCTGATATGCAAGAGTTTTTCCAGACATATCTTTTAAATAAACTTTATCTCCAGTTTTAATTTGAGATAATTTTCCAAACATTTTTCCACTTTTATAATTATGACCTACAACACAATAATTTCCTACAGTATTAGGGCTTCCTCCCCAAAACTTATTAAGTGATATCTTTAATAATTCCTCAGTTGTTTCCGATAAAACTGGATATTCAATTTTTAATGTTGGAATTGATAATATAGATTCATATTTATATGTAGTACCATTATTATCTGTATATGTTCCATCATCAACTGGAGTTTGTACTTCATTATCAACAACTTCTGTGTCATCATCAAAAGCAACAATCAAAGCATCATTTTCAGCTGTTGTAACATCATTAGCAATATCGCCTATAGATATCTCATTTAAAATATCTTGTGAAACAGCTTCACAAGCATTCTTTTCCACTTCTGAATATATATACCATCCAGAAAAAATAAATACAAATATAAGTGAAATAATAAATTCGATTCTATATCTCATTTTCTTTTTTCGTAATTTCTGAGTAACATATAATTTATCTGTAACTAAAATCTGATTCATATAACATTCCTTCCTAATTCTTTTTTTTATTTTCTATTAAATAATTAGAAATTTGTGCAAAATCTTCAATTGTTAATTTTTCTCCTCTTGTATTATAATCTAAATTTAAATCATCAAATAATTTTTTAGCCTCATCCTTATTTTTAAGAATTCCACCATTAACTAAAGCATTAATTAATGTTTTTCTTCTCTGCATAAAACTAACTTTAATAAGTTTAAAAAATTCTTGTTCATCTAGCAAATCAACAGGATTTTCTTTTCTAATTAATAATTTTATTACTTCTGAGTCAACTGCTGGCTCTGGAATAAATGAATTACTTTCAACAATAGTAACACATTCTGCCATTGCATAATAATATACGCAATAAGTTATTGCACCAGAAAGTTTACTACCTGGTATCGCAATTAATCTATCAGCCACCTCTTTTTGAATCATAACTGTAATAGATTCAATATCTAATTTTTCTTCTAAAAGCTTCATAATGATTGGTGTTGTTATATAATAAGGTAAATTTGCAACTATTTTGGCATTTCTTATATTTTCATTTTTATTATTTTTAATTAGAGAATTTAAATCTACTTTTAAAACATCTTGATTAATAATTTCCAAATTATCATATAAAGAAAACCTATCTTGCAAAATTTCAATCATCCTATTATCAAGCTCTATTGCAATTACTTTACCTGCCTTATTTAATAAATCTTCTGTCAAATTTCCAAGACCTGGACCAATTTCAATAATTAAATCTTCTTTATTAACATCAGCTGAATCAACAATTTTATTAACTACTAAATCATTAATTAAAAAATTCTGGCCTAAGCTTTTATTTGCTGACAATTTATATTTATTTAATATAAACTTTGTTTTTTCATATAAATTTTCCATAATTCCACCTTTTATACTCTTTTATTATACTATAAAAGAGCTTTATTTACAATACTAAATTGTTTATATTCAGGTCTAAGACATGAAAAATTTTTTTCATGTCTTAAATCTATTGCAATAACTGCTTAAGAGAGATTTGAAATATCA
>CAKPRA010000085.1 GCA_934180065.1 uncultured Clostridia bacterium | reverse complement strand
AGTAAGAACTTTTTGACTAATACCATTAAGAGATTTACGAAGTTCACCAAATCTTTTAGTTCCAGTTAGCAAATCTCGAATAATTAAAATTTTCCATTTATCTCCGATTAATCCCATTGTTATTTCAACAGGACAAGCAGGTAATTCTTGTTTCATTATAAATCAACTCCAATCTTTGTAAAGATTATAGCAAAGAATCAAAAAAATGTAAACAATGTAACATAATAAAATCAATAATAGTGTCAATTTGTATATAATATTCTAAAACATAGCATACAAAACAAAAAAATTAAAAAAATTTTGTGCTCTAGAAAGTGCTAAATTACTAAAAAGTTACTTTTGGGTAACTATGAAACAAAAAAGTGCCTACTTTACAAAGATAAAAACAGAAAGTAAAATAATTACAGAAATTGAAAAAATAGAGTAGCTACTGTAATTCAATAAAAAAGAGTAAGGAGTGTATAAAGATGGAAGTTTCAAAAGTTAATTTAGGAAAAGGATATATAGATATTTATAATTTTGGAGATATAAAACTACATTGCTATCAAACAAATGACTTAATGAATGATGAAAGTTATATATTAGAAAATAATGAAAATGTACTATTGGTAGAATTTCCAGCATTTTATGATAATTTAGAAGAATTTGAAAAATATGTAAGAGGACTAAACAAAAATATTGTTGGAAAAGTATTTTCAGATCATCCAAACGGAGGAACAATACTAAAAGATGTAAAAGGATATGCGTCAAAAGGTACAATAAAATCAATGAAAGAAGGAACAATACATAATTTAGTAACAGGATTCGAGAAATCATTTAATGGAGCATTTGCAAAAGAATATCATGAAATAACAAATGTTTTAGAAGATGAAAATGTAAATATTGGTGGATTTCAATTAAAAATAACATATCATGATGAAAATATTGAAATAGAATTTCCACAAATAGGATGTGTATATACACATATGTTAGGACATGATTGTCATTCAATAGTTGCAGGAGAAGGTCATGCAAATGTTATTATTGAACAACTAAAGAGATATAAAGCAAATGGATATAATTTAGTATTATCAAGTCATTACACACCAGAAACATTAAAAGATGTTGATACAAAAATTGCATATCTTGAAGAATTAAAAGAATTAGCAAAAGAAAGCAAAGATGCAACTGATTTTGAAAATAAAGTAAAAACAGAATATCCAGAATATAGTGGACTAAATTATTTAGATATGACAGCAGGATTTTTCTTCCCACAAAATTAGAAAATTCAATAAAGAATTGTGCTTAAAATAGTGCAATTCTTTATTATCATAAAAAGGAGCATTTATGGAAAGGTTAGATTTTTTAATTGATTATTTAATAAAAGAAAATAAAGAGATTGATATTAAAGAAACACCACAAAATACAAGTGATAAAAAAAGATTATATCGTTCATTGTGTAATATTAGAGAACCATTACCAATATCAGAAAAATATATTAAAATAGAAAATGAATTTTTAACAGAGGAAAATATAAACAAAGGCATTGTTGAATCAAACGATATAACTTCATTTATAAAATATAAAGGAACTCAAATATGTTTATGGCAGGGGGATATAACAACTTTAAAAATAGATGCAATTGTAAATGCAGCAAACTCACAAGGATTAGGATGTTTTATACCTTGCCATAAATGTATTGATAATGCCATTCATTCAGCAAGTGGAATTGAATTAAGACTAGAATGTAATAAAATTATGCAAGAAAAAGGAATATTGCAAACAGGAAAAGCATTTATAACAAATGGCTATAATTTACCATCAAAATATGTAATTCATACAGTAGGACCGATTATATATGAAAATGTAAAAGAAAAAGAAATATTGGAATTGAAAAATTGTTATATAAATTCACTAGAACTTGCAAAAGAAAACAATATAAAAACAATAGCATTTCCTTGTATATCTACTGGAGAATTTAGATTTCCAAAAGAACTAGCCTCTAAAATTGCAATAGAAACAATAAAAGAGTATTTAGATACAAACGAA
>CAKPRA010000084.1 GCA_934180065.1 uncultured Clostridia bacterium | reverse complement strand
ATTGGATTGTTTTCTCCAACTTCTAATCTTCCTTTATTATTACATTCAACTGCTAATGCAATTAACTGTATCCATACTCTAAAATAAGTGTCTCCTTCAGGAAGTTTTAGAATTATTTGAATCTTCCTGTTTGAAAATATTGTAGTTTCTGTTTTGAACCACGGTATTTCATACATAGCCTCCTTTCCTCGCTTTCTTTCAATTAATATTTAATTGATTTTTTTCTTTATTACTTAGATATTCATCTAATACTTGAATTCTAAATAGAAATTTTCCACCAACTTTTGAGCATGTTATTTGTTTTCTTCTTACTAATTGATTAATTAGCCAATAAGAAATTCCTAAATACTCTGCTGCTTCTTTCATTGTTAGTGTTATTCTTTGTACTTTTGGTAGTTCCATTAAATCACCTCCTATTTTTTTGTATTTAACTATCGACTTTTGTTAACAATCGAATTATAATATCAATAGTTAGTTTTGTAAAGTTAATTTATAAATGTTTAAAAACAATCATTTTTATATATTTAAAACTAATAAATTGTTAAATCGGAGGGAATTATGAAAATTTCAGATTTTGATAAAAAAATAAAAATAAGTAAAGGAGGAGCTATAATGTCAAATAACAAAAATAGTAATAAAATGACCTTAAAAAATCAATCATCTAAAAAAAGAGAATATTATGCAATTTCTAACAATATAGATATCATTACTACTTTTAATAACTTAAGCAAAATCAATTATGATGTCTTAAATGAAAAATTAAACTCTGCTTTTAACAGTTTAAATCAGATTAATTATAATGCTTTAAACGAAAAGCTAAACTCTGTCTTTAATAACTTAAGTCAGATTAATTACAATGCTTTAAATAGAAAGTTAAACTCTGCTTTTAACAGTTTAAATCAGATTAATTATAATGCTTTAAACGAAAAGCTAAACTCTGCTTTTAATAGCTTAAATCAGATTAATTATAATGCTTTAAACGAAAAGTTAAACTCTGCTTTTAATAGATTAAGTCAAATTAATTATAATACTTTAAATGAAAAGCTAAACTCTGCTTTTCATAGTTTAAATCAGATTAATTATGATGTTTTAAATGAAAAGTTAATATCTTATTTCGATAAACTTAACAATAATATACTATATTCATGGTTTGATAATATATATGATTATTTAGACATAAATTCATATAGTACATTTACAGAAAATATTCAAAATCTTGCACCAGATATTAAATTAAAGGATTTTGAAATAGATGATAGCACTTTGGTAAATGCTTCTACAACTCATTTATCAGATAGTTTTATTGCTAAGCTATTTACAGGAACTCTATCATATGATGATGATATAAAAAATAATAAATTAGCAGCATTTATATTAATTATTGCATTTTGGTTTGTATCAAGCTTAAGTTCATTTATTTTAGAAGACGGTTATACTTATGCAAAAAATTATTTAAAAAATAATTTTTTAAATGAGAAGGAAGTAATAACTGCAGAAGATTATAAAAATTATAGAATTGTTATTACTGATGTTCTTAATGTAAGAAAACAACCATCAACAAATTCAGATATTATAGGAAAGCTTTATTATCTAAATGTTATAAAAATTATAGACTCAAAACCATATTGGTTAAAAGTTGAATATATAGATACAGAAAATAACGTTCATTTAACTGGTTGGATATCTAAAAAATATACTAAAGACTTTTCAGAAGAAACAGAAAAATTATTAAATATTAATAACAACTAGTAAATTTTATCATCTCTCACCCATAGTTATACCTGAAAGGAGGTGAAAAAGGTAATGGCTGAGAGTATTGAAAAAAGAGGAAAAAATAGTTACAGACTAGTATGTTTTGCAGGATACGACTTGCAAGGAAAACCTATAAAGAAAACCAAAACAATACACGGAACCAAAAAAGAAGCAGAAATAGAACTAGCAAAATTCGTTGCTGATGTTCAAAACAGAATGTTTGTAGAAGACAAATCATTAAAGTTCTCTGAATTCACAAAAATATGGAAAAGAGATTATGCATCAAAAGAACTTGCGCCATCAACATATAAAAGATATTGTAGAATATTAGAGACAAGACTTCTACCCTACTTTGGACATTTCTATATTAACAAAATCAAACCAACTGACATCATGCATTTTTATGATTT
>CAKPRA010000083.1 GCA_934180065.1 uncultured Clostridia bacterium | reverse complement strand
GAATTTTTAATAAAGATTTGTGCCTTCCGCAGACGTAGAGTTAGCGAAGGCAAGGAAGGAATGAGATTAAATATGAACATTATTAAATATAATAATATAAAATTAACTCACAAATTGGATGAAGCTAATTGTATAACACATTCAGGTAGATTTCATGTGGACGATGTAATATCTACTATATTTATAAGCAAAATTGTAAGTAATGTTGTTTTATTAAGAATACCTACTGTAAAGAATAAAAATGTAGAAAATAAAATTGTTTATGATATTGGACTGCGGAGAATTTGATCATCATCAGAAAAATAAAAACGGACAAAGAGAAAATGGTATTTATTATTCGTCAATTGGTTTACTTTGGAAAAAATTTGGTAGAAAATATTTAGAAAAGCTCAATGTTGAAAACATAGATAATACATTTGAATATATAGATAAAGAATTAATACAATATATAGATGCAACTGATAATATGCAAATGGAATATCTAGAAAGTAAGATATCTCCTGATTTTGTGAAATTATGCAATCCAGAGTGGAATGAAAAGATATCTGAAGATGAGGCTTTTGCAAAAGCATTAAAATTAGCGGATGGATTTTGGAAAGTTTATATAAAAAATGCAATTGCAGAGGTTAATGCAACAGAAATAATTCGAAAAAAAATAGAAGAATGTAAAGAATGTTTTTTAATATTAGATAAGGAAATGCCATATAGAAGAGCAATGAAACTCTATAATGACGATAAAATAAAATATATTATTTTTAAATCGAGAAGAGAGGGATATGAAGTTAGAGCGGTAACTGAGAAATATAAGTTTAAAGATTGTATAGTTAAAGCTGAAAATATAGAAAAATGTATAGAATTAACAGGTATAGATGATTTAATATATGTAGATAATCATGCGAAATTATGTTGTACAAAAAAATTAAATAGCGCAATAAAACTTGTTGAATATAATGAATTATAATTTTAGGAGGTTCCTATATGAATTATGAATTTTTAAATAAACAAGGGATGTTTTTAAGAGCTTTTGATTCAATTTCAGAAAGCGATTATTATAAAAAAGTTACTCCGGAACTTGGTTATCAACATAAGATAGGACACATTCAAAAGGTAATGCTTTTTTCACAAATTATTGCGATACAAGAAAATTTAAACAAAATGCAAATGAGAATATTATTAGCTGCAGCTGCTTTTCATGATTCAGGAAGAGAAAAAGACAGAGATGATGGAGAACATGGCAAATTAAGCGCAGAAGTTGCTGGAGAATATTTTACAAAAAATAAAATAAATCCATTTGGAATAGCTCCAGAAGATATAGGAATTGTTCAAACGGCAATAGCATATCATGTTGTTGATGAAGAAGAACGAGGTAAAATTGATGAAGGAAAATTAAAGATGTTATGTTTTGAGTATGATATAAAAGATTTTAAAAATATTGAAAAAATAAAGCAAATTTGTGCTATATTAAAAGATGCTGATGCATTAGATAGGGCACGTTTTTCTTCAGAAGCATCGGCTAAAAATAGTTTGAATCCACAATTATTAAGAACTAATACTGCTAAAAATGATAAAATTATGGAATTTGCTAGAAGAATAAATCAAGAATATGCAAAATATGTATTAGGTGAAAATTATCCAGAAGTACCAATAGTCCAAAATGATGCAGCAAAGACGTTACAGTTTATGAGATATGATTATAAAATGAAAAATAATGGAAAACGTAAAATTGAAAAAGAAATACCAATGACAATAGTTAAAGCACTGTTTAGATACATTATAGAAAATAAAGATATGGAAAAAAACAATGATTTAGAAAGAATAGAAGAACTAGAATTATAGAAACAGGAAAGCATAATAAATAAACTTCTAAATTATAATTCAGTATATTTAACTAAATTACAATAAGGTTAAAGAACAGATGGTTAGTCTATCTGTTCTTTATTAATGAGTATATAGAAAAATTTGTGTAAAGTTTAAAAATACACCTTCTTATGATATTATATAAATGTCATAAGGAGGTTTTTTATATGGCAAAAAGAGAAAAAATAAGTGAAGAAAGAAGAAAATTAATTAAGGAATTCATAAGTAGTAATGAATTAAAGACTGCTGGTGATGTTGAAGATGCATTGAAAAATTTATTCAAAGATACACTTCAAGAAATGTTAAATGCCGAATTAACAGAGCATCTAGGTTACGAAAAAAATGAATA
>CAKPRA010000082.1 GCA_934180065.1 uncultured Clostridia bacterium | reverse complement strand
TAAATATTTGACTTTCTTGTGTTCCCATATTTCTATATTCTATTCCTTCTGGCGCCTCTGGAATTTCTACTATATCTGGGTTAGTAACATTCTTGGTGGGATTATTGCTATCAGCAATATGGTTTCTAACTCACAAGTAAATAATAGAACTAAACGAAGAATTAGAAGATATAGAACTCTATCAAAACAAGCTATGAAAGAATATGCAATGAAGAAAGCTAATTCTAGTAGTTTTGATTGGTATGAAGATGAGGAAGAAATGTAATAAATTTATAAAAAATTAGAAGCATATATTTTTTTATTTTATCTTAAATTTAAATGCTTGATATTACATAAGTGATATGATAAAATTTCTATGGAAATATTAAATATAATTCTGCAAGAAATAAGTAAATTGATATTTTTTGAAAGGGAACAAAAGAATAAAAGGAAAAGGAGTTAAATACATGGGATTTTATTGTAAAGAAGACCAGTTACAGTTTAAAAAGAGTTATGTAGAAATATTAAAATTATTTGGAGAAGGAAATAAAAGTATAATAACAGCTTTTAATAATAGATTAAAAGAGGTTAATACATATCCAGGTGAATATTCAGATAGCGATGTAAACTCTGTTACACCTGGAAAGACTGGTTATGAGAATAATCCTAATAGTAGAATATATATAAAATTAATAGGTTTTGATAGAAGTAGTTGCTCTAAAGCTCAAACCCAACATTACTTTAGCCATGAAACTAGTCATGCTTTTTCAGTTGCTGCACAGGATGTATTTTCAAATAGACAAAGAGCGGGAATTGGTAATTATAATATTCCTTATTTTTATACTACAAGGATTGGAAATTCCGAGTATCTAGGAATAAGTGGAAGTATTTACAAGAAATTGCAACCTAATGAAATAGAAAATGTAATATATGGAGGGGGATTTTGTGAGGTAATGACAGATTTATTTGCGGTAGCATCCAGGGTTGCATCAAGTCCAGATATGAAAAATCAAGGAATAACTGTTGATACAGTCTTAAAAAAACCAAATAAAGAATGGAATAAAGAAAGAATAATATCAGGATATTTTGCAAGTATGCCACTTGCAAGGTTAGCGATTGCAGCGTTTTCTAATTATCCTAATCCACAATATCAACATATATTGAACACAGGTGGAAGCATTTTTTCAACCATGCGAACTGATACAAATGCAGAAGTGCATATAAATGATTTTATTTATGGAAGTATGTGTGATCCGTTATATATTGCAGAGGAATATGATAAAATAGTTGGACAACCTGGAGCTTATTTTAAACTTTGTCAGCCAATGGACAAAATAGTAGACGATTATGCTTATAAAAGACCAGTAGACAATAAGGATATACAGTTTGTTATACAACAATTAAGTAAATTTGCAAAACTTAGAACCATGATAAAAGTTCAAGAAGGTGTATTTACACAGGAATTTGCTGATAAAATATATGAAGAATTTGAAAAAGTCAAAAGTGATGTTGAAAGAGAATATGGACTTTCAGATAAGTATCAACAAATAAGTAATCAAAATCCTCAGATAACTCCTACAGTGATTGCTGAAACAAGTAAAAATGCAATAAATGAAAATCCTGGCATAGTAGCAGAAAAAGTAAATAAATTGCACAATATATTTAAGTTACTTAATAGAAATAAAGATGATAAGAGGAGATAATCGTTATATATGGAAGAAATAAATAAAAGATTGGTAGAAGTAGACTATATATTGAAAAAGTTAGACAATAAATATATAAATAAAATTCCACAAGAAGTATGGGATTACATTACTGAAAACAAAGATAAAAATTATGTTTTTAAATATGATGATGACAAAACACTAGCTGAACAGAATTTAAGTATAGACACTATTTCAATTTTAACATATATAAATATGGAATATTTGCTGGAAGAAGAATCAAAAAGAGAATTATTAACACTATTAAAGAATGATGAGATGATTGCTGAACAGAAAAAAAGGAAGAAATATAATCCAGATGATTTATTTAAAAATAAAAAAGCAGAGCAAAAAGAACAGGTTTCTTTGGTAGAAGTAAAAATTGAAAAATGGTATGAGAAATTGTTTTCATTTTTAAAAAATATGTTTAGAAAATAATCTGAATGCAATTTTTACATTCAAATAGTGAAACCTGAATGCAATAATGAATGGAGTAACACAAATATAGAAGAATTTTGAGAAAGTTGGAAAAATAAAAAAAGGCTTAAAATAGCCTAATAAAAATTTAAGGAGCTTGTAAAAAGCTCCTTTTTCTGGTCGAGGTGGTAAATATTTTAAATGCCTAAAAAGCTTATATTTACTAAATTTTGAGCATTGTTTTTCTTTTTAAAACATTATTTTAAAACAACAACCTTAGTATTAATCTAAAATTTATATATTCAATTTCAATGTACCTTTAAACTCTTTCTCTTTTCAAATAATCTATAATTTTTTGAGTTTCTTTTTGTTTATAATAATTGTAAATATCTCCATAAGTATTTATTGTAGTTTCAATATTAGTATGTCCCATTAATCTCTGAAGAACAGGCAAATCTACACCAGCCTCAATACATCT
>CAKPRA010000081.1 GCA_934180065.1 uncultured Clostridia bacterium | reverse complement strand
ATACTAGAAGAAGACTGGAAAGTTGGATATATGCGCAGAGATGAGCCTGTAAATGAAAATGATAGTGGATGGTCTTTCATGGCTGGAAATGAATCAAGAGAATATACAGATGATTATAAGAATATCGCATTAGTGAGTGTGCATGAAGTGTATCAATTAGATCCAGACATTTGGAATTATATAGATAATCCAGTAGGAACAGAACTTATAAGGATATCTTCTAATGAATTTGAAATAGATAAAAGAGATAAAGAAATATTTATGGAGAAAAGGAAAGTTTAAAGATATGGAAGAATTGTTTGAAGAATTGTTTAAAAAATTCGAATTTAATGAAAGTACCAATTATGATATAAAAGAAATAAATGGCATGAAATTGCCAATCGACTATTTAGAATTTATGCACAAGCATAATGGTGGTGAAGGAGATGTAGGTAAAAATTCATGTATACAATTGATAAGATTAGAGGAGCTTGTAGATTATAATAATGATTATGAAATTTCTAAGCATTTTCCTAATTGTTTTGCTTTTGGAGGGGACTTGGGCGGAAATCGTTTTTGCTATAATTTTACAACTAATGAATATTTTGCCGTAGATTGCTGTACTACTGGTTTGGAAGATAGTTATTGTAAAGCTTCATCATTATATGAATTTATTAAAAATTGGGACAAACAGTTTGAGGAATAGGTAAGAAATAAGCAAGTTGAGGAGGAAGATAATAATGGCTGAGATATTTAAACAAGACAGAAGTAAATTAGACAACCATCCAGGTATGGTTTTTATTATCCACTTGTTGATGGATAAAATGTGTGATATGCCAGATAAGGCTTATATGCATAAAATTATGGAAAAGCATTTAGGCGAAACAGAGTGTTTTAATTATGATGCAACTGGGGCAGGATTTACTCCAAAGAAATATTTAGTTAGTGATGAAAGTGGTGAAAAGCAAATGTCACCTCAATTATTAATTACAAATTGTTTTGAAATTAACAAACCAGTCATGGATGCAATTGACGAAAGCCAATTATGGAACTGTCCAGATGGTAAAGAAATTTTGAATTCATGCAAATATCAAGTTGTGGCTACTGATATGATGGCTGCAGGTTTGAGCGCTAAGGAAAGAGCTGATATGCTTGTACATTATATAGAAGCATTGGTGGAAGTATTTCCTGAATGTAGAGCTGTGGTATTTGAAAATTCCAAGAAAATGTTTACTAGAGAAGATATTGTAAATTGCAATATTCCTAGAGAATCAAAATTTATTCATTATGCAGTTAATGTCAGATTTTTTAACATTGAAGGAACAAATGACAAAATAGTAGATACCATTGGAATGAGCACATTGTTTTTACCAGACCTACAATACCATTTTCATGATGTTAATCCAAATGAAGTGGTTAATCATGCTTATAATGTTCTTTCATATATATTTGATGAGGATAATCCAATAGAAAATGGCGACACTATCGATGGTTTATTAAATGGAAAAATGAGTCAAGAAGTACAATGGCCTGTTCAATATGAAGATTCTCTTATTCAACCTGTTAGGACAGTAATAGATATAAATATGAGAGAATATGCTTCAGGCAATAGATAGATTTTTAAGGAGGATATATGAAAAAAGAACAATATACGAGTTTTATTATTAAACTAAAAGAGCAATTTGGTGACAATAAAATTGTTAATAATTTTATTCTTGATGCAGAAGAGTTAGCTAAATATTCAGAGATGAGAATTGCTCTTGAAAACTTACTTGAAAATTTAATTGATAATGAAATAGTTATATCACAGGAATTGGTAGGTTTGGCTGAAGAAGCTTTTAGTGATAACCCTAGTGATTATGATAGACAGTTGATTATGGAAATAAAACAAATTTGAAAAATATTTAATAGAGGAGGAGTAAGTTAATGAACTACGAAAGACCATATTATAAAGATATTAATTATCACCCGCTAATGTTCTATGTTATATTCGGAGCAAAAGAAGAAGAATTAGTAATTTCAAGAGAAAAACACAATTTAGATGAAGTGCCAGAAGGATTAAACCTAAATATGCTTACCCGAGAACAACATGGCGAATACATGGATAAGCTAATAGGAGGAACTTTAGGAAAATTATTAAAAAATGAACAACCAGAATTATACGAAAGAATACAAAAAGAAAATATTTGGGCAATTGTAAATGGAGAAATTAAGCAAGATGATAATTTAAAGTATCTGCGAAATACAATAGGCGTGGTACAAGCATTTCTAGATACAGGAGCAATTGCAGTTTTAGATATGCAAACATTTTCTTTGTATTCAGCAGAAGAATTTACAGAAAAAATCTTTTCAAAGAAACTTGATGTGTATTCACATGTTAAAATATTACTTTCAAAGATGGAAGACGGAAATATATGGCTACATACAAGAGGACTTCGAAAATTTGGACGACCAGATGTAAGTATAGAAAACATTCAGGAGTCAGATGTTGATAAAGCAGTAAGAGTGGCTAATCAAATGATTTATTATAGTTCATTAGGTGTACTTTTTAACAAGAAAACAAAACTTCATACACATAAAGAAGAGACTTTTATTGTTAATCCTGAATTTGTAGAAGATTACGAAAATGTTGATTTTAATAATGCTTATTGCAAATTATTATGGGAAGAATGTGAACAAGTAATTTAAAATAAATAGAGAGGAATTTTAAGGTTGAAAAATAATAAAGATAAATTCGCATGAAAAATAAAAACCCTAAAAAAGCGCTTTTTTGAATAATATATA
>CAKPRA010000080.1 GCA_934180065.1 uncultured Clostridia bacterium | reverse complement strand
TAAAAAATATTTAATTATCAACAGTTATTGACTTTCCAAAATGGATATGATAAAATTTATACATAAATTAAGAAGGAGCAAAAACTATGACAAACGGAGAAAGAATAAAGTATTTAAGAGAAAAAAATGGATTTACTCAAAAAGATATTGCTACTAAATTGGGAGTAGAACCCGCAGCAATATCAAAATATGAATTAGATATGAGAGAACCAAATATTGAAGCACTAAAAAAATTATCAACAATTTTTAATGTGTCAATCGATTATTTATTAGGTAGAACACCAGATGTCTTTGTTGATGAAGCTGATAAAGAGTCATTAGATATTTCTTTAATTAAAAAGAAATATTATTTCTTTAAGAAAAAAATTAAAAACTTAAAAAAAGAATATAAAAATGAAAATGCCATCATTATTGCTGTAAATGAACTTTGCTCAGGTGTTGGAAAAACAAGTTATGGAGAATCTAAATCAAATGCGATTATTTCTATTGAAGAAATTGACAATTTATTTAATGACTTAGAAAATAGTAAATTTCCAAAGCCACAAATTATGATGAAAGTTAAAGATATAGAAAAAGGAATAATAATAGTGGAAATAGATTCTTTTGATGATGAAGAATTACCAATTAATGCGACAGAGAGAATAGCATTATACACCACAAAATTATCAAAAGAATATAACGTACTAGGACTAGCAATGACTATTGATAAAGATGAAAATTGCAAAATTATTGATGCAATATATCAAAAAAATAATGATTCTTATTATACACAATTACATTTGCCAAAAACAGTGCTAACTGCTGGTGAATATATTGATATAATGAGTAGATTATAGATATCATTTTAAGGAGAAAAAATTATGAAAACAGAATTAATTGAATCAAAAATTAGCAGACAAAATATTTTAAATAATGAATTTGCAATGAACGAAATTCAAAAATCATTTGATTTTAATCATATAGAATTTGAAGGAAAATTACGATTATTAAAAGAAGAAGTAGCTTCTTTTTTTGAAATAGATATTAGAACTGTAGAAAGATATATTGAAAAATACAATAATGAATTAATTGAAAACGGATATGAAATTTTAAGAGGGCAAAGACTTAAAGATTTTATCGAATTATATAATAACCATGGTACCGACATCGATGTCGGTACCATCCCTAAAAGAACATCGGTTTTAGGAATTTTTGATTTTAAATCTTTTTTGAATTTAGCAATGTTATTAACAGATAGTGAAAATGCAAAATCTGTTAGACAAATCATTTTAGACATAACGATAGATACTTTAAATAAAAAGGTTGGGGGAACTACAAAATATATAAACCAAAGGGATGAAGATTTCTTAGATTCGTGGTTTAATTCAGATTTGTGTAGAAAAGAGTTCACGAATGCTCTAAAGAATTATGTTGAGGGTGGAAAATCAAAATATGGTATATATACAAATAAAATATATACAAGTATTTTTAGAGAAAAAGCAGATGAGTATAGAGAAATATTAAAATTATCTGAAAAAGATAAGATAAGAGATACTATGTATTCAGAAGTTCTTGATATAATCTCCTCATTTGAAATAGGACTAGCTGAGAAAATTGAGAAAAGTTTTAAAGTGAAAGGTTCAAGAATTTCATTTATTGAATTAAATAGAATATTTGAAGACTTTGCAAATCAAAAAGCATTGAAACCCTTTATAAAAAAAGCTAGAAATAAAATGGCTAGTAGAGATTATGAATTTAGAGATGCATTACATATAAAACTTCAGGATTATATCACTCCCGTATCTACTGAAGACTATGAGCGATTTTTAGGAGAAAAAAGTAAAGAATTATTAGAAAGATTAGAAGAAAATAAAGAAGTATTAAAACGACTTAAGGATATGGAGGAATAAAATGTATATATATCCATCAATAGATCAAGTACCAGAAATTTATAAAAATACAATGATAGTAAGTGAAGATTCTTCTGAAATTATTTGGAATATCGGACAAATTAATAGTATCTATGAACATATTCAAAATGATGATTATTATCCAACTTTTATAGATAAACTTACTCATTTATTCTTTGCTGTTTGCCAGTTTCATTGTTTTGAAAATGGTAATAAAAGAATGGCAATAGTTTTATCTATGGATTTTCTATTATTAAATGGATATTTTATGTTTATAAATGATTTTATGAAAGAGTCAGAAAACATAAGTATTCATGTTGCAGCAGGACACATTTCTAAAGAACTGTTAAAGGAAATATTAACTGCTATTTTAAATAGAACATTTGACACAGATGAAAACTTAAAATTAAAATATTATAATGCAATAAATACAAAAGATATTCTTTATGCAAGTATATAAAATCCAACTGCATTCAAACTACATTACAAGACACCTGCAACACTACAAAATAAACAAATTTCAAGAATAAACCAAGGTCACCTCGACCATAAAATGGCTATTTTCAATAGAATTTATCAGAATTCAAAAATAGTTAAAAGAGATGAAAGTTACTATTTTCTAAGTTTTTAGGAAATAGTAATTTTTTTGTTTATATTCAAAAGTTCTAAAAAATTTGAATATTTTGTTCCGCAAAATGTTCCGCAAAAAAATTTTGGTCAAAAAAATGTTCCGCAATGTTCCGCAAAACGAAAATTGCTTATATTTAAACACTTTCAGCGAATTTTAAGAAAACTGAAAGGAGAACTATTGCTATGAATTTTATACCTTACAAAGTAAATGAGGTTTTAGAAAATGTCTTTTATCAAACTCCAAAAGAATTATTAGTAAATCCTATATATAA
>CAKPRA010000079.1 GCA_934180065.1 uncultured Clostridia bacterium | reverse complement strand
AGATTTCTGGAATTAATTGTATTTTTTTAGAAATTTGCATCAAATTATATACAAAAAAATATTTTTTTGATATAATTATTGCAGAAAAAAAGAGAAAGGGGAGATATAATTATGAAAAGGCTTGTAATCCTTGGGGCTGTACACACACACACACACACCAATACTTTATTAAATAAAATTGTCAGAGATGACAAGTCTTTTAACATATCTCGAAATCTAAGAAACTTAAAAGAAAACTGTGAATTTTAAGCAGTTTTGTTTTAGGTTTCTTTTTGCTTTCTAAAATTGATTAGAAGGAGGGAAGAATAATATATCAAATATTATTAATAGTGTCGGTTATAGTAAATTGCTTTAAAAAGTGTAAGAACACTTTATTAAGATAGAATAAAAAATAAAATTAAGGAGGATTTTTATAAAATGAATAAAAAGATATTGATTATAGGGTTAATAATAATGTTAGCAGGTGTTTTAATAGGATTAACAGGATGTGGAAATTCAAAAACCAAAATTATAGATGATTTAAACAGCGTAATTAATGATGAGGTAGCAGAATGGAAAGAAAAAGAATATGGAGCAACTTTAAGTGTATATAATATCCAGTCTATGCTAAAAAAGAAGAATTTACAATATACAATAGTTGCATCTGGAGATACTGAATTTACAAAATCACCAGAAACTACTGAATATAAAGAGAAAGATATTCAAGGATATAGTGGAAAAAGCTATGATAATTTAAGAGTGTTAGATGATGAAATGAATGTAAAATATTTTGTTGTATATGAAATTGATACACAAAAATATTACAATGTAGAGGTTAACTATGAAAAAGCAGATCTAAATGGAGCTAAAAAGGATTATCCAGTATTTAGTAATGCTAAAGAAATAAAGTAAAAAATATTAGTTAAAATTATAATGAAGGAGGAACAAAATGGAAAACAGTAAAATTGAAGAGGTAGAAAAATATAGAAAAATGTACAAAGATGGATTAAAACTACAAATAAGAGGACTTATAATAGGTGCAATAATTGGATTAATATTTGGAATTATGGGGGTTAGTTCAGGAGAACTACCAATTTATATGTGTATTTTTATGGTATATGAATTTGCTGGAATAGGTCTAGGATGGAAAACGGTTACAAATATAACAAATAAGATATTTGGAAATTTAACAATTATAGGAACAGTATGGTTTTGGTTTATTGCACTTTTTATAAAAGTTTGTATTGCAGCATGTATAGGATTGTTTGAATTGCCAGTATTTATAATAAAAACAGTAATTGATTATAAAAAAACAATGGCACAAGCAGATGAAATTATTAAAAAAGAAGGAAATAAATAAAAAAATATACAAAAGGAGTAAATATGAGAAAGAAAAAAATATTAAAAATATTATTTATATGTATTAGTATTATTGCTTTAGTAACATTAACAGGATGTTCAAAGACAAATCAATCAGAAGTAAAACAGAATGAAAGTGAAAGCAATAATAAGAAGAATGAAAATGAAAATATAACATATTTAAAGATAGATAGAACTGAAGATTTTGATGGAGAAACGGCAGTTGTTTCAGAAACAATTAATTTTTCTCCTGTAAATTATGTTATTGATAAAGATTTTAATGTTTTATGTTCTTATAAAGGTAATTCTACATACATTGATGGATTTATGCAAATTGAAGATTCTAAAAATAGAAAAACAAATGTTGTTGATGTAAAAGGAAATGTTGTATTTTCTTATGAGGATTCTGAATACAAGAAAGTAGAGTTGGTTGATGACGGGTGCTTAATAATTACAAAACAAAATGACACATATAATTCAGCAAATATAACAGCAGGAGTATATAATTTAAAGGATCAAAAATATGTATTAGAACCAAATGAAAAATATGTTGATGTAATTAGAACTTACGGTGATGATATGTTACTAATTGATGATAATAAAACCGAGTTTTTTAATTTAAAAACAAAATCAATTGTTAAATATCCAGAACGAGTGGATAGAGATTTTAAAGATGGATATTCAGTAGATCAGGACTATGATGACAACGGATTTTATTTGAAAGTATTTAGTGCTGATGGAGATGTTAAGAAAATAAAAAGTTTATTTGGTGAGGTAACTGATGTGAAGTATTCATCTAATGGGATGTTATTTGTTTCAGATTTAAAAGTAGAAAATGATAATTTGCAAGAAAAGATAACAGGTTGTCATATACAATTATTTAATTATGAAGAAGGTTCTGTTATAGACTTATCAAGTAAATTTTATATGATGAAAAATAATCCCGTATTTACAAAGGACGGATACGCACTAATTTCATTTGAAAATCAAGGTGATACGCCATATTATACTATTATTGACAAAAAAGGAAACTTTATGTTTGAACCACAAAAAATAAATGAACATATAGCTTTTCAAGGTGATGTTAATAGTGAAACGAGAAAACTTGTAACAGAGAACTTACAAGAAGGAAATTATTTTATTGTAACAGATAATGAGAAATATGCTGTAGTTGATAAAGATAATAATGTTATATTGACGGCAGATGAGAATGAAGAATTTGAGGGAATTACAAACAATACAGTTAAAGTAAAATGTAAAGAACAAGGGAAATATGATGAATATTATTATAAGGATTTTTCAGGAAATAAAAAAGGAATAAAATTGCAAGGCGAAATACAGAAATTAGATGATTGATTATTGGAAAGGGGAATTTAAAAGTGAATAAGAAGATTTTTTCAATATTAATAATTTTAGTGATGATGTTAACTGTACTAACAGGATGTGGAAATAATGAAGCAGCAAAACAAGATGATAAAGTAAATCAAGAACAAAAAATAACTGCAAAAAACTATGGAGATAAAATTGAATATAGTGCGAATGGAATTGATGATTGGAAAATTTTTTA
>CAKPRA010000078.1 GCA_934180065.1 uncultured Clostridia bacterium | reverse complement strand
TTGAAGCAATTGACATTGAAGGATTAGAAAAAAGATAAAAAAATTGCCTACATTTAGTTGACACATACAAATATTATTTAAATGTAAAAAAATGTTGAAATTAATGATATTATAATATAAAATGTCATAAGAATATAAGTGAATATGAATAATGTTTATTTGGAATAAAAATATTTTGAAAAATTAGCTTTATTCATAATATACAAATTTAATTTTCAACAAAAGAAAAATGGGGGATGAGATTATGAATTTTTATGATTATATGAATAAGATTCAAGAAATTTCGAAGATTTTAGAGCAGAAAAAAAGTGCAGAGGATATATTAAATTCTAAAGAAATTGATATATCAAATGACTTTCAATATATATGTTTAAGTAGTGCTTCCAACTATGATTTGGTGGTTGAAGTAATTGCTAGAATTTCACAAAATGGTAATAAAGATATAGTTGAAAATAATATAAAGTATATTTCTATAAATATATGGAAAGATTTGTTTAATAAAAATAAATTTACAAAAGATCTATTTATAGAAAATTATGACAAAATATTAGATAATGCTGGAATTTTGACATATAGAGAAATAGAAAATTTTGTTGAAGATAATCAAGTAAGACCTTTAATTTATAATAGTTTAGATTTAATAACAAAAAAATTGTGTACATATGACAGGGCAGCCTTAATTACAAAAATGAAATCAGAAGAGGATGGAATTGTAAAAATTAAAGGAAATTTGAATCTTTTCTTTCAAAAGGGAGAGTATGATATATCAACAACATATTCAAGAATTTTGGATGAATTGAGTAAAATTCAGGAGATATCAAAAGTAGAAATTTTGAAAGCATGTAGTAAGAATTTAGGAGAAATGCTAGAGCGAGAAACAGCTATTGATAACGAAACAAATAATTTGCTAAATTGGATATATGATGCAATGGAAGAAACTAAAATGTTACCAGACGATAGGGCTGAATTGCAAAATGATATTGATAAAGCAATTATGTTTAATTTTTATACAATATTAGATAAATCAAATTATGATAAAGAAACAATAAAAGTATTAAAACAATTCAAGTGTACACAAGATCAATTTGAAAAAGAAAGAAATGTTTTTATAGAAAAATCAAACAAATTGATACATATGACGAAAATATATGAATTTAATCATCAAAATAAAACTATGGAAAATAGTGAGGAGGATGTTAATACATCTAAAATTGAAAATAATATTAATGTAAGTAATAAAGAAAATTCAGAAATAATAAATACTGAAAATATGCAACAAATTGAGGAAAATAATGATAAAATCAACATATTAGAAGAAAATTCTATATGTAATATTAGTGATGTACAGAAATTCGAAGAATTTAGTAAAGAAAATGATGATACAAAAGATTGTAAAATTGTAGATTCAATTGAAATAGAAAACGATATAATAAAAGATGAAATGGCAGATGATACATGTAATACTCAAATGAATTATGTTGAAAACAATGAAGATATTGACAAAGAATTTTCTAAGTTAGATTTAGAAAAAAATGAAATTAATAATAAGGAATTTGAAGATATCAATGTGTTATCAAAATTTGATGAGTTACTTAATAAAAGTAAAGAAAATAATAACATTAAGGAAAATGCTTTATCTGATTTGATAAGAAAAAATATAAAAGAAACAGATTCAGTAATTGATAAAGTGATGAAAAAATCAAGCTGTAATACTGAGAAAAATGTTGTTACAAATATTATTACAGTGGATAGTAAAGAAAATATAGCTAAAAATATAAATATAAGTGAAGTAGATAAAAAAGATAACATTCAATTGAAAAATAACGATGAAGAAAACAAGAAAGCTTTAATTCTTAAAGAAGAAAGCATAGAGCTTCCAAAAGAGCAACATATAATCAAAAGGATATTTAGTAAAATATTAAAGTTCTTTTCTAATAAGTTTGGTACTGAAAAAATAGGAGAATAGATATCATGTCAATAAAATGGTTACCAAAATACTTGCAATCATTGATATATAAGGCTTACAGCGATTTCAAAAAGTGAATTAAAGTCTTTATCTGGAGTTTTTTTATTAATTTTATTGACTTTTTGCACTATTTGTAATAAAATAGAAAAGCATAAAATTTGAATATGACTTAGGGTCAAACTTCTCCCCGGTGGTTTAATTTTAAGTTTCATATAAATAAATTATAAATATTTTAATGAATGGAGGGTATTTTTTACCATGAATAATACTACATATAGTTTAAAGAAAAATGAAATTGAAAGCAAATGGTATATAATCGATGCTGCAAATAAACCATTAGGTAGAGTTGCTACAGAAGCAGCTAAATTATTAAGAGGAAAACATAAACCTACTTATACACCAAATATTGATAATGGAGATCACGTTATCATATTAAATTGCAAAGACGTTGTTCTTACAGGACACAAATTAGATCAAAAAATTTATAGACATCATTCAGGATATATAGGAGGAATGAAAGAAACAACAGCAAGAGAAATGTTAGCAAAATCTCCAGAAAAAATGATGACACTTGCTATAAAAGGAATGCTTCCAAAGAACAGTTTAGGAAGACAAATGTTAAAGAAAGTAAGAATATATGCTGGAAATGAACATGAAAATATCGCTCAAAAACCAGAAACATGGAATTTCTAATTAATAATTTTAAGGGAGGAAAATAAAAATGGCTAATACAGAAAAAACATTCTGCGGTACAGGTAGAAGAAAAAGCTCAATAGCTAGAGTTAGATTAGTTGAAGGAAATGGAAAAATTACTATAAACGGTAAAGATTTAGATGAATATTTTGGAGCTGAAACTTTAAAATATATTGTTAAACAACCATTAATGGCTACAGAAGTTGAAGGAAAATTTGATGTTATAGTTACAGTAAAAGGTGGAGGATTCACTGGACAAGCTGGAGCTATTCGTCACGGAATTTCAAGAGCTTTATTAGAAGTAAATTCTGATGAATATAGACCTACATTAAAATCAAACGGATTCTTAACAAGAGATTCTCGTATGAAAGAAAGAAAGAAATACGGTCTTAAAAAAGCAAGAAGAGCACCTCAATTTTCAAAGAGATAAAAATGGCTTTTATCAAAAATCAATTCAACCTCAGAAGTTTCGAGAGTATCGAAAAGTTTGTGTAAAGTTTAAACTTCTTATGATATAAA
>CAKPRA010000077.1 GCA_934180065.1 uncultured Clostridia bacterium | reverse complement strand
GGTGGGAACTGACGCTGCAAAGATACGAATAATTATTGATAATACAAACTTTTGAGCAAGAAAATTCACGCAAAAGTAGATTTCTTTGATATATTTATATTTAATAATGTTAAATCAGGCTATAAGATCACATTTTATCTGTCAAATAAAACATTTTCCGAAATAGAATTGTTACCTTTTCAACGAAATTCCAAGGTGGGGAGGCGGTGGTGTGACACCACCTTCCTTGGAGTTTAGAACAATCTAATCGTCAACTATAAGATTTCTACTTTGCTTGGATTTTCATCTTTTCACTCAATGTTATTGGACAAACAATAATGATTTATGTTATCTATCAAAGGGCGAATTTTCATGTCATATTCTTCATTGCCGAAATTTATCACAATTAGATTCCGTTTGCACCGGGTCATTCCAGTATATAACAACTCATCAAAAGATAAATTAAAAGTTGTGGATTTGTCATATTTCGGTTCGAGTATAAGAAAGACGACTTCACTTTCCCATCCCTTGAATGAATTAATTGTGGATATTTTTATGGTACCACTATTCATCCAAAAATGGAGTTTCTTGTTATCTCTTATACTCTTATAATTTGAATTATAAACTTCTTTTCTGAATTGAGTTAAAATTTCTTCATAGTGTTTTCTGAAAGCGATTAGTGCGTCAATACTAATGCCACATTTATCGCATTCTTCAATTAACCTTTCTCTAAAATTCTCTGGATAAGATACAAAAAGGTCATAGATTGTAAATAAGATAGCAATATGCTGTCTTAGTTTAATTATATCAGTATCATAAAGAGTGGTTCTTTTGATAAACAATTTTTTCTTCAGATGTTCCGTAATGTTGTTAAACCATCCTGTGTTTGGATTTTTATCATTATTTTTCCCAATATAATTGAGGTTACTCATATACATTGTTTCTATCGTTTCGAGCATACTATTGGTTTTTTCTCTGCATGCATATCTGTAGTAAGCATCAAATGTTCTGAGCAATCCTGTTGTAAATCCCAGTATTGTTATGTCATTAGGAGATATATTTCCTGCTTTATTCAGTATATTTCCACGTATAATATTATATAAAGATCTAATATGATCTTTGTCCTGAAGATACATATAGTTTATATAGCCTTCTTTTTGCTGTTGCTGACCAAAAAAATCATACCTTCCATTTTCTGAGAAATCATCAGTATCATACTTGTCACCAAATACGTTTTTTTGAAATGATTGTGCAAGATCTCTTACTTTAAAATCAGAACGAAAACAATACTTTAATTCATTTACACCTCGAACATTTGTTACAACATCTTTCTGTAGGGTAGGTTGTCCGTAAATGTTTTGTTTAACATCTCCGAATAACACATAATCCCCTTGAGGATCTCTAAAGAAATTTTTGATAATTTCCATCCAAGATCTGTGATAATCTTGTATCTCATCAATGAGGACAGCATCATATTTGACTATTTGATTCTTATGCTCATTAAACAATTGAACATTCCCATAATACATTTTTTCTAAATAGTCGGATATATGAGCTTTATCCATTCCTTCTGGAATTTCCATTTCAATATTTAGATTGTTGAGTTCTGCATTTATAAACTGGTGATAATTGATAATGATAAAACTTTCCAGTGGAAAGGTTTCATCAACGCGATTTAGTTTGTCATGAATAAAATTTTTGAGCGTAATATTGTAAGTTAAAATTAATATACGTGGGGTGTTATTACGTGACAAAGCCCGTTTGTATGCTTGCACAGCTCTAGCTGCTAAGACTGTAGTTTTTCCAGACCCAAACACACCACGTACTCTTTGCTCTAAATTTGTTGAATATATAATATTTTTTTGTTTGTCAGAATATTTATATGGTTTACCTTCTGCTTTTAAATGTTCCGCTGGTGATAATAATCTTTTAAAGTTTTCATACAAAACATCCGTAAATAGCCAAGAAGGATATTTTGCAACAATGCGTCGTTTCTTAAGAAGATTAATAAAATCCTCTTCGTTGAGTCCGTCTTTTCCAATAAAATCCATATTGTATGTTAGGAATGATTGATATTTTTTATCATCTTTATATGGCTTTATAAGCATATTCTCAAGTTCATATTGACTTGCACAATGAAAGTAAACTGCACATGCAACAATATTGAAATGGCGAAAATCTCTTATCTTCATTTGCAATAAATCTTCAACATGAAGATCATAAAGATTATTCTTATACTTCAAGACTTGGTCAATAGGTGACTTTACGATAGAATTATTTGGTATATATATCCACTTCTTCTTCTCGTTTAAGCAAAAATTGCTTAAGTTCCAATCTTTTACTTCTATAATCATTACGCCATATCCCTTTCTCATAATGAGCACGTCAGGTCTGTCACCATTTAAAAATGGATTGAAATAGACTTCAAAAGAATCATCTAAGCAATTCTTGAGAAACTCTAAAAGTGTCCACTCCCCAGCAGTAGCTGAGACTTTGAACTTTGAAATCTTTTCAAGTGAAGGATAAAATATTGCCATAATAATCTCTTTAAATTAATTTCTAATGTAAGTTACATTGATTATATAACACACACAGTACTTTGTCTTGCAAAAATAGCCAAAAATCTTGGAATAAAAGAAAAAGTCACAATAAATCAACGAAAACATACGTAAAAAGGATAAAATCAAGCCGTATTTAGCATTTTGCTTATATTGAGAGTCAAATTCATACTGCATTATTATAGTTTGGATACAAGCAGATACTGTACCCGATTATTGATTATGCCAGTTCCTGATATGTTAAATAGCAAAACTACTTGCTCGTGTTAAAAGTATTATGGAGAGGTGTGTTTGACATACTTCCTCTCCCTAATAGCTTTCTATCGTCTTAGTCTCCTTTTATTATTGGCTTCACCATCTTCGCTGCCTGTCGCAAACATCGTCTTATCCATTCTATCTCATCTTCATCCTTCTCATGTCCCCAATCCTTAGATCGATACCACCACCTAGGCTTTCTGCAAAGTTTGTTGCTTCGTTAATATAGCTGATATACAACAAGTACATTGCACTATGTATGATTTTATCCCCATAATTGATGAAGACAATAGAAAAGTATTATCAAAGAAACTGCCGTTTTCTGTTTTTTATCCCATTTATTCTATCTCAGCAGATATTTCGCAACCAAATCTCTGAGCATCGTCTCCGGAAGATTCGACAATCCCGTCTCTTGAATCGTAGCATATT
>CAKPRA010000076.1 GCA_934180065.1 uncultured Clostridia bacterium | reverse complement strand
GGGTTGGTTATATTATTATAATAAATGGTATTAGATATTATATTGCAGGAGATACAGACATTACAGAAGAAAATAAACAAGTAAAGTGTGATGTGGCTTTTGTTCCAGTTGGAGGAACATATACAATGGATTTTAAAGAAGCAGCAAGTTTAATAAATGAAATAAAACCTAAAATAGCAATTCCAATTCATTATGGTAGTATAGTTGGAACAGAGCAAGATGCAATAGATTTTATAAGATTATTACATCCAGAAATAAAAGGTATAATTTTAATGAAAAAATAAATGAAAGAAGGAACAAATAGTGCAATTTTCAAGCAAAGATATTCAATTATTTAATGAATCAGGAATACATGTAGAAGATAAAAATTATACAAATGATGAAGTTGAAAGATTAAAAATTAAAGTAACAGATTTTATTGTCAGTCAAAGTACAAAAGATATTGATAAATATAGTAAAAAATTTAGTAGTTTATTATGAGGAGAAGATATGGATAAAGAAGAAATAATTAAATATTGTTTAACATTAGAAAATACATATAAGGATTGTCCATTTTCAGATGACTTTGAATCTGTAACAATGAAACATTGTAAAAATAAAAAATGGTTTGCGTTATTAATGAATGTAAATAATAAGTTATACCTTAATGTTAAGACAGATCCAAATTATTCTGATATATTGAGAAATACTTATGATTATATAATACCTGCTTATCACATGAATAAGGAACATTGGAATACAATTATTATAGATGAAAAGGTGGACGAGGATTTAGTAAAAGAATTGATAGAACAAAGTTATCAATTAACGAGATAAATTTAAATACGAATAGTAAGTTGAAAGAGAGTTATATAAAAGATAAGAAATAGTATTAGAAAGAAGGGAAAGAATATGTGTACAGCAGCAACTTATAAAACGAAAGATTTTTATTTTGGAAGAACATTGGATTATGAATTTTCATATGGAGATGAAGTAACAATAACACCAAGAAACTTTGAATTTAAATTTAGAGAAGTAGATGACATTAAGAGTCATTATGCGATAATTGGAATGGCATTTGTTACTGAAGATTATCCATTATATTACGATGCAATAAACGAAAAAGGGTTAGCAATAGCAGGTTTAAATTTTGTTGGAAATGCTCATTATAAAGAAAAACAGGAAGGAAAAGATAATGTTGCTCAATTTGAACTGATACCATGGATTTTAAGCCAATGTTCAAATGTAAATCAAGCTAGAAATTTGATTGAAAAAATGAATGTGTTAAATACTCCATTTAGTGATAAATTACCATTAGCTAGCTTACATTGGATTATTTCCGATAGCACACAATCAATAACTGTAGAGTCTGTTATTGATGGAATAAAAATATATGATAATCCAGTAGGGGTATTAACTAATAATCCATCTTTTGATAAGCAAATGTTTGCCTTAAATAATTATATGTATTTATCACCTAAATCTCCAGAGAATAAATTTAGTAAAGAATTAGATCTAAGTTTATATAGTAGAGGAATGGGAGCAATAGGTCTACCAGGTGATTTATCATCGCAATCAAGATTCATAAGAGTAGCGTATACTAAATTAAATTCTTTTTCTAAAGAAGATGAAAAATCAAGTGTTAGTCAATTTTTTCACATTTTAGGTAGCGTTGATCAACAAAGAGGATGCTGTGATTTAGGTGATGATAAATTTGAAATAACAATTTATACATCTTGCTGTAATGTAAATAAGGGAATTTATTATTATACAACATATGATAATCATCAAATAACAGCAGTTGATATGCACAAAGAAAATCTAGATAGTAATGTACTTATTCGTTATCCTTTGATAAAGGAAGAACAGATAAGAACTCAAAATTAATGTTTATTTATAAAGAAGATAAAAGTATTACATATAAAAATGAATTAGTATGAGGAGAAAAAATATGTGGATGGCAGTAAAAAGAGGAATTGTTGTAGCAATAGGTTTATTAATACAAATTCTATTAACATTATTTATATATTTAAAATTTGGAGAATTTATAAGTATTATTCAAGTAGTTTATGGTTTACTTAGTATTATAATTGTTTTAATGATTATCAAGTATAGTAAAAGATTAAGTAGCGATTTAATATGGATATTACTGATTATGCTTTTTCCGTTAATTGGAACACTTCTATATATCATACTTAGTAATAATATGAAAAGAAGTAAAGTTTTAAAGAATATTAATGAAAATATAGAAAATGGTCAAAAATACTTAATACAAGATGAATTTATAAAAAAAGAAATCGATACTAAAAATTTAGGACAATTAAAATATATAAGTGAATTTGCAGGATTTCCTGTAACGAAAAACAATGAGATAAACTATTATTCTCTTGGTGATGACGTTTATCCTGTTATGTTAGAAGAACTAAAAAAAGCCAAAAAATTTATTTTTATAGAATATTTCATTATTAATAATGGTACTATGTGGCAAGAAATTTTAGATATATTAAAAGAAAAAGCAAATTCAGGACTAGATGTAAGAGTATTATATGATGATATGGGTTCTTTTGCTATGCTACCTAGTAATTATCCAAAATTACTGGGAAAATATGGAATAAAATGTATGCAATTTAATAAATTATCGCCATTTGCAGGTATTATTATGAATAATAGAGATCATAGAAAAATGATGATAATTGATGGACATACTGCTTTTTCTGGTGGAATTAATATTTCAGATGAATATATAAATATAAATAGTAAATTAGGAGTATGGAAAGATAATGGAATTAGGATAAAAGGTGAAGCTGTTTGGAATTTTACTGTTATGTTTCTAGAAATGTGGAATTCATTTAAAAAAGAAGATAATGATTATAATAAATACAAATATAATTTTACTGAAAAGTATAAGGAAAATGGTTTCGTTGTATCTTATGGGGAAAGTCCATTAGATGATGTTATAACCGGCGAAGATATTTATCTAAATATTATCAATCAAGCGAAAAAGTATGTTTATATTTATACACCTTATTTAATTATTGATACAGATATGATAAATAGTTTAATCTTAGCTGCAAGAAGAGGAGTAGATGTCAGAATTGTTGTTCCTGGAATACCCGATAAAAAAATTGTATATGATTTAACCTCTTCTTATTTTTATACATTAATTAAAGGTGGAGTAAAAATTTATACTTATACGAATGGTTTTGTACATAGCAAAGTATTTTTATCCGATGATGAAATAGCAACTGTAGGAACAATAAACTTAGATTATAGAAGTTTATATTTACATTTTGAATGTGGTATTTATATGAAGGATGCAAATGTAATAAAAGATATCAAAAAAGATTTTGAGGATTCCTTTAAAGAATCACATAAAGTAGATGAAAAAGAAGCAAAAAATGGTTTATTTAAAGGACTATGGCAAGCTATTTTAAGATTATTTGCTCCAATGATGTAAACGATATAATAAAATTAGATAAATAGAAAATTATAATTTGTTGAGAAAGCCGTTAAAATGATTTGCTTTTTTCATGATATAATATATGGTGTAAACAAAGCAAAAAATAGTAATTTGCCGATAATCATTTTTTGAACAAAAGTTGTAACTTTTTTAAAATATGTTACTATGTAGTTGA
>CAKPRA010000075.1 GCA_934180065.1 uncultured Clostridia bacterium | reverse complement strand
TAACCATGTTTTTTCAATATTAAATTAAAAAATGTAGACAAAATTTTTATTTTTGCCTACAAATATTTTACACTAACATAATATTTATATTAATTCATTTTTAATATTTACAGTTTTACTACTTTTCAATAATTTAATTGCCTAATCAAAATATATCCCAAATTACATAAATATGAAAAAAATCGTTCCCTCTTGCAAAAAAAAAGCACCCTAATGGAAGGTGCTTTTTTGAAACCTCTGTATATGACAGGAGGTTTAGTCATTGTAATAGTGGTACGCAAGCCATGGCAATAACATCAGATTTCCGTTGAACACTGCATAGAAAAAAAATGTAGCTACCTTGCCACAGACTTCATGCATCTCTGTGTCAACCTGACCAAAGATGACAGTGAGAATTACGGCAATTCCGATGCATGCAATGTCAAACACATGCTGTGAGATAAATTTAATCATAGCTATTCCTCCTGTAATATAATTGTTTCAATGTACCTTGTAGGTTAATTCCCACTTATATTCTATATTACGCACTATTTTATGTAAATTTGCAAGTGATTCAAAAAAATTTTTTCATGTCTTTATCCTGTTAAAAAGCATGAAAAAACATGACTTTCAAATTCTATTCCGTTAAAAAGAAAAAAATATTTTACTGTACCTTTAAAATTTATCTGTTTTTTCTTCTTTAAAAAACAGATGTTTTTTAATTGCTAAACCTAAAACTTTTTCCAATATTTCCTTATCTCCAAACCAAGTTATTTGTTGTATAAAATCTTCAAACTCACACCATTTGTAGTCTATACTTTCTTCATTTAATATTATACTTTCTTTATTTACAAAACTAATATACACATACTCTCTGCATTGTGTTCCTAAAGATTCATATTCTAAAATCCAATTTAAATAAATATTATTATTTGTTATTAATCCTGTTTCTTCTTTCACTTCTCGTTTAACAGTTTCTTCTTTATTTAAATCACGTTTTTCACATCCACCTGTTACTACATACCAAAAAGATTTTTTAAATTGAGAATCATTTTCACTGCCTTTTAATAACAATATTTCATTATATTCATTTACAATAAAAGTTAAAATTTTTTCCATTTTCATCACCATATATACTATATCATTCAATCATACTTTTAGCAATAAACCCAGCATAAATACATGAAAAAGCACTGTCCCCTCTTGCATTTTTTTTTGAAAGATGATAGAATGTTAAACATAATAATTGTTTAAGAGCTAAGTAATATTGTGATTTTATGTAGAGAGCCTGTGGTTGGTGAAAATAGGTTAAAACACTGTATGAAATCTACTCTTTTATACATTTAACGAAAGTTAAACCATTTAATGCTCGGTTATAGGCATTACTAAGATAATACTTTTATTAGTATTAATTAAGGTGGCACCACGAAGAAAAATATCGTCCTTATGTTTATCATAAGGATATTTTTGTTTTATATTTATTTTAAGGAGGTATTTTTATGATTGATATTAAGTTTTTAAGAGAAAATCCAGATATTGTAAAGGAAAATATCAAGAAAAAATTTCAAAATCAAAAACTAGTTTTAGTTGATGAAGTAATCGATTTTGACACAAAAAAGAGAGCTGCTACTCTAAAAGGTGATGAACTTCGTAGTAAGAGAAATTCTTTAAGTAGTGAAATTGGAAATTTAATGCGTAATGGAAAAAAAGATGAAGCCGAGAAAATAAAGGCTGAAGTTCAAACTATAAATGATGAACTTGTAGAAAACGAGAAATTAGAAGCTAAATATGCTGAAGAAATTAACTCAAGAATGATGAAAATTCCAAATATAATTCATGAATCAGTTCCTATCGGTGAAAATGATAGTAAAAATGTTGAAATAGAAAAATTTGGAGATCCGGTTGTTCCTTCTTATGAAATTCCATATCATGCTGATATTATGGAATCTTTGAGCGGATTAGATTTAGATTCTGCTAGAAGAGTAGCTGGAAATGGTTTTTATTATTTAATGGGAAATATAGCCAGACTTCATTCTGCTATTTTATCATATGCTAGAGATTTCATGATTAATAAAGGTTTTACATATTGTATCCCTCCATATATGATTCGTGGAGATGTTGTTGATGGTGTTATGAGCTTTGAAGAAATGGATGCAATGATGTACAAAATAGAAGGTGAAGATTTATATTTAATTGGAACTTCAGAGCACTCAATGATTGGAAAATTCAAAGGCCAACTATTGAAAAAAAATGAATTACCTTATACAATGACTTCATATTCTCCATGTTTTAGAAAAGAAAAAGGAGCACATGGAATTGAAGAGCGTGGTATATACAGAATTCATCAATTTGAAAAACAAGAAATGATCGTAGTTTGTGAACCTGAAGAAAGTTGGGACTGGTATAATAAAATGTGGTCATATACAGTAGAGCTATTTAGAAGTATGGAAATACCTGTAAGAACTTTAGAATGTTGCTCTGGAGATTTAGCAGATTTAAAAGCTAAGAGCTGTGATGTTGAAGCTTGGAGTCCAAGACAACAAAAATATTTTGAGGTTGGAAGTTGTTCAAATCTAACTGATGCACAAGCACGTAGACTTGGTATTCGTATTAAAGGCGAAAAAGGAAATTATTATGCACATACACTTAATAATACTGTAGTTGCTCCACCAAGAATGTTAATAGCATTTTTAGAAAATCATTATCAAGAAGATGGTACAGTTACAATACCTGAAGTATTACAACCATATATGGGTGGTATAAAAATATTGACACCTAATAAAAAATAAGAAAGGAAAAACTTATGTTAATAAAAAATCCAAAATTTGAGATTTCAGCAGTAAGTCCCAAACAATATCCTACAAATGGATTGCCAGAAATTGTCTTGGTTGGGAAATCAAATGTTGGAAAATCCTCATTTATAAATACAATGATAAACAGAAAAAAATTAGCCAGAACAAGTAGCGAACCCGGAAAAACAAGACAAATAAATTTTTATAATATGGATGATAAATTCTATTTTGTTGATTTACCTGGTTATGGATATAGCAAAATGTCAAAAGTTGAACAAGCCAAAGTAAACGGTTTTATTGATGAATATTTACATGTTAGAAAAAATATATCTTTAATAATTTTATTAATTGATATAAGACATGAACCTGGTGAAAATGATAAAATTATGTATGATTATATTATTAGATCAGGATTTCCTTTTATTGTAATAACAAGCAAAGCAGACAAAATTGCAGTAACTAAAGTAAATTCTGCTGTAGATTCTATTCAATCAATATTAAATCCAATAAAAGATTTTACATTTTTGCCATTTTCAGCTGAAAGAAAAATTTATACAGAAGAAACTTGGAAACAAATTGAAAAAATTTTAGATTTAAATTAATATATTCTTTATTAAATTGATTAACAATTTAATTTTTTAGAGCCGGAAATGTGGATATATATATTAAAAGAAGTGACGCGCAGTTTGGGAGCTTTTAACAAACTCTCTAATTCATCAAAACTTAAACGAGGGCACTATAATCCTCACACTACTTTGTACGGGCGACCAGCAAGTCACAAATTTTAATATATATATCCACATTTCCGGCTTATTATAGTATTTGTTAATAAATGTACGCGCAGTTTGGGAGCTTTTAACAAACTCTCTAATTCATCAAAACTTAAACGAGGGCACTACAATCCTCACACTACTTTGTATGGGCGACCAGCAAGTCACAAATTTTAATATATATAT
>CAKPRA010000074.1 GCA_934180065.1 uncultured Clostridia bacterium | reverse complement strand
GAATTATGTCCTACTTGTTCAGGAAAAGGATACGTTACTAAGTCTAGGCTTGTTTTTGATTAGTATGTATTTATTGCTGATTGTGATTTTATTATTAAGGATGTTCTCTTTTTACCAATGGTCGGTTTTTGATGAGAACATCCTTAATAAGGAGATATACTGAGTTATTGATGCTTGTTCAATGGTTAAATACTGTAAAATAGCCTTTTTTTAAAGACAAAACAAGTAACTTTGTACTTTATAAAATGTTAGAATATCGTATGAAGCAACTGTTTTTAAATATATTGTTTATCTTTGTTTGTAATTCTACTTTTGCTCAAGTAGATTGGGTTCATTATGCAGATAGCTTAGAACAAATTTCTCTTCATCATGATTTGGATTATCAGGCAATATTAAATTATATGAATAAGAATGCCAGTAAACGTCCTACCGAAGATTTAGAGAAGAGTCGTTATATTTATTTATATGGTTCTTCTCTTTATAACTTGGAAAAGTTTAAAGATGCAATTCCTTATTTAAAAGAGTATATTCCTTTGAAACAAAAACTCCATCAGATAGATGTAGATTTAATGGAGGCTTATTCTGCTTTAGGTAAATGCTATTTAAGTTTAGACTCATTGGATTTAGCAGAAAAATATTGTCGGCAAGGTGTCGTTTATTTTGATGGATTGAGTGACAGTATTGGCATTTTTGATAGGTATGAATTATATAAAAATCTAATTAATGTCTATGTAAAAAAAAGAGATGTTGATTTAGTTAGGGATGTGCATAGAGAAGCTCAAAAATGGTGGGCTGCTTTTTGTTTAGAAGGTCATCCAAATATGAAGCAAAATGTAGAGGATTACAATGATATTTTAGAGGAAGTTCAAAGACTTGAATTTGATAAAGATACGATTTCTGTAAATTACATTGCGAAATTAAGTGCTTTAGGTTTGGCTCTGTCAAATCTTTATGTGTTTGATGAAGCAAAATATGAACTTGATTGTGCCTTTTATAAGGCAAATAAATATTTTAATCAGCAAATCCCAGAGTTGAAACCTGCTTATGAAGGATTATATCTGTATTATCTTTTTAGTCAGAATTATCAGGGACTCATTGGATTTTTGCCAGCACTTACTGATTATTTTAAGGGTGATGATGACAACTTGAAATATCAGGCTCCTCATGTTTATATGAATTTGGGAACTTTTTTTGCACAAGAAAATAATCCTCAGCAGGCATATACTTTCTATAATTTAGCATATCAATATATGCTAGAAAATGATAAACTGGGTAATATGATAGAAATAGAGAAATCATGCTTGATACGTATGGCACAAGCAACGACTGCCATGCAAGAGACATCCCGTACATTAGAAATAGTACAGGTCTTGGAAAAAATACTTACTCCCAAAGATACTCTATGTAATATTTTATGTTCTTATCAGAAAGGGTTGGCTTATTTAGCATTACAGCAATATGATTTAGCGGTTGATATTTTTACTAATAAAATGCCTCTTATTAGAAGTACTTTAGGTATGAATCACCCGTATTATTTGGATTTTCTCAATGAACTTGGTTTGGCATATCTTTGGGATGGCAAATTGAATGAAGCAATTGCTGAGTTTAAGGAAGCTATAAGTATTGCTGATTCTACCAAACAGGAAAGGAATCTTTATCTCTATTATCATAATTTGGGTAGAGCTGTAATGTTGACTAATGATAAACAAAATGCTCTTAAACTATTAAAAATATCTGAAAAGTTTCAGAAAGAGCAGTTTGGTAAAGTAATGGATATTACTACAAATTATATAAATGAATGCATGAAATAATGAAACGCTTCGTTTTCCTTTTCATAATGTTAAGTATTTGTACTTCATTGTATAGTCAGAACTTGAAAGATTTGCAACGCAAGGTAAATACCCTTGTGTTGCAAGGTAGGTATCAACTTGCTCTTGATGAAATAGAGAAAGAGTGTGGAAATATAGATATAGTGCAAAATAATAATCAAGATTTATTTGGGATTGCTTATTATAAAGCTTATTGCCATGTTGCACTTTCTGATTATGATGTAGCTGATACTTTCATTTCTGAATTATCTAATCAGATTATTTCTTGGAAACCATCAAAACAACGAAACGAAAATTTGGCTTCATTGGATTATTTAAAAGGAGACTTATATCAATGCATGAATAATTTTAATGGAGCAAATCAATTGCTAATGTCGTCTAAGTCTTACTTTGACTACGAAAGTCGTTTTGATGATGTGTATGTTAACGTCTTGTTCTCATTGGCTGGTGTCAAACTGGCTTTAGGTCAGAAACTTAAGGCTAAGCTCTATATAGATGAAGCAAATGATATTCTTTCGAAAACTTCAAAAAGTTCATCTTTGGGTGCTTACAGTATTACGTTGGCAAATTTGTATGAAGAGATTGGTAAAAGAGAAAATGCAATATCTCTATTGGAACGTGAATTACAGAATTTAACGCCGAATGTTCCTCAAAGTGCTATTTTGCAAATCAAGATAGAGCTTGCCTATTTTTACACTTTAGATGGAAAATATCAACAGGCCTATGATTTATTATCTGATATTGAATATGGGGATAATCTTTGGTTGTATGAATTAAAGGCTTCTCTTTCGTATTTATTGAAAAATGGAAACGTTTCTCAATATATACAGGATTATAACAATGAGATGATGAAGCAATCTTATTCATTGGCAAGTCATTTTGCTGATATTGAATTTGAGGACTATTGGGCTTCACTTTCTTCTGTTTCATTGTCGGTAAATGGAATATTGGTAAATTCATTTTTTCAAGGAAACAAAGGAATTATAGATAACAAAGGGATTATAGATACTTACAACTATTTGTTGTTTCTGAAAAATTTTGTACTTGTTAATAAACTGGCCATCTCTGAGAGGATAAAGAATGATACAGAAGCAGCTGCTTTATCTTTTCAGGCAGCAGGTTTGTATCAAGAATTGAATGATCCTCACCTTTCTAAAGATAGTGTTGGAGGTATAAAAAATCACTTAAGGTTGTTGGACAAGAAAATGAAATCTCTTGTTTCAAATAGTCTTTCCGGTTTTAGTACAGTGTCTCTTCCTACTTTTGCCTCTTTAAAGCAAAATTTGAGGGAAGATGAGGTGATGTTAGATTTTTTCCCATATTATGAGTTCATCTCTTACGACACATATCATGTATACTATGCGGTATCTATTACAACAAAAGAGTCTCAGGTTCCTAAATTCCTGAAGTTATGTCGTGTAGAACAAATTGACGAGTTATTACGCAATAGTAAGCCGTATGATGCTAAGAATCTGGTTTTCTATTCAGAAATTTGGAAAAAGATAGAACGGTATATCTCAAAGAAAAAGAAGATATTGATATCTCCGACCTTGAATTTGAATAAAGTGAACTTAGGAGCAATTTCTTGTGGAGCAAAGAGATTAGGTGATGTTTATCAATTGGCTTCAATTTCTTCTTTAAACAGTTTATTTAAAAGGGATTGCGTTAAAGAAAATGCAAAGAAAAGTATTGCTCTTTTTGGTGGTATGGATTATGATGCTTCTATTTCTGTCAATAAAAAAAATGTTCAGGACTCTTCGAAAACAAAATTGGACCGAAGCGGTTTTGATTATTTACCAGAAACTCTTAATGAGGTCACTGATATATCTAATCTGCTTGCTGGTGTTATGAATACGACAGTTTATTCGGGGCAAAAAGCTACAGAGTCTCAATTTAAGCTTCTGTCAAGCCATTCACCAAGTGTGATACATATTTCAACGCATGGATTTTATTTAAAAGGAAAAGGCTTGAAAGCTCCTTTTTTCAAGAATTTGTCACTGAGTTCTAAAATTACATATAAAATGTCTAAATGTGGTTTGTTGTTTTCTGGAGCAAACAATGCTTGGAATGGTATTTACGCTCAAGATGTTGAAGAAGATTGCATATTGACAGCAGCTGAAGTTGAAAAAATGGATTTATCCGATACGGAACTTGTGGTTCTCTCTGCTTGTGACACAGGTTTGGGAGATTGTGAATCTATAGATGGAGTATATGGTTTAAGTAGGGCGTTTAAAATTGCAGGTGCTCACACCATAGTCATGACGTTGTGGAAGGTTAATGATCTTGTAACAAAAGAATTTATGTGTAAATTTTACGCTCAAATTAAAGAAGGATTGGAATATCATGAGGCTTTCCGAATAGCTCAAAAGAAATTGAGACTCAAATATCAAGATCCTCTTTTATGGGCACCATTCGTAATTATAGATTAGTTCCGGTATTATAAAAAAAGTATGAGGGTGTGTCATAAGTCTGTGACGCACCCCTTTTTATTTTTTGCCTTTTCACAGATACGAAATCTTAAAAAACATTTTTATTTACAACAAAGCCCAAACTTTCACAAGCTCGGGCTTTGCCTTTCCGCAAAAGATTTGTA
>CAKPRA010000073.1 GCA_934180065.1 uncultured Clostridia bacterium | reverse complement strand
AAAATGAACAACAAAATCAAAACAAAAACGAACAATCAAATCAAAATGAACAACAAAATCAAAATAAAAATGAGCAACCAAATCAAAACCAAAATGAGCAACCAAACCAAAATCAAAACGAACAGCAAAACCAAAATGTAGAGCCAAAACAGAATCAAAATGAACAAAAAAATAATGGAAATGTAAATAATAACAATAGTAGTAATATAAATAATAATACATCAGATAATAGTAATGTTAAGGTAATTGATAAAGATAATATCGATACTAGTGATTTTCAGGAGATTGAAAAAGTAGTAAAATCTACAACTTCAGATGGTAACATGCCACAAACAGGTGAAGATGATTTTGCTAAAATACTTGGAATAGTTGTATTTTCAATATTATCAATATTTTCATTTTATAAATATGAAAAAACAAAATAGTTTATTATAGGATAAGGGGTGTTTTACATAAACATTCTTTATTTATATAATAGGAAATAATATGAAACATTAAGTTTCGCAACTTAAAGTGAAAATAAATATTTTATTTTCAAAGGAAATTTTAATGTATAAGTATATTTTATTTAAAAGTAATATGGTTTTATATTAATACGATTTGTATTGATAGTTAAAGATTTGATTATAGAGCATAGTAAAGCTCTATTGTAAGTAATTTAATAAGTTTTGGTATATATTGAATTTATATATATAAATATATACTGTGGTTAAATCAAATTATAAAAGCAAAAAGATAGACTATTTGTTAAACTTTATATATTGACAAAATACGACTTTAAATGTAATATTTAATTATAACTAATTTAGTGAGGAGTATTATGAACTTTTTTATATCAATTCTAGGAGGATTAATCGGAATATTATTAGCTATAGGAATTGTTTGTGCTATAATATATTGTAAATTAAAGGCAACATTAGGAAATGTAAAAATGAGAGAGCTACGAACAGCAATGGCAAATGCTAAGGATATTGAGAAACAAAATTATGCAAGAAATAAAAATGTTGTTGGAATGACTAATTTATTAGAGCCAGTAATATTAAAGGATTTTCCAGAGTTTAATCGAAATCTTTTATTTTCTAAATGCGAAAATAATTTGAGAAAAATTCTGAATTGTATAGAATATAAAGATATTTCTGTAATAAAAAATGATCCGGATTTTGTTTATATTGAACCAAAATTATATGAGCAAATATCTGATATGAAATCAAACAACACTGAGGAAAAATTCGATAATATTGAGTTTAACAGAAGTGCAATTAGTGGATACACAAAAGAAAATGGAAAAGCAACTATTAAAGTTTCAACTTCATTAAGTTATTATTATAAAACAAATAGAAAAGATAAAAAATCATTTGATGGGCTAAAAAAACAAACAAGATATACTTCAAAATTTATTTATGTTTATGATGAATCAAAATTTGATACTGAACAAGTATCTTTTTCTCTGCACTGTCAAAATTGTGGTGCTCCAATAAGGAGTTTAAAAGAAAGTGCTTGTGAGTATTGCATGGCTCCAGTACAAAGAATAAATTTTAAAGCTTGGAAAATGGCTTCATACAAAGAAGATTATAATTAGGAGGTAAATTATGGGATTATTTAAAGCTGCCGGAGGGGCAATTAGTTCAACATTACATGATCAATGGAAAGAGGCAATCAGATGTGAAGATATGTCTGATGATATATTAATGATCAAAAAAACAACACCAACAGGTGTAATTTCAAATGGAAGTACAATTATAGTAGGACCAAGTCAATGTGCTATCATATATGATAATGGTAGAATAGTAGATGCATCAGCTGAAGAAGGAGTTTATACATTTGATACATCATCAACACCATCTCTTTTTGCTGGTCAATTTGGTGGTATGTTCAAAGAAATGTGGCAAAGATTTACATATAACGGAGCTACTGCAAAAGAGCAAGCCGTATATTTCTTTAATTTAAAAGAAATTATGAATAACAAATTTGGAACTCCAAATCCAGTTATATATACAGATTGGGGTCACCCAGTTCCAAATCCAAGAACTCAATCAATGATAGGAATGAGAGTTGGAATCAGATGTTTTGGAAAATATACTTTTAAAATTAGTGATCCATTTGCATTTATGTCAAGTGTTGCAGGCTTAGCAGATGTTTATAAAAAAGATAAATTAGTAGAGCAATTAAGATCAGAAGTAACAGGAGCTTTTTCAAATGTTATGAATGGTCTTGGTGGAGAAAAGAAAATTCCTGCTATGGATTTACCAAACAAAACTGATGAAATTAAACAAATAATGGATGAAGAGGTTTTTGATGAACCTTTAAGAAGAAGAGGAGTTTCTTTAATTTCATTTGTTGTTGAAAATGTATCATTTGATGAAAAATCAAGCGAAAAAATTGATACATATGAACTTGGTGGAGATTCATATACTCAACAAGGTACATTAGTTAATGCATATTCAAATGCTGTTCAAGATGCAGCTAAGAACTCAAATGGATCAATGAATGGTTTTATGGGAGTTGGCATGATGAATATGGCTTCAAATGGAATGATGGGTGGAGCTGCTCAAGGTCCATGGCAACAAGCTAATGGAATGCAAGAGCAATATGCACAATATAATCAAAATCAAAAAGCACAAGATCAACAAAATCAACAAAGTCAAGAGCAACAAGATCAAGTTCAACAAATAGCACAAGTACAAGAAGAGAAAAAAGTTGAAGAAGAAAATGTAGTAAGTACTAGTGTAAACAATGAATGGGAATGCCCAAATTGTCATTCAAAAGCAGATGGAAAATTTTGTCCAGAATGTGGAACTAAAAAACCAGAATCAACAAAAAGATTCTGCTCTAATTGTGGAAATGAAGTTAAAGAAGGTGCAAAATTCTGTCCAGAATGTGGAAACAAAATGTAACAATGGATTAATATAAATAATAAGCAGATAAGTAAAGTCGAAGTAAACTTTGATGAAACTTATCTGCACTTTTTGTCTAAAAATATTGTAATTTGTAGAGAAAAATGATATAGTATGTACATATATTACTAACAGAGAAAGGAGTGTATGATGTATTTTTTTTATATATCATACAAGAATGTAATGGGTAGAGGTAAAAGATATAATGATGAACAAAAGCTTAATGTGAAAAAAGTATTTGCTGTAATACTAGTAATTTTAGTAATTGTAATGTTTTTTATAGGAATTAAAAAGCTACTAAAGAAAGAAGAAAAGGTAGTTAGCTATTTTACAGATATTTCTTATTTTAGTATTTATGAAAATGGAAAATGGGGTGTTATAAATTCAAAAGGAGATTATGTAATTAAACCTGAATATGATGAAATGATTACAATACCAGATAATAAAAAAGCTATTTTTATATGTACATATGAGGTAGATTATAATAATAATACTTATAAAACCAAGGTAATTAATGCAAATAATGAGCAATTGTATACATCATACAATTCTATAGAGGTTTTAAGCAACTATGATGAAAACAATAATGTATGGAATGAAGAAAATGTATTAAAGGTTGAAAAAGACGGAAAATATGGTTTAATTGATTTAAATGGAACTGAGATATTAAGTTGTAATAATGAGAAAATTGAAGCCTTGAAAGGGGTTAAAAATAGTATTTTAGTTCAAAAAGATGGATTATTTGGTCTTGTAAATAATCGTGGAGAAAGAATCATTGATAATAAATATGCTTCTATAGAGCCTTTAACAAATGAGTATACAAATGGATATATAGTTAAAAGTTCAGACTCTAAATATGGTGTTATATCAGCCATGAAAGAGCAGGTTTTTGAATGTAAATATTCTGAAATTAAACATCTTTTTGGAAATGATTTGTATGTTGTAAAAGAAAATGATAAGTGGAAAATTACAAATAAATCTGGTGATAAACAAATTGAATTAAGTTCAGGTGATATAACATATTTAAATTCAGATATTTTTATAGCTAAATCTAATGGCAAATATGGAATTTACTCAATGGATAAAACTGAAAAAGTAAAACCAGAATACCAAAATATAATTTATGCTTTCTCAGATAATTATATTGCAATAAAAGATAATAAATATGGAGTTATTAATTCATCAGGTGAAGTATTGGTTCAATTTGATTATGATTCATTGGCTTTTAATAAGGATGCAGATTGCTTATTTGGAAATAAAAAAGATGACGAAAATACTTATTTAATTGATAGAAACTTGGCTTTAAAAGTAATAGGAAAAAATATAACTGTACATGATGGATATATAAGAGCAATGGTCGATAATGAATATAAATTTTATGATTTAAAATTTGAAGAGAAAAATAATAGAGAAGTATTCCCTAATAATACTTTATTTGTTGCTAAAAATGATGGTAAGTATGGATTAGTTAATAAAGATGGTACTCTAGTTGTTCAATATCAATATGAAGATATAACTGAGCAAAATGAGTATGGATATGTAGCTGTTAAAAAAGATGGAAAATGGGGAATTATAGATCAATACGGAAATATTTCAGTAGATCCAAAATATGAGTTCTCAGATATTTCTAAAATTACGTTTATAGGTAAGTGGCATTCAATTGAAAATATAAATATGGGAACATACTTAATATATTAAAAAACGGTCTTATGACCGTTTTTTATATAATAAAGTGAATATACATTAGATTAAAAAATAGGCCGAATATGTGAATATATATATTAAAATACGTTCCTTGCTGGTCGCCCATACAAAGTAGTGTGAGGGTTGTAGAGCCTTCATTTTAGTTCTGTGATATTTTAAATATTAGTTAAAAGCTCCCAAACTGCACGTTAGCTCATTTTAAAATATATACATTACATTAAAAATAGGCCGAATATGTGAATATATATATTAAAATACGTTCCTTGCTGGTCGCCCATACAAAGTAGTGTGAGGGT
>CAKPRA010000072.1 GCA_934180065.1 uncultured Clostridia bacterium | reverse complement strand
TATCTTCACACTGCTTTGTATGGGCGACCAGCAAGTCACGCATTTTTAATATATATATTCACATGTCCGGCTTTATTGATATATATTATTTGACATTTTTATGTATCGTGCTATAATAAACTTATACTGATTTCTAAAAATAATGAAAGGACTATTTTTATGAATTATAATACAGTTAAATACAAAGAATTCTATGAAATCATTTCAGAGATGGACCAAAATCCAGTAATTCAAGAAATGAAAAAATACAGGCAACACTATGATTGCTCATGTTACGATCATTGTCTTTCAGTTGCCTATTATTCTTTTTGTCTATGTAAAAAATTGAAACTAGATTATACTTCTATGGCAAGAGCAGCTTTTGTTCACGATTTATTTTTGTATGACTGGAGGTTTAGAGAAAATAATAGAAAAGGTCTACATGCTTTTACTCATCCAAAAACTGCATATGAAAATGCATCAAAATATTTCAAATTTAATGAGAAAGAAAAGGATATAATTCTAAAACATATGTGGCCTGTTACAATTATTCCTCCCAAATATGCAGAATCATATATTATTACATTAATTGATAAATACTGTGCAATTGAAGAAGGAATCTCTTATTATTCTAGAAAAATTTATGAAAAAAAAGTATTCAGATTTGCCTCAATGTTTATATTACTATTTTTTATACATATTCCGTAATAATTTAGTATTATAACCATACTTAGACACTTATGAATATAAAAATCGATTAAAAAAGGAACATTTTAAATGTTCCTTTTTATTTATTATTCTTCTGTTGCAGTTTCTTCTGAATTTGATTCAGCTTGAACTGCTTCATACTCTTTAAATATAGCATCTTGGATTTTTTGTCTTGTTTCTTGGTTAATTGGATGAGCTATATCCTTATGCTCTCCATTAGCTTTTTCTCTGCTAGGCATAGCAATAAATAATCCTTTTGGGCTATCAATAATCTTAATTCCATGAACTACGAATTCATTGTCAAATGTTACTGAAGCAACTGCCTTCATTTTGCTTTCTGAATTTAAAGTTTTATTCAAACGTACATTTGTTATTTGCATTTGAGCACCGCCTTCCACTGTTTTTATTTTTTTGTACATTTCTTTTCATATGTACAATTATATTATTCTCCAAAAAAATTTTTTTTCCTTCTTTTTTTACATTTTATTTTTAGAAAATATAAAAAATATATAATAATCTCTCTTATATACAGATATTATCAAAAAAATATTAAAATTTGGATAAAAAGTCTTTTTTTGTTATAAAGTTTTATAAATATTACCTATTTAATATTGAAAAATCGCAATAAATTATATATAATACTCTCATGTAATTTAAATAAATCAATACAAAGGAGTGTGTATTAACATTGGCAAATTTAAATCGATTAAGATTATTTAGAAATATACATATGAGAGGTATTGGCGGAACTAGTATGAGTGGAATTGCTGAAATGCTAAAACATTGGGGATTTCATGTTACAGGTTCTGATGACAACGCTTCTGAATTAACAGATAAATTGATTGAAAAAGGTATTCCTGTTACAATAGGTTATGATTTTGATAATGTAAATAAATCAAATCTTGTTGTATATACAGCAGCTATGAAAGAAGATGATCCAGAGCTTTTACAAGCTAAAACTCTTAATATTCCAATTGTTGAAAGAGGAGAATTCTTAGGAGAAATAACAAAAGCATTTGAGGAAACTATTTGTATTTCTGGAACACATGGAAAAACAACTACTACTTCAATGATAACCCTATGTTTTATGGAAGCTGGATTAGATCCTTCTGTTCAAGTTGGTGCAATACTAAAACAACTAAATGGAAACTCTAGAATCGGAAATAGTGAATATTTCATACTAGAAGCTTGTGAATATGTAGAAAGTTTCTTAAATTTCCATCCAAAAACAGAGGTTGTTTTAAATATAGATAATGATCATCTAGATTATTTTAAAAATATCGATAATATAATCGCCTCATTTGAAAAATATGTAAAACTATTACCAGAAGAGGGATTATTAGTTGTAAATAGTGATGATCCTAATTGTGCAACACTTTCAAAATGTGCAGACTCTAGAATTGTAACATTTGGATTAACTACAAATAATGCTAATTTTGTAGCTAGAAACATCAGTTTTAATTCAAATGGATTTCCTACTTTTGATGTCTATTATAATAACAATTTTTATAAAACAATTTCATTATCAGTTCCAGGAAAACATAATGTCTTAAATGCATTAGCATGTATTGCAACTTGTCATACTTATGGAATTGATAAACAAATTATAACATCAGCATTAAAGAAATTTACAGGTGCACATAGACGTTATGAATTTGTTGGAACAATAAATAAAAATATTAGTGTATTTGATGATTATGCACACCACCCAACAGAAATCCAGGCAATAGCTGAAGCAACAAAACAAAAGAAACATAACAATGCATGGGTAATCTTTCAACCCCATACATATAGCAGAACTAAGAATTTATTACACGAATTTGCGAAAGCATTAGCCCCATTTGACAATATAATCATTACAGATATTTATGCAGCACGTGAGAAAAATACATTTGGAATAAGCGCTCAAGATTTAGTTACAGAAATAACAAAAATTGGTAGAAAAGCTTTATATATGCCAGACTTTGATGAAATAGCAAAATATATTAGATCACATACCATAAATAACGATATTGTTTTAACTGTTGGTGCTGGAACAATAACAAATTTAGCTCAAATGATAGTTGATAAACCTGAAGAAGATCAAATCTAAAAAAATCAAAGATTTTTTTATTAAATTGTTTGTGCACAAAAATCACAAAAATTACACAGTAATTTTGTTTACAATATTTTGCATAGCCTTTTCTATAAAATAAGAAATATCTAATTTTAATATAGTATATAATTTTAACATTACTCATAAGTAAAATCATACACAAATATTGAACTTTCCTATCATATAAAAATTTAAATTATTTTGATAAAAGACCTAAATTGTGAAAATAACAATTTAGGTCTTTTTCTATTTTTCTTTTACATAATTTTCAACCGAAATTTCTGGATATTTAAATTCCATTCCATTATCAACTAATTTTCCATCTTCCAAATGAGATTTAAAAAATTCATTTGATCCCTTTAGAAAATATTTATATTTTAGCTCACTAGAAACTCTTCCACTTCCTACAATTATTGGATCATCCCATGTAGCATCAACAGCATACCAATTTCCCTTTAAAAATACATAATTCCATGCATGATCCTCTTTTGAACCCGTTTCTAGGTTTATACCTTCTCCAGAAACAAAAACACAAGGAATATTCATTTTATCCATCAAAGATTTAAATAATCTTGCATATCCTTCACAAACAACCTTATTATCTTTTAAAGCCCCATATAAATTTGCATTATTATTTGAATCTTGTAAATTATATTCAACATTATCAACAATCCAATTATGTGCATGCAAAATTTTATAATAATCATTTTTATCAGTTATTGAATCCAAAATTTCTTTTTCTTTATCTTGAACAAACTTTTCAGCTTCTTCAACCTGACTTTTTGTATAAAAACCATTTATAAAATAATTTGAATTTTGTCCTTTACTGATAAAAAACTCATATTTTATTTGTGAACCTCTTCTAGTTGTTTTTGTAACAAGACACATTTTAGTTCCATCTATATAAAATACATCCATATTGTCATTTCTAAATGCATCCCAGGCATTTTGAAATGCTACCATTAATGCAGTATTCATATCATCAGTATTAGCTAATGATGACAATTTCGAAGAAATCCTTATATTATCTTCTCCAGATTTAACTTTATCTAAATTATTTAGTATTTCTGCATATATTATTTTTGCATTATCATCTAATTGATTATAATAATATCTATTCTGTTTATCAGAAATCTCATAAACAGATTCATCTTCTTCATTCGGTTCATAATTTTCTATTAATGCTACCAAACTGTCAGTTGCATTCTCTTTTATTTTATTAATTGTATTTGTAATTTTTTCTTTGGCTATAATTACATAATGATTGTTTTTTAAGGCATCTACTTTATAGCAAGCAACAACAAATCCAATAATAATAATTAATACTAATAATCTTATTATTCTCCATTTTATGGATTTTTTTTGTTTATCTACCATAATACTCCTTTATATAAAATAATCTTTAGTTTTCTTCATTTACTCCTGTTGCAATAACAGTTACAATGACTTCATCACCAAGCTCTTCATTTATTACAGTTCCAAATATAATATTTGCTTCATCATCAACAAGTTCATTAATAATTGCAACACTATTATTAATCTCTGCTAATGATAAATCTTTACTTCCTTGAACATTAAATATTATTCCTTTTGCTCCATTTATATTTACTGTTGTCAACGGATTTTCAATTGCCTTATGTGTTGCTATATCTAAAGCGTTTTCTCCAGAAGCACTTCCAATTCCCATATATGCAAATCCTCTAATTCCAATAATTGTTGATATATCAGCAAAGTCTATATTTATTTCGCCAACAGTATTAAGCATATTTGTAATTCCAACAATTCCTTGTTTTAAAATATTATCTGTTTGTTTAAAAGCATTAATTATTGCCACTTCTTCTTTATACATTTTTAATAGTTTATCATTATCTATTACAATTAATGAATTAACTTGGTCTTTTAATTTGTTAATTCCAACTTCTGCTCTATTTAATCTTGCTTTTCCTTCAAATTTAAAAGGCTTTGTAACAATTCCTATTGTTAGTATTTTCATTTCTTTAGCTGTTTCGGCTATTATAGGAAGAGCTCCAGTTCCTGTTCCTCCACCCATGCCTGCTGTTAAAAATAATAAATCAGTATTAATTAATTGATTTCTTATTTCATCTATATTCTCTTGTGCTGATTTTTCTCCAACTTCAGGGTTAGCTCCAGCCCCAATTCCATGAGCTTCATTTTCACCTATCTTAATTATATTTTTAGCCTTTGATTTTGAAGCAGATACTGCATTTGTATCAACTATTATAAAATCTACATTTTGTACATCATCATCAATCATTCTATTTACAGCATTAGTTCCGCCTCCACCGGCTCCTAAAACTTTAATTTTTACAATAGTTTCTTTAGTATTTAAATCGCTACCCATTATATTATCTCCTCTCACTATTATTGCTTAGCCTATTATATACATTAATAATGAATATTTCAATATTTCTTACTAAATTTACAGGTCTAAGACATGAAAAATTTTTCAAATCTCAGAAAAGTCTTTAAATTTCAGTCAAAATTATATATATTTTAAAA
>CAKPRA010000071.1 GCA_934180065.1 uncultured Clostridia bacterium | reverse complement strand
TTAAGATGTTTTCTAAAAGCTCCCAAGCTGCGCGTCACTTTTTTTAATATATATATCCACATATCCTACTCTACTAATTTAAATTGTTATTAATGATTATAATGTTTTGTATATTAAGAATAAATTTTAGAATAGATTGAACGAATGGTCAGGAAAATATCTTTTAAAATTTTTATATGATAAAATTTCTATATATATATAATAGAAAAGTTAAATATATAAGTATAATTTTATTTATAAGTAATTTTAATTATATATTGTATTAAGAATAGATATATACTATTATATAAAAGAGTTGTGCTATAATGCATTGTAAAATAATAAAGGAGGTTAATTATGAGTAAGCCAAAAAATAGACTTTATCAAAAAACGAACTACGAAAATATAAGGGAAGTAATTAAAGATGGAATTGAAAAGCATCCAAATGCAATTGCTTTTACATTGAAAAATAAAATTGATAAAAAAGTTGAATATAGAGATATAACATATAAAGAATTTGAAAAAGAAATAAACTATTTAGGAACAGGTTTCCTAAAAGAGGGATTGAAAAATAAAAGAATATCTATAATAGGTCCAAATAGTTATCAATGGGCTTTGTCATATATTACTATATTATTTGGAATTGGAGTTGTAGTTCCATTAGATAAGGGATTACCTGCTCAGGAAATAGAAGATTCTATAATAAGAAGTGAATCTGAGGTTATTATATTTGATAAAAAATATGTTGATATAGTAAATGAAATTAAAAATAAGAAGAATACAAAAATTCAAAGTTTTATTTGTATGCAAGATATTGAAGATAAATCTTTTAAAACAATAAATGATATTATAAAAATTGGTGAAAATGAGTTTTTAAAGGGGAATAGAGAATTTTTAAATCTTGATATAGATAATGATAAAGCAAATATAATTTTATTTACATCTGGGACAACAGCCCTTTCTAAAGCTGTAATGTTATCACAAAGAAACATTGCTTCAAATATAAATTCAATGAATGCAGTGGAAAAATTTTATGATAATGATGTAAATTTGTTGATGTTACCATTTCATCATACTTTTGCATCAACTGGAATTATTATTATGTTAAATAATGGTGTTAAAAATGTTTTTTGTGACGGATTAAGACATATTCAAGAGAATATGAAAGAATATAAAGTGTCAGTTTTTGTATGTGTTCCTTTAATATTAGAGGCAATGCATAAAAAAGTCTTAGCAGGAATAAAAAAGCAAGGTAAAGAGCAGACCGTAAGAAGAGCTCAGAAGCTTAGTAATGCTTTATTGAAAATAGGCATTGATGTGAGAAGAAAGTTATTTAAAGATATAATAGATAATTTTGGCGGAAATATGAGATTTATAATAAGTGGTGCTGCTGCAATTGATAAAAATGTTGCTAAAGATTTTAATGAGTGGGGAATTTTGGCAATACAAGGATATGGATTAACAGAAACTTCTCCTGTGTTGTGTGCTGAAAATGCGAAATATATTAGGTATGGCTCTGTGGGTGTTCCGTTATTAGATATTGAGGTTAAAATTGATAATCCGGATGAACATGGTGTTGGAGAGCTAATTGCAAAAGGTCCAAATGTAATGTTAGGTTATTATAAAAATGAAGAAGCAACAAAACAAACATTAATAGATAATTGGTATCATACTGGTGATTTAGGATACATAGATAAAGATGGATATGTTTTTATAACTGGTAGAAAGAAAAATGTAATTGTATTGAAAAATGGTAAAAATGTGTTTCCAGAGGAAATTGAAGAGCTAATAAACAAGCTTCCTTACGTATCAGAGTCTTTAGTTTTTGGATATCCAAAAGATGATGACTTAATTGTGTCAACTAAAATTGTATATAATGAAGATTATGTAAAAAAATTCTTAGATAATATGTCTGAAGAAGATCTTAATCAAAAGGTATGGAATGACATTAAAGAAATTAATTTAAAAGTTCCACAGTATAAACATATTAAAAAATTTATTTTAACAAAGGAGCCAATGATTAAGACTACTACCGCTAAAATTAAAAGATTTGAAGAAATAAAGCAAATAATAGATCAAAAACTATTGAAATAATAATAGAGTTATATATATAATACAGATGTAAAAAATACAATGAAACACATAGTCGGCAAGGGGGATCAAGATGATAAAAACTATAATATTAGCTAGTAATAATAAAAATAAGGTTAGAGAAATTAAAGCAAAGTTGAGTCCATTAAATATAGATGTTATATCTCAAAGAGAAGCGGGATATGATATTGAGGTTGAAGAAAATGGCTCTACATGTGAAGAAAATGCTATATTAAAGGCAAAAGCTATTTATAATTTAGCAAAAGCTCCTGTTATTTCAGATGATGGTGGTTTAGAGGTTGATTTTTTAGATGGAAAGCCAGGAATACATTCAGCAAGATTTTGTGGTCCAGATGCTACAGATCAAGACAGATATAATAAAATTTTGGAACTTATGAAAGATGTTGAAGATGATAAGAGAGCTGCAAGATTTAGATGTGAAATATGCTATATAGATGAAAATGGTCAAGTTAAAATTTTTGAAGGAATTTGTGAAGGAAAAATTGCCAAAGAGCCAGCAGGTGATGATGATTTTGGTTATGATCCTATATTTTTAGTAGGAGATAGAACTTTTGCTCAAATGAGTCAAGAAGAAAAAAATAAAATTAGTCATAGAGGAAAAGCAATAGATAAATTAGTAGATTATCTAAAAAATATGTAAAAGCTGTAATAGGAGTGAACACAAATGATTTATGAATTTGAAGTACCGGGAAAAATAATTGGAAAAGGAAGACCGCGTTTGAATAGTTATACAGGATGTGTATATACACCAACAAGAACAAAGGATTATGAAACTTTGGTGGAGCAGTATTTCTTGTTAAAATATCCCAGATATAAACCTTTTGAAGGTAGGGTAAATGTTGAAATAAATGCTTTTTTTGGAATACCAAAATCAACTAACAAGACAGATAAAGAGCTTATGTTGGACAATAAAATAAATCCAACGAAAAAACCAGATATTGATAATATAGTTAAGATTATATTAGATGCAATGAATGGTGTAGCTTTTAGAGATGATACTCAAATTACTAAATTATCTGTAGAAAAAACATATGCAGAAAATGAATCTGTGAAAATTAGAATTAGTGAATATTAAATCTTGAAAGTATAGTAAATATAAAGAGCCAAAGTAAAAATCAGCTTGGGCTCTTTATATAATTAGTTAGACAATATTTTCTAAAAAAATTTTATAACACCCATAATTATAAGTAATAATCCAGATATAATAGACCATGCATTATCAGGAAATAACTTAATATTACTTAATTTTCTTCCAATATAATTTCCAAATTTTAGAAATAGAACTTGAAAAACGCTTATAAAAAGTGGTAAAAAAACATTACAAATTCCAGCTACAGCTGATCCAACGACAATGCCGAAGTTATCTAGAGATAATGCAATTCCTAAGAAAATTGCTTCTTTAGAATCGATTTTCTTTGAATTATCGAAATCTGAATAACTTGGATTTTTTATAACTTGTATGGTTATTCCTAAACATTTTATAAAAAGACTATATATTTTTTCTTCTTCGATTAAATCAGTGCGTAGAATGTCATTATTAACATCTTCTTTTGTTTCTTTGGTTTTTAAAGCTTGTATAGTCATAAAAATTCCAATAATAATTATAAGTAGACCACCTAATAATTTGGTTATATTGCTAGGTAAAAGTTCTTTTATAAAATTACCAAATAACATTGAAATGTTTGTTACAAATATAGAAATAAAAAATAAAATTATATTAGCAATTTTAGTGATTTTAGTATTTTTTATGCCATATGTAATTCCAATGCCTAAAGAATCTATACTTGAAGAAATACCTAGCACAATAGAGCTTAAAAGCATAAAACACACCTCAAAATATAATATGCATAAATTAAAAAAATGGCAACAAATGGCAACATTTGTCATAAATCAAAATAAATACATAGGATAAATCAGTATAATAAAATTTCTGTAAAAATATAAAGTATAAAGAGCTTAAAAGAAGATGAATTTTTGTAATAATCTAGATATAATAAGAATATAATTGTAAGGAATATTATAAAGTGAGAGGAGAATAAATTGAAGAATTTACGATTTCTTATAATTATAATTTCTATTTTTATAATTTGTCAGGTTTATTGTATTGGTAGTAAAAATTTATATAAATATAATTGGGAGTTTAGTGGACAAGTTGTTTTTGAAGATACTAAAAATTATAGTAAAAAAATATATATGAAAAATATTAAAAATAATAAAAAAACTTTTAAATATTCTACAGCTATAAATATCAGAGCTCAAAGAATGATTATGCATTTATTGTTTTTTATTATGAGTTTTTATATATGTAATTTAGAAAAATTTCAATCAGGTAAAAAAGAAAAAATATTGTAAAATACTACACAAATATGTTTTTGTATGTTATAATGCTATAAGTTTTATATTATAGGAAATTTTATATATAATATAGTTTAAATTATTAGTAAAGTAGAAGGAGGAGATGGCCATGTCAGGACATTCAAAATGGCATAACATACAAGCCAAAAAAGGAAAAGCTGATGCAGCAAGAGGTAAAATATTTACAAAACTAGGAAGAGAATTATTAATAGCAGTAAAAGCAGGTGGACCAGACCCAGCCGGAAACTCTAAATTAAAAGATGTTATTGCGAAATGTAAAGCTGCAAATATGCCTAATGATACAATAAATAATGCTATAAAGAAAGCAGCTGGTTCAACAGATTCTTCAAACTATGAAGAAATGATATATGAAGGATATGGCACTAATGGTGTAGCTGTTATAGTTGAGGCAAGTACAGATAACAAAAATAGAACTGCTGCTGATGTACGTCATGTATTTGATAAAGCTGGTGGAAACTTAGGAACATCAGGATGTGTATCATATTTATTCAATAAAAAAGGTGTAATTGTAATTGATAAAGAATCAACATCATTAGCAGAAGATGATTTAATGATGATAGCCTTAGATGCTGGAGCAGAAGATTTCTCAGCTGATGATGAAATATATGAAATTACAACAGATCCAAGTGATTTTTCACAAGTAAGAGAAAAATTAGAAGAGCAAGGATTAGAATTTTTAGAAGCTGAAGTAAAAATGGTCCCTACAACAACTATTGAATTAGATGATAAAGATGCAGAAAAAATGCAAAGATTATTAGATAATTTGGATGATTTAGATGATGTATTAAATGTATATCATAATTGGGCTGAATAATAAAATTTTAGTAATAAATTTCAAAGAGAAACATACTATTTTAATATAGTATGTTTTTTTATAGTGCGACAGGCATGTCGTTTAACTAATCGGTGCAAGTCCGTATTGGAGGTATATATCGCTAACCAAT
>CAKPRA010000070.1 GCA_934180065.1 uncultured Clostridia bacterium | reverse complement strand
CACTACAATCCTCACACTACTTTGTATGGGCGACCAGCAAGTCACGAATTTTAATATATATATCCACTTATCCGGCTCATTATATTAGTTTATATATAAAGAAGTACGTGCAGCTTGGGAGCTTTTAGAAAATATTTAATACCTACTTATTACTTATATGAATGTTTTCGACACTAACTCCAAGCTCCCTTTGAATTATACTTTGAACTTGAGCTATTTCCGCTTCTTCAATCTTCTCAGCTCTAACAACAGCACTAACACTTCCATTATTAACAAAAATTATAATATCTTTAAATCCTTTATTTTTAATTAAATTTTCAGAAATCATAATAGCATTTTTTTGTTTATTTATATTACTAATTTCTGTTTGAGCTGTATTTTTTTGTTCAGCAGAAACACTAGAATTAGCTAAAATAGATTGATATGACTCTAGCATTTCAGAATACATCTTCTCACGCTCTATTCTTGATTCAGAAAAATAAGTATCTAAATCAGTTCCATTTTTTCCCGATGTTTCAATAGAATTTTCGCTCTTTTTTTCATTAGAATCTATATTTGAATTATTAGTAGAGCTAGTTTTATTAGTTTCAGAAATTTGATTTCCACCACTACTATTTATATTCTCCCCATCATTTTTAGACATATTATCCTTTTTTTCATTATCAACTACATTATTATTACTAACAAGTTTAGCATCACCAATTCCTGCCATTTTCTCACTTTCTTCAAAAGCTGATGTTTCTGCAGTTTGCTCTGTCCTCATACTATAATTTAAATATCCTGCTGTTATTAACATTAAAGCAATAGCAAAAATAATAATTTGATTTTTTTTCAAAGCATTAACCATACCTTTTTTCAATGATATATACTGTATTTGTATAATCACTCTCTCCTTTCTATTTTTAATTCATTTCAAAAACTTGAATTTTATATGTAGATAATCCTGTTGCTGCCCCTACAGCCTGTATAATATCAGACTTAACTTTGGAATTTCCAGCTCCTTTTGCAATAACTACTGCACCTTGTATCTGTGGACTTGTAACACTTTTGGTAATTATATCATTGTTTGAATATGCAACTTCCTTTTTATTACTTGAAGAGCTAATTGTCCTTTTTCCACCACTTGTATCTTCTTCTTCAGTCACACTTTCTTCTGAGTTCTCATTATATATTGGATTCATCACACTAGTTTCAGAATAAGTTATCAAGACTTTTACAGCTCCAACTCCATTAATCTTTGCCAATATATTTTCCAATTTTTGTTCCAAATCACAATTTTGATCATTGTTTTCTTTAATTATATTTTGTTCAGCCAACACTTTATTACTATTTTTATTATTTTTTTTATCACCTTTCCAAATATAATTTATAGCTATAATAGTTGCAATTAACAAAATAGCCAAAACTACTAAGTTTTCAATTGATCTTTTATTATCTTTTTTATTAGTTTTTATCAAAGAATTTTTAAAATTATCTACTTTTTCTTTAAACATTAAATTACATCACCTCCTATTAATAAGATAGCTCTATCTAAGAAATTGTAATTTTGTTTTCTGAAATATCATAATTGTCTTTTAATAATTGTTTAATTGTATTTTTATCATTTTCATCTATAACAGATTTATTTTCTTCATTCTTATTATCAATTTTTACTTGAATATAACGTATTGTATCAACTATAGTTTTCGTCTGTTTTTCATTCTCATTTACCGCAACTTTTTCATTTATCTTCACTTCAATTTTTTCAATATTATAAGAATCATCATTTGATATATTAATATTAATGCTTTCTGCAATATATCCTTTAGACTTTAGTTTAGTTTTTATATCATTTTGTAAGTTTTGCACATATATTTTTTTAATTGATTCATTTGCTTTTGCTTGAAAATCTTTATTTTCCTCAACATTACTACTACTTGCTTGAATATAATTATCAACCTCTATATATTCATTTATATCTTGTCCCAAGAGCTTTTCTATTATTGGAGAAATAATTGTATATACAATAAAAATTCCTATAATAATTTTTATATATTTTTTTGAATTATTATCCGGAATAATCATTTCAACTAAAGTTGATATAATTACTGCAATCACAATACCTTTTGACCAAGAGCTAAACCATTCCATCATATTACTCAATGTATTCCTCCTGCATTTGATATTTTTATAATCAATGTTGTACCAATAATAATCATTACTGACATACTACAAACTAGAGCTAGCAAAACTTTAAAAGTATCTCCCATTTGATCCAATAATTGAACAATTTTTGTATCTGCTATAGGTTCACAAATAGCTGCACCTAAATAATATATTCCCATTAATAATAATAATTTAACTATTGGCATTATAGAAATTGCTATAACAACCACAACGCCTATGATTCCTATTGCGTTTTTTAGTATGTTACTACAACCTATAACAGAATCAACTGCATCTCCCAATATCTTTCCTACCACTGGAATTAAATTAGAAACTGCTGCCTTTGCTGTTTTTGCAGTTACTGCATCAACACTACTACTTAAATTTCCATTAACTGAAACTACTGTAACAAAAATTGTTAATATAATACCAATTATCCATATTGTAGAAGATTTTATTTGTTTAGCAAGTCTTCCAACCTGTATTTTATCTGAGATTTTTGAAACAATTCCTAATGCTGTAGATACAAGAATTAATGGTATTGCAATATTATTTATAAAATTTCCTATCATGGTTATCATAAAAACTATAATTGGTTGTATAATACTTGCTGTTGTAACACTTCCGGTTGTGATTATTAAAGTCATCATTATTGGAACAAGCATATTTGTAAAGCTATTCATATTATTTACAGATTCTTTAATTGATTGAATTATGCTTGAAAAATTTGTAAGTATTATTGTCACTATTAATATGTATTGAACATAAAATGCAATCTTAGATACACTTTTGTTTTCTAATCCCTCTGTTATACAATTTAGTATACTATTTATGACCACAATTACTAAAATACTTGCGAAAATAGAAATTGCATTTTGAATTTCTTGTCCAAAAATTTTGCAAACATTTTTTACAATTTTTTTATTATCCACATTTCCTGATATTGCACTATTAAATATTTCATTTAAATCCATATCATTGAAAACATCAGAAGTATATGAATTAGACTCTTGTATAAAATCTGTTATTCCCAAAGAATCTTCTTGAGTTTTCATAATATTATCTATTTCTTCGGCTTGTACTAAATTTGTAGTTATAATAATCACAAAAATAATTAAGAAAAATAATTTATTAATTTTCATAAAATTCATGCTTTCATTAATCCTTTTATGGTAAAACTTTTAAAATTATTTCTAATAAACTAGAAATAATCGGAATAGAAGTTGTAACAATCATTACTTTACTTCCAATATCTATTTTAGTTGCTAATGAACTTTCTCCTGCATCTTTACAAATACTAGATGCAAACTCTGCTAATATAGCAATCCCTGTAATTTTCAATAATACTATTATAAATTTACTACTTATAGAAATTTTATTTGAATAGCTCTGAATTAAATTAACAATTGATGTAATTCCCTCAAAGCTCATTGATAATATAAGCACTCCAGCAATCAGCTCTACATATATTACAAATTCTGGTTTATATTGTCTTAAAATAATAATTATAACCAACGCAATTAATGCTATACCTATTATTTTTATTATATCCATTGCATTCCTCCAAAATCGATGTATTTCAATGTTTTATAAAGCTGCTTATAAATTAAATAATGTTCGTACAGTTGAAAATAAAGTACTTATTTCTTTAATAACAATAGTTAAAACTATAATAACTCCTGCTAGAGTTGTCATCATAGCTTGATCTTCCCTTCCAGCCCTAACCAAAACCTGATGTAAAACCGCAACAAGTATACCAATTGCTGCAATTTTAAAAAGTAAATCAACATTCATATAATCCTCCATTCTTAATTTGCTTTATAAAAGCATACTAAAAAATTTTATATTCAGTCTATATAAGTGCTATTACTATAGCCAAACCCACAATTACTCCTAATTTTTTATACATTTTCTCATTCTGCTCTTTTTCTTTTGTCGCATCTTTTATTTGTTCATCTAAAAATTCATTTACCAGATACAATTGATTTAATTGCCCTTGAATATCTGTATTACCAAGTAATTTTCCTAAAGATTTTAAAGCTTCTTTATCATCTTTATTTAGTCCTAATTTTGAACTATCTATACTTTTCTCCCATGCTTCTCCAGCAAACTCTATATTCATTCTCTGACCTGCATCAAAAAACAATTTTCCAACATCACCTTTTAATTTTTGTGATATTTCAAGAAATAAATCTGGTAACTGATCATATGTATACATTATTTTTGTTTCTAAAATTTTCAATCCTTTTTTTATTTGTTTTAAATTATTTGCCCTTATTTTATATGTACTTGCAATTTTTATCCCTATTGCAGAGATTGTCCCAAAAACTAAAATAAGCATTATAATTTTCAATACTATCATTTGTAAAACTCCTTTATTTATATATATTCCTCTATTCATAACTATAGAACTAATCATTTCATTTTTATTTTACATATCTATCACTTTTTTTACTTTTCCCTTTTGATTTTCATCTAAAAATATTATTCTTTTAAATAATTTAAGATTGATTATCTTAGAAATCTCATTATTTTTTAGCAAATCTTCCATACAAGATCCATGAGCTGTGAATATACAATTAACCCCTGAACAAATAGCATAGTTTATTATTTCAACATCATCTTTATTACCAATTTCGTCAGCAATTATAACCTTTGGAGCCATAGATCTCACAGCCATTCTAATCCCAATACTTTTAGGTATGTTATCTATAATATCTGCCCTTAATCCAACATCATTATAAGCTACTCCTTTTGAAAGTCCAGCAATCTCGCCTCTTTCGTCTATTACACATACATTAATGCCTCTAAAATTTATTTCAGGTATTCCATCACTAATTTTTTTAGAAATATCACGTATTATTGTTGTTTTTCCACAACCAGGAGGTGAAACAATAAGTGTATTAAATATTGTATTATTTGCTGTATCTAACACATATCTTATAACATTATCACTAGCACCATTAACCTGATGTGATATTCTGAAATTTAAAGAATATATATAACTTATATTAGAAACATGTCCATCTTTAAAAACTACATTTCCAGCTATACCAACTCTATTTCCTCCTGGTAATGTTATAAAGCCATTTATAATTTGGCTCTGATAGGAATATATTGAATTGTTACAGATATTTTGAACAATACCAATTATTTCATTATTCGTTATTATATATTTCAGTATCATTTCTGCTTGTCCCATTTTTAAAATAACAGGTTTACCCGCCCTAATTCTTATTTCTTCTATTTTCTGCCTATTATGACTCAAAATCATATTTGCCAATTCATGTGGTAAACATTTTAATATAAAATCCATAAAAAATTTAATTCCTTTCTTTCTGAAGGCAGAACAAAAGCGGACATTAATAACATTTGCTTTGTATAAAACATTTTTAAGTCCGCGTATTTGTTCGCGCGCCAAAATTACGCAGTAATTTTGTGTGCAATGTTTTGGCGTAGCTTTTTTTATATAATAGGAAATATCTATTCTTAATATAGTATATAGTTTCAAC
>CAKPRA010000069.1 GCA_934180065.1 uncultured Clostridia bacterium | reverse complement strand
CGGAATTTTGATTGCGATCAAAAATTCCGTTTTTTCTTTTGCCTATTTGTTTCTCTAACTTTAAGGGAAAATTACTGGTCTAGTTTATAGTGCAATTTATGAATATATTATCTTATATTGAATGAAAAAAGCAGTGAAAAATCACTGCTTTTAAAAAAATTCAATCAATCCCCATATGCATCTTGTATTTAATTTGATAGAAGATTTTATTATTTGCATATATATCATTATGGTATATGTAAATACAATTATACTAATTGAAACCAAAAAAGTATTAATTCCCATAAGCATATAAAATACAAATAATAAAATTAAAATTAATCTAGTGCAAATCAAAGCATTTAGTGACTGCCGGATGTAATATCTTGTTATGGAATTTTGCACACATAATAAAACTGCAATGCAAAGACCAATAATCCCAAAACATGAAATTATCGAAGTAGTTCTTGAATTTTTCATAAATCCTCCTTGTTACACTTGTAACGTTTCAAAGTGAATGTCAATTGACATATATAAGAATTATACCGATATAGTATACCAAAATTTTGGAATTAGTTCAACATAATTACGGAATTGTTTTGAAAATAAGAAATTTTTTGTTGGAAGACAAGTGGGATTAAATGCAGAAGATAGTAAAACAACGGAAAAGTTGGAATTAACAACAACAAAATATTTTAAAGCAATGTATGTAGAAGAGGATGATACTGTGATGATACTGTATTATATGGAGAAAAAATATTAGAATATACAAATGGAAAGTATTTGACAGCACCTTATGACTTAGTTATAGAAAGCATTAGCGTACCAGATACTGGATTAAAATGTACTTCTTCAAATTATATAGAGCTATCAGATTTAACTACATTACAAACTACAATATCAATAAGTGAAAATGAAATAGGAGAGCTAAAAAAAGGGTTGGAAGCTGAAATAACTTTACTTGCTGACGAAACAAAAACATATACTGGGCGTATAACATTAATTGGACTTATTTTTAGCATATTAAATAAGTCCGATTCTGTTTTTTTGGATTGACGAATATTGGAAATTTTATTGTAGAAATCAATGAAAATTGATATAATAAAATGCGAGAAATGATTTTAAGGAGAGCTATAAGATGAAATTTAATAGTTTAATACCGGAATTAACGGTTTCTAATATTGAAAAGAGCAAAGAATTTTATTTAGAATTAGGATTTAAGATAAAGTATGAAAGAATAGAAAACAAGTTTTGTTTTTTAGAGCTTGAAAATAATCAATTGATGATAGAAGAAATAAACGATAATTGGAATACAGCAGTTATGGAATATCCTTTTGGTAGAGGAATAAATATAAGTATGTCTGTATCAGATGTAGAAAAAATGTATAATAAATTAAAGAATAAAAATTTTAAATTTTTTTTAGATTTAGAATATCATACTTATAAAGTTGATGAAATTATATATAATGATAAAGAATTTTTAATACAGGATCCAGATGGATATTTATTAAGATTTAATAATTAATAAATTACAAATTTTAAAGCAGATAGTTAGTCGATAATTATCTGCTTTTATGTTAGTATAATAAAAATTAGATAATAATTTTTTATGATTGGAGGAACATTATGTCAGAAAAAGATAAAATGTTAGCAGGGGAATTATATGATGCTAACTACGACAAAGAGCTAATAGAAGATAGATATAAAGCTAAAGATATTTGTTTCGAATATAATAATCTAAAACCATCAAATTCTGAAGGTAAGGATAAAATAATAAAAAAATTATTTGCAAAAACAGGGAAGCAAATAATAGTTGAACAAAATTTTTGGTGTGATTATGGTTATAATATTTTGGTTGGAGAAAATTTTTATATGAATCACAATTGCATAATCTTAGATGGTGCAAAAGTAGAGTTTGGCGATAATGTATTTATAGCACCTAATTGTGGTTTTTATACAGCAGGACATCCTTTAGATTATAAAACCAGAAATAAAGGATTAGAATATGCAAAGCCAATCAAAGTAGGAAATAATGTATGGATAGGTGGAAATGTAATTGTGCTTCCAGGAGTAACTATTGGTGATAATGTTGTAATAGGTGCAGGAAGTGTTGTAAATAAAAATATTCCATCAAATAGTGTAGCAGTTGGAAATCCATGTAAGGTTATAAAAGAAATAAAATAAGAACGATAATTTGTATAGGAGATGATATACAATGTTATTAAAACAATCGAAGGCAAATCTAAAAAGATTTGTTTTTTTCTTTAAAAGTATTATAAAATAAATTTAGGAAAGTTTCAAATAGAAATGTATAATCTAAAAAATGAAAGGCGTAAAAAGAAAGCATAAAAGTAGAAAAGTTTTTGAAAGTAAGGTATAATCATATGGGTATTTGAGAAGTTGAAAAGCTACTTGAAAGAATAAGAGCTACTTTAAGAAGAGTGCAAATAATATAAAGAATCAAAATAATAGAAGAGGTAAAAGATGAAAGAAAAGTTAAAAGAATTTATTGTTAAAAATTTAAAATGGATTGTATTATTTATTTGTTTAATAGGATTTTTCGCATTAGCAGAAGATGTATTTAATAAAGAGATAATGAATGGAGATATAGTTGGATATAAATTAGTATCAACATTATTAATATCAGATTTTGCAACACCAATAGCAAAATTTATTACTAATTTTGGAGGAACAATAATATTAATTATACTGGCTCCTATGTTGTTTATTTTTATAAAAAATAAGAAAATAGGTGTATCAATAATTTCAAATTTGGCAATAATTACAGTATTAAATCAATTATTAAAAAGAATAGTACAAAGACCACGCCCAACGGAGTTTAGAATAGTAGAAGAATCAGGATACAGTTTTCCATCAGGACACTCCATGGTAAGTATGGCTTTTTATGGATATTTGATATATTTAATTTATAAATATGTAAAAAATAAATATTTAAAATGGATATCAATTATATTATTAAGCATACTAATATGCTCTATTGGAATAAGCAGAATTTATTTAGGTGTACATTATACAAGTGACGTTTTAGGTGGATTTTTTATATCTATATCATATTTAATTATATATATAAGTGCAGTTAATAAATTTTTTATAGAGCGATGAATAGTAAGTTGCAAAGTCGGAGTAAAAAGAATAGATTAATATGGATTGCAAAGCTTCAATTGATGATATTGAAAAAATAATTATTAAATGTGTTGGAGAACATTAAAATTACATAATGGAAATATAAAAAATTATCTAAAAATTTTATAATAATCTTTTTGAAAATTAGAAAGCAATGCTTTTTAATTTTTTTGCTTTTACAAGTTCATATGAGCATAATAAAAAATAAATTGAATAATCTGTATTTTAGCAGTAAATTTTATAATTTTGTGTTATAATGCTGATAGATAATCAAGGAAGATTTAAAGATAAAATGTTAATAGATATAATTTAACATTATTATACAAGCATTCATGTTAAGTTTATGTTAGAACAATATATTGTTGGAAAGAACTTTTTGGAAAATATGATAAAATATCAAGATATTATTACATAAAGAATAAAGAAATATGTACTAATTTAGAATATTCCAAGAAAGGATATGGTAATTATGGAAATAAATTATAAGGGAGTTCTGTGCAGACTTGGAACTTATAGAGTGAATGGAGAAGATAAGCCAACGTTGTATTATATCTCATCTCCAGATAATGAAACTATGTATAAAGCAGGATTTGAAGAATTGCATTATGGATTATGGGGAAAAATATTAACAGACGAGGAATATAAAGAAATTATCAAAAGAGAGGAAGAAAGATAAATGGAAAAAGTTTTTGATGATGAGTTTATGGAAATACAAACAGGAATGGTAGCACTCTGTCTAGAAGCTCTTGAAGATGTAAATATAAAGGTTGATAAAGTATACATATATGCTTTTTGCGATGAACACGAGACATTTTTTAATACATTTTTTGAATACAATTCACAAATTGTATCCTTTAATGAGCTAGGAGTATCTGATGATATAATAAATCAAGTTTTTGATTTAGGAATGGATGATACTGAAAAGATAGTTGATTTATGCAATGAATATAATAGAAAAGCACCAATTCAATTTAAATTAATATATGACACAAATACCAAAAGTTTTGATTCTAACTATGATTATGATAATCTTGAAAAAACAGAATTAGGCTGTGCAGGAGCTTTTATTGAATGGGAAAATGAAGTAAAAAATAATCTTAAATAATTGGAGGGAGTCTGTAATGACAGCAGAAGAATTTGTAAAAAATTGTTATAAAGAAAAACAAGAGATGTTAAAAATATATTTTGATAAAGAAAATGAAACACAAGTAGGAAATCAGATAAAAAATATTGTTTCAAAAGGTATATCAACTGATGAAGTAAAGGAATTACTAGATTCGGTTATGAACGAAGTGTTCTATACTATTTTACTAGGATTAGATGGAGAAACATCATTAGGAGATGTACAAATTCAATATAAGTTATATGATGAAGATGATAATTTGTTAGAGGGAATAGAAAGTTATGCTTATGATGAATTTATGAATGAAGACTAATAATAAAAATTGAAAGGTGTGATATCGAATGAATTGCAAGTTTTATTTAGTAGAAAATAATAGATTATTTTGTGTAATTAACAATCAAACTTTTGAACTTATTAATAATGAATGGAGTAATTCTAGTAATAATGAAATAATGGACAGAATACTGGGATATGATTCAAGTGAACCAAGTGACTCGCCATATGCTATAGGAAATACAGATATAATGTCATCAATAAAAGAATTAACACTAGAAGAAACAATTGAAAAATACGGAGAAAAAACTATTCGTAAAATTAAAAAAGTAAGCAAGGAAGCAGTTCTAAAATATAAAGCTGATTCTTATGTTGTTAGAGATACTTTTAAAAGCAAAGATTATTACCTAAAACAACTTGAAATGATTAATGAACGTGTAAATAGATTTAAAGAAAAATTTAATAATGGCGAAGTTAAAGGATTAGAGAATTACTATATTATGCTTTCTCGCCTCACATTTCAAAAAATAAGCATTTTATATGTAATAAGTGCTGAATACGATGCTATTAAACAATATATTTATGAATATTTTAAGATCATTAACGAAAAAACTAAATATTCTCAATTAACATATACAGAAATTATCAATTTATTATCTTTAGGTTATTTATTTCAAATTGATATTTCGGAATATGGTTTTATAAGACAAAATATGGTAGATGAAAAATATATTGATGCGATATTGGATTTATTGAGAAATAAAATATTTGAGAACAAAGTATCTACTACTAAAAATTTTTATTTTAAAGAAAAGGGATATTTTGGAGATGAATATGATAAGGATAGCAATGGTTTGATGAATGTAATTAATTCAGATAGCATTGAAGGAAAGAACCAAGAATTTGTGGATTTTTTGAATAATGTAAAGACAAAATATTATAATAGATTACTTAAAGAATATGAAAGAATTGGAGAAAATAGATATACTTATATTGGTTCATTTGATTTTAAACTTACTGCTATTGCTAAAATATTAGATATTGATAAGGGCTTGTTGAAAGATTCGAAATTTATTGCTGTTGATTTGATTTAAAAGTGAGGAGAAGTTTTTTGATAGATAAGGGATTAATTGATAAGTTAAGTATTGAAATGAAAGAAATACTAAAAAAGGAACTAGAAGCTGGAAATGAAATTGTTGAAACATATCAAGGTGGATTTACTAATGTTTCTGCAGAGCATATTTTTAT
>CAKPRA010000068.1 GCA_934180065.1 uncultured Clostridia bacterium | reverse complement strand
TTATATTCTTTTTCCATAATATCACCTCATGTTTATTATGCAGTATTATGTTAATTTTGTGTGTCGAACGGTGTCGGAGAATATGATTTTTTTATGTTGTCCACATTTTATTCACAGTTGCTGAAATTTTTTCCACAGATTTTTCGACTTTTTATTGACAATATATTCTTTTTTTGATATATTGTGTTTATCGTTTATAACCACTAATTTTGAGTTGGGTGTACTAATTAGCATTTTTGCTAATTGTTAAAGCAGAAATGCTAATCCACTGCACCCACTCAGTGCAGAAATTTGTAACAAAAGGAAGTGGTTAAGATGGAAATTGCAATACTGGCAGTGAGATTTCTAGGTACAGCTTTGATTATTTTATCCATTGGATTTGTATTATGTCTTTTAGCTTTTATGAGCTATAATACATATGTCAAATACCAAGACAAAAATAAAAAAATTGAAGTTCGTGCAGAGAACTCCAACCATAAACAATTTAGATAAGCGATAGACAGAGAGAAGAAATTCTCTCTTTCTTTTTTATTATAATAATATTATTATTCCTTTGTGTCAATAGATATTGAAATTATTTAAAATAATTGTAATATTTCTGTTACAGAATTGTAACATTTCTTTTTCTATCTGTCAATATTATATCATAAATTTTATGTGATTTCAAGTAAAAAATGCTTATTTTTAGCCAAAAACCGAGCCTTCACAATCCATTTTAAGCCATTTTATTTTTCAATTAATGTAATTATATGCCTCTATAAAACGAAAAAAAGAGGTAAATTGAAATTAATCAACTTACCTCTTCTCTTTTATCTATAATTATTAACATTAATATAAGCTATTCTGCCGTTAGCATTTACTCTAACTTTATCTACATATGAATTTATATGTTGTAAAACTGTTACGGTAGTATTAGTTTTATATTGATATCTCACACCACTCAAATTTGATTTTGAGTATAGTGTACAAGCTTTTATCTTTCTAGTTGTGCTTTGTGTTTTTGATACTGTAGTATTTGTATAATTGCTATTATTTATATATGCAATTCTTCCAGTTTGATTTACTCTAACTTTATCAACATTACTTGATATGTTTTGTAATATTGTTATAGTTGTATTTGCTTTATAATTGTACTTATAACCTGTTAAATTTGAATTACTATACAAGATACTAGCTCTAGTTAGTTTCTTAGTTTGTCCAACTGTTTGAACAATATTTTGAGCAGTATTTAATGTATTGATATCTCTACTAGTATATGCTAGTGATATCCAACCTAAATTTGTTTTTCCAAATCCGTTTGACTCTGCTAATATTGTTACTACTGAATTTTTTGCATAGCCCCCTATTCTACTATATGATACATTAGCTCCACTTCTTATATTTAATCCACCATTTGCTGTAATTCTAACTTGGTAATTTACTGTATTTACATTAGATTCTACTTTATCTGTTACTACTGTTGTTGTTGTATTTTCTTTTATGTCTGTTCTATCATTTTTGAAACAGAAAAATTTTTGATAATTTGCATACTCTCTAAAATTTTCTATTGATACATATACTGTATTACCTTTTACTTCTGCTTTGCCTATACGGCTACTTGTTGAGAATTTACCACTATATAAATAAGGGTCGTATACTTTTATATAATCTCCTTCAACTCCTGTTAAAACTATGAAATGTCCTCCATATGTAAATAAGCCTTGATTACAACTTGCTATTATATAGTTATTATCTTTTAATTTTGCTATTGCATCATCTAATTTATAACATTCACTATAGCCTATATTAAATACATCTGCTGTCCATTTGAATGCTGACCAATATGTTCCTTGATTTGCACTTCTATAGCCATATTGCATATATAAATTAGCCATTGTGTCTGGTGTTATATTTCCTTTTATAGAACTTACTACCATTGCCGAACTTGTAGGTCCACATCCACTTGTTCCTATTGTTTGACTAACATTATTGATACTAGAATACATTTGATTTTTCCATCTATTGTCTAATTGTGAATAATATGTTAACCCTGCATATTCTCCAACTTCAACATTCGGTGTTTTTTCTGAACCTTCATAAGCAACTATTCCTTGTTCTTCAAATCCTTCTGACTCTGTTTCTTGTACTTCTAATGATTGTTCGTCATTTTCTGTTAGTTGTGGAATTTCTGTACTAGATTTATTATTAATATAATCTAATACTTCATTTACTGCACTATTTATTATTTCATCTTGTGATTTATCTTTATTGGCTGTATAAAATCCAAATCCTCCCAATAATCCTACTAATATTGAAATAACTATTAATATTGTATTTTTATTTTTCTTCATAGCTATTTTCCCTCCATTTTAATTTCAATTTTTTCTATATTTTTTTCAATTTCTTCGCATCGTTTATCATGCACTTGTAAAAATTCCGACTGGTTGTCCATACTTTTTTGTAAAAGCTCTAATGACTTAGCTGTATTTTTATTAGTATTTTGTATTTCTATCAAGCAATTACTATTTTGTTCTAATGTTTTTTGCATATCTTTTCTTGTTGTTAACCAGTCATATAAGAATAATACTACTATTATAAGTGGTACTCCGTATTTACTTATCATTTCTGCTAATTCTTGCATTACTTTTCCACCTCCAGTACATCTTCTGCATCTTTAAACTGTTCTGAATTTTTCAAATATTCATAGCACTCTTCTATTGTTTCATTTTCCGAATATTCTTTTTGTATAAAACTTGTTTCAATAAATATATTCATACTCTTATTTTCATCTGTACTGCTATAATATTCCTTTTCTTTTTCTCTTTGTTTTTCTGATGTATAAGAAGCAACTTCTATAATATTACAATTATTTGTTATTTTATTTATACTTACTATTCTATGATAGTTTGTTGTTATTCCATTTTCTAATTCTATTTCTTTTTTTAATGCCATTTTTATACCTCCTATCTATAGCCTATAATTTTATATATTTTAATCTCATTGCTATTTCCCCATTCAACACTTCTACCATTATATAAATTTACGTAACCTGTAGTATTAGATGTATTTGCCACCGAAGTACCTGAAATAGAAACACATTTTGATTGTAATTGTGACATACTACCACTATATATATTGTATGCAATTAATAAATTAGTAATTTTACCATTTGGAGCATTAACTTTTACAGAATTTCTATAAATAGGATTGCCTTCTGATTTTCCATAAAATATTTCTAAATAAGAAAAATTAGCAGCAGTTTCGCTTAATGTTACTGTTCCTGTTGTTCCTGATGAGTTATCGTATAAAGAAGTTGGTCTTAACCATTTTTGTAATTCGGTTTTATTTATATCTTTTATTTTTGTTCCGTTATCTGTATATCCAGCTATATGAGTTACTGTAGAAGAAGTTAAACCAGCTGTTGCATATCCTATACTTATTTTTCTATTAGTATCTCCATAATCTACTACTTGTGTCGTAGCTCCATTTAACTTAGAAGCTGTTATGCTTCCATCATTATTTATCATAACTTGATTAGTTGTATTCTCATCACCTTTTGGTCTTAAATATATAGTTCCATTATTTGCACACATTTGACTATCGTTTGTCCAATGTCTTAATATTCCCTTATGTCCATTTATATTTATTCCATTCGCTCTATTTGTTAAGCTTATATCTCCATTTACTTGAAACTTACTTCCTTCACTTGTATTATATTGCTGTCCAATTGCTACATTGTTTTTATATATTGCTAACGCTGGATTTCCAGATGATAAAATAATATTATAAGTTGCACTTGATAACTTGTCCGCTAATATCAATTGAATATCAAAAGAATTTGCAACACTAAATCCATCTGTTCCTGCATCTCCTTGAATATTTAAACTACCAGTAATTTTATTTCCAGATATTGTATAAGTTAATGTTGTTTTACCATCAATCCAAGTAGAGCTAGAAGTAGTTTTATATTTATATTTACAACTAGTTATTGCATTTGCCACACTACCAAAACTTGCATTCCAAAATTCTCCTTCAAATTTTAAAGTTGTTATTGTTCCAATATTATTTTGTCTAGTTGCTGATAGTGATTTTATTTTTATATTGCTATATTTTTTTATAGTTGCTGTTTTGCTTACTTTTGTACTATTTCCTCTACTGTCAATTGCATATAAATCTATAACATTGTTATTAACTTGATTAATACTCATATTAACATCAGCACTTGCATTATAATTTGCTGTAGTATTTTTTGTACCAATTAATAACTTGTAACTTTTCATTGTTGCAATATTTTTTGCTGTAGCCTTATTTGCTGTACTAATTGTTGCTTTTATATTAGAATAACCACTTACTAAAATTTGATTATTTCCTGTCAAAGCTGTTATTGTTGTATTTGTATCTTGATATGTAAAATTACTAAATGTTGGATTACTATTTGTTACAGTAAATGTAAAATCTTTTGAATTTGTATATGATTTACCATTTGCAGTTGTTGTTATAATATATCTTGCTTTATATGTATTACTGTTTGGAGTTAAAGCATATATTTTACTTGCTGTTGGTGTAATTGATTTACTAGTTCCTGTAACTGTTCCATAATCTATTATTGTAGAGTTGTCAGTTTTGCATAATTTTAAACTTGTTGTCGTTCCGCTAGGATTTGCCCATGTAATTGTATGTGCAGAGCCTATATTAACATTTGGTACAGAACTTAAAGTAGCAATTTGATGAGTTGTCACTTCTATACTATTAGACTCACTATATAATTGACTGTCTGCTCTTTTTACTCTTATTTTTAAAGTATATTTAGTGTTTGGAGATAATCCACTTACATTTATTGGAGATGTCAAAGCATAACCACTTTCCCAAGCTCCACCATTTTTACTAACCCAAATTCCATCTATTGTAGCATCTGCCGAATAATTTAATTTCACACTGTTTACTGTTTTTGAATTTAGAGAAATACTAGCTTTTGCATGTCTTGGAATGGTACTTAAATTCATACTTCCACTAGCACTAGCATTACCACAAGTATAACTTTGCCCAGAACCATCATTTACAGAAAAACTATAATTAATTGATTTTGTTCCATCGCTATTATGTCCTATTGTTTGACTTCCAGTCCTTATAGTTAATGTGGAACCAGCTGAATATGATGGAATTGTTCCTGAATAAGAAGTGCCATTTATTGAAATACTATATGTTATACTTTTCCAATTACTCCAAGAGTAACTGGCTTTGTATATTGTAAAACTAAAACTAATTTCAGAAGTATTATTAGCTACACTTGTTGATGTTTCATTTACTGTTAATTTAAATTCGTGTGAATGTTTACTTCCATAACCTGTTATTGTTCCCATCTTAGCCTCCTAATCCTGTAAGCCAAACTTGACTTCCAATTTGTTGAATTAATAATACGTTAATTTTTGCTTGTTCTTTTACCTCTAATTGTTTTGTATAAACACCTTTATCAGTCATTTCTGCTACTCTTTCATTTGTAGAACTATTGAATGTTCTGTTTCCATCTGCATCAATTCTCGTATATGTGTTTTTGGTACTAGAATTAACTTGAATACCTTTTCCTATTTCAACTGTGTCTGTTCTTGTTTCATTAGCATTTTGTGTCCATATGTTTTTTTCTACTCCCATTGAAACCATTAAATCTGAAATATAATATGATGCTACTGTATCACTACCAATTTCTATTTTTATATTATTGCTTGTTATTTCAACAGGAATTATTTTTTCAATCCAATTGTTGGTTTCTCCATCTAGTTTATATTCAACTTCATTTATCTTTACATAGCCTGTAGCATCTGATTTTAATTTATAATAATTGAAACTTATTACATATTGTCCATTCTTCACAATTTGTGATTGAATTGATACTCCGTTATTTATTAAATAACCTTCATCACTAACATTATTTTGTTGTATTAAAGTATTTGTATACTCTTCTAATGTTGCCTCACTATCTTGTGTTTGTCCTCTCCAGTATTCTTTTGCATAAAAGAATATGTTGCCTCCACCTGTTTCTTTAGCTTGTAATGTTATTCCTTCTATTGTGTGTTTTAATTCATTTACTTTTTCTGTTAGCTCATCTTTTGTTGCAACCTTCTGTGTAAATC
>CAKPRA010000067.1 GCA_934180065.1 uncultured Clostridia bacterium | reverse complement strand
TAGAAATATCTAATTTTGATTTTGGTCCAGGTCTTACTGAATATGGCGAAATGAAAAGAAAATTTCTACGAAAATTCGATCAATACATTATAAAAAATAAGAGAAAAAGTAAAAAGAAAGAAGTTACCAACTCTTAATATTGATGTTACAGGGGAGAACGGTATATTTTTTGAAAAGAGACAAGGATTGATTTTATGTTTAAATTTTATACTATAAAATTTTTTGTTGAAGATTTTGATGACAAAATTAATCAAGAATATATCACTGAAAATATTGTAGATAAAATCTGCGATGTATTAGGGTGTGATTACCATAAAATGGGCTTTATTCTTTTACACCCTGATCATGATTGTAAGGATCTTGGAAGCCTTTATCTAAAAAAAAACAAAGCAAAATTTTATAAGCGTAATATAGTTTCAAGAATGTACGGCGAAAAATATAAAGACGAGGTTTCTTCGCCAAGGCTAATTTACGAATCGTATAGAAGTGAATTTGCTTCCTATTCTAATTTTACAATTGATATAGACTATCCACTGAAATCAACTGGTTGCTTAGAATTTGAAATTGTTGTAAAAAAATCCTTATTAAGAAAGAAAAAAATCACTTTAGAAGAATATATAAAAATCCTTAATATACTTAATGATCATAATTTTAAAGTAAATACATCTTTTATTCATCTTTATAGAGGTAGTGGTTCTAGAGTGATTGCAATGGGATTTGCAACCTTTTTGAATACCATAGAAGAAAACTACATTATGGATAGAGCTATCGCCCACATGTTTGATTGGAAAAATAAACTTGTTGATGTATTTATGTATAATACTTTTCCCAAAGAATGCTTGGATGACAAACAATTGGCTAAATTAACTAAAATAGTAGGTAAAAATAATGTAAAAACTTATAAGGATTATGTTATTTTTAAATCTTGTCGTTTAAGTATAATATATTTGTTCCAAAAGTATCTCCCAACAATTAAAAAATTAAGATTGAGAAGATTCTTTAAGAAAAATAAGATGATGTAAAATAAATTTAAATAATTCTGTAAAAACTCCGCTTTGGAGTTTTTTTGTTGAATTCGACTTTGTTTTTTTATTTAATTCATAACCTAAATTTTTTTGTAAGTATCTCTCAAACAATTATTTATATGCTAGCTTAAACAAATTAAGTAAAATTAATATAAATAATCAATATAAAATTAACCATAGCTATATTACCAACAGTAATTGTGAATCATCAATTTATCTTTCCAATATAAAAAATGTGATTAGAAAAAAAGTTGTCGATGAAATGAAAACTAAGTACTAATTAGATGATGAACATTATATTTGAGGATAAAAATGGTGATGTGATATACTATATATACAACGGAGACGAATTATTAGTTTTTGTTTATAAAAGTAAAAAATATTACTATCATTAAAATAGGAGATGCTTTCCATATTGACGTTGGATCAACAACACTACTTCATATGCATCCACCTAAACATCTTCCAATTGGAATTATCTTTGGAGTGTTATATGAGCTAAATGATGATGAAGAAAATGAAAGTTAAGTGATAAATTAAATGAAGATAAAAAATAAACTCAATATAAATGGGATAGCTGTAGTTGATATCTGCAAATTAGATACCGATTTAGAAGTATTTAAAGATATTTTAAACATTTTTAATAAAGAATTGTATATTATTCAAATTGATTCTTATAAAAACATTCCACCTCAAATATATAATAAGTTTAAAATTATTGATAAATCTAAATGCATTTTTTTAGTTAATAAATCTAATTTTAATTTGATAGAAAAAATTTTAGATTGTAAACCAGATTTATACATATGTGGACTAAATGAAAACCGTTTTGATGATTACTACATAGAAAATTTAAAGCATGGAAATATTTCTAAACTGATAGATGGAGATGTAGCTGATGTTTTTATTTCATTTTTTACAGAAGATAAATTTTGTAGAATATATATAAATTCTAAACTATATAATTTTGACTCGGTTAATGATAAAATATCTTCAATGTAAATTACATAAAATTACTTTTTCGACTATTGACAAAAGAAATTTTGGCAATAGTCTTTTTTTAAATCAAGAACTTAGCAGTGTTTTTAGTTCGCATAAAGTAATAAAATATATTCTTTTTTTTAAGTAAAATAATGCCAATTTTCTCAAAATGCATATAGAATTCCTTGTAGGCATTCTAAAGAGAATTTATTCCTATGACGTCATTTGATTTTATCATAGCATACGATTCACTATAGATGAAAATAATACGCTTACAAAGTAAAAATTGAGATAAAAAGTAATTATTATATATTAATAATCCAATATTTGATTATTTTGACAATACGGGTTAATTTAAATTTGCTTGATGAAGACATTTATGAATACAATAATAGTGATTGACAGGATTTACTAACAAAGTTTAATAATGAAACAATTACTTATAATACACTTGGGAATCCATTAACTTCGGGTAATAAGAAATTAACATGGATGAATGGTAGAGAGTTATCAATATATAGTGATGAAAAAAATAATATATCTTTCAAATATGATGCGGATGGCATTAGAAATTCAAAAATAGTAAATGGTGTGGAAACTAAGTATTATCTAGAAGGTAAAATGATTATATTTGAAGATAGAAATGGTGATGTGATATACTATATTTATAATGGTGGTGAATTATTGGGATTTATTTATAAAAACAAGACATATTACTAGCATAAAAATATATTTGAGGATATCATAGGTATTCTAGATTCTAACTATAATGAAATAGTTAAATACTCATATGATAGCTTTGGAGCATTAATTAATATAATTGATAATGGTAGTATTAACTTAGGCAAAATAAATCCGTTTAGATATCGTAGTTACTATTATTATATTGAGACTCAATTATATTATTTGAATTCTAGATATTATAACCCTCGAACAGGGAGATTTTTGAATTTTGATACAGGAATATCTGATGTGAGTGCTGGAGCTGTAGTTGTTACCAACAAAGTTAAGACAGGAAGCTGGAAAGGAACAGGAGCTGCCGCAATAAAAGGTGCCAGTATTGGTGCATTTGCTGGGGCTGTTATTGGTGCTGCTGTAGGTGGAGCAAAAACATATTCTAAAATTTCAACTATGGCCAATAAATACTGGGCAACTGGAAATGGTGGTCAAAACCCAATGTCTCAATTAAAATACCATTATAAAAAACATGTTATAGCTGAAGGATGTACAAAAGGCAACAATGTATTTAAATATACAGATGATGCACTAGATTTTATGTCTAAAAATTCTACAGAATTAAAATATACTTATAATTATGGATATAATAATACTTCGTGGAATCAGGCATATATTAGAGGTGCAGGCGCAGAATTCACTGGTGAAGGTAAAATAATTACCTTTTGGTATATTCCAAAGTCATAGTTCAAGATTATGTAATGATAAGAGGTGAAAATGTGGTGCACTATTTCTACATTATAAATGATTTTCAAATTTCAAAAATAATAGAAAAAATGGGAGATAAACACCTTTCATTTAGAGAAAAGATAATTTTAAATAATTTTATTTTTAAAAATAGTAGCCAAGGATTAAAAATTTCTGATGATATTTTTAGAAGGCTTAATCATGTTGAATTTAGAAGCTTTTTTTATAATTCAGAATTTGAAAATAAAGGCTTTAATTATTATGGTATTACAATTATTCCTTTTTCTAGTCTAAATAAAGTAAAAGATTCTTTTTTAAATCTTACGAAAGAAGAATATGCGAGATTAGAAGATATTTATATTTCTAAGCAGGAATATGAAGAGATTGTAAAAGATTTAATTGATCTTTTTAATAAAGCCATTCAAAATAAATTACCTATTATTCACTATGGTATATAGAATTAATAAAGATTATATTCAACAATATAGAATATAATCTTTTAATTTTACTTAAATTTTCTTTTTTGGTTTATTTCAACAATTTTAATATTTACTATGTATTTTATTTATCATAAAAAAGTGTAAATAATATATATGTAAAGTTAAAAAAATATAAATTAAAATTTTTTTTGTAACGCGTTAGCATCTTCATATGCCTCTCAACAATTTGATCCTTTGGATTTTACGGCTGATGTAATTTCTACTATTGTAACAAATAAATTTTATGAAGATGTTATTCCTACGCCAATAAGAGGAGCAATTTCGCCTAAAGTATCTAGTAAAAGAGGCACGGCAGCCATTGTAAACACCGGTTTTAATTCAGCTGTTGATTCATTTACTTCGGTTGTATATGAGAAATATCAAAAAGTTACCCAAAAGAAAATTACAGCAAAATCGAAATATAAACCAACTATAACTAAAGAACAATTTTTTAAAATGAGCAAAATTAAAAAATCACCAAGACTAAAGTCTCCATTGTTAAAGATTCCAAAACAAAAAAGAATGTGTTATCTTTAATTCTGTGTTAATATATTGATATAAAGAGAAAAGGGTGTGATTTGATTGATAGATAAACAAGATTTAAAAAGAAATGCTTATAACAAAAAAAGGGATATAATTTATTGCGCTGCCGCTATGTCAACCCCTGTTGCAGCGATTATCGGTGAAATTCTACTCTTTTTTATTACAGATGAAACAATAGTTTTGATTATTGGAATAATGTTTTTTTTACATCTCATCATAGCATGTTCAATAATGTTGCATATATATACTTATGAACATCCCATATATGGAAAGTTTAACTTAGTCGATGAGTTCAATCATGCTCGCAAATACAAATATACAAGTGAAAATATGAATAACTTGATAAAACAGGAATTAATAAAAGATAATTTTTCAGAAACCAACTATTCTTCAAATTTACTTAAAGGAACATACTTTTATAAACAAGAAAAAACTAATTATCATATTGTTTTATTTATTGAACAGAAGATAACTGAAGAAATATACAAAGATTATACTAAAAACTATCTATGTGGTTTTATTGATACACTGGCAGATGAAGGGAAAATAGAAAATTGGAAAAGTTTATATATTTCAATTATTATTCAACAAGATAAGGAAAATGAATATACAGAAAAATTTCTTAACTACAATCTAGAATTACCTAAAAATATTGGTTTTATGCCTATACTTATTGATGAAAAGAAAAAAGAACTAGAAATATCTAATTTTGATTTTGGTCCAGGTCTTACTGAATATGGCGAAATGAAAAGAAAATTTCTACGAAAATTCAATCAATACATTATAAAAAATAAGAGAAAAAGTAAAAAGAAAGAAGTTACCAACTCTTAATGTTGTCGTTATAGGAGCAGCTAGGTAGGAAAGGAATAGATTAGTAGAGGTTGTTAGTAGTTCTCAAACAAAGGAACAAATGACTGGGAAATTGGCTACTATTATCAACCATAAAAATCTGAATTGTAAGGCGGTAGTTATCGATTGGGCAAGGCGAATATCAAAACTTTTTAAAAGAAAATAAGGATTGATTTTATGTTTAAATATTATACTATAAAATTTTTTGTTGAATATTTTGATGACAAAATTAATCAAGAATATATAACTGAAAATATTGCAGATAAAATCTGCGATGTATTAGGGTGTGATTACCATAAAATGGGCTTTATTCTTTTACACCCTGATCATGATTGTAAGGATCTTGGAAGCCTTTATCTAAAAAAAAACAAAGCAAAATTTTATAAGCGTAATATAGTTTCAAGAATGTACGGCGAAAAATATAAAGACGAGGTTTCTTCGCCAAGGCTAATTTACGAATCGTATAGAAGTGAATTTGCTTCCTATTCTAATTTTACAATTGATATAGACTATCCACTGAAATCAACTGGTTGCTTAGAATTTGAAATTGTTGTAAAAAAATCCTTATTAAGAAAGAAAAAAATCACTTTAGAAGAATATATAAAAATCCTTAATATACTTAATGATCATAATTTTAAAGTAAATACATCATTTATTCATCTTTATAGAGGTAGTGGTTCTAGAGTGATTGCAATGGGATTTGCCACCTTTTTGAATACCATAGAAGAAAACTATATTATAAATAGAACCATTACTCACTGGTCTGATTGGAAAAATAAACTTGTTGACGTATTTATGTATAATACTTTTCCCAAAGAATGCTTGGATGATAAACAATTGGCTAAATTAACTAAAATAGTAGGTAAAAATAATGTAAAAACTTATAAGGA
>CAKPRA010000066.1 GCA_934180065.1 uncultured Clostridia bacterium | reverse complement strand
AATTTTGGCGCGCGAACAAAAACGCGGACTTAAAAATGTTTTAAACAGAGCAAATGTTATTAATGTCCGCTTTTGTTATATAATAGGAAAGTTCAATATATAAGTACAATTTTACTTATGAGTAAAACTGAAACTATATGCTATATTAAGAATAGATATTTCCTATTATATAAAAAGGCTACGCCAAAACATTGCACACAAAATTACTGCGTAATTTTGGCGCGCGAACAAAAACGCGGACTTAAAAATGTTTTAAACAGAGCAAATGTTATTAATGTCCGCTTTTGTTCTATAGGAAAGTTTAATATAAGTGATGTCAAAATTTAATATTGGAGGTGTTTTTTTGAAGGTTATTGTTATAGGAGGCGGTCCTGCCGGAATAATGAGTGCTATTTCTGCAAAAAAGTGTGGAAATGATGTAATAATATTGGAAAAAATGGAGAGCCTAGGAAAAAAATTATTAATTACAGGAAAAGGAAGATGTAATATCACAAGTGGATTAGATATATCTGAATTTATAAATAACATTCCTGGTAATGGTAGATTTTTATATAGCTCTTTTCAAAATTTTACAAATAAAGATATAATAAATTTTTTGGAATCACATGGAGTTAAAGTAAAAGAAGAGCGTGGAAATAGAATTTTTCCTGTTAGTGATAAATCTAAAGATGTACTTGATGCTTTTTATGATGAGCTTAGAGCTTTGAATATTAAAATATACACTAATTCAAAAGTAACTAATATTTTTGTTGAAAATGGAGTTGCAACAAAAGTTGAATATGAACATAATGGTAATAAATATGTTTTGCTGGCTGATAAAATTATTCTGGCAACTGGAGGTAAAAGTTATCCCACAACTGGTTCAACAGGAGATGGATATAGAATTGCTAAAAATTTAGGTCATACAGTTACAGATATAAGACCATCTTTAATTCCAATTGTTGCAAATGATAATGATGATACTGAAAAATTGAATTTGGGCAATTATAAAAACTCTAGAAATTTATGCAAAGCATTACAGGGATTAAGTTTGAAAAATATTAAAATTGAGGTTATAGATACTACGAAAAATAAGGTTATTTATGAAGATTTTGGAGAACTACTTTTCACTCATTTTGGTGTTTCTGGACCTACGGTTTTAAGTGCGTCATCACATATAATAAGATATAAAAATATTGATGAGTTATTGAAAGATGGAAAAATTATTATTAATATAGATTTGAAACCAGCTCTAAGTAAAGAGAAATTAGATGACAGAATTTTGAGAGATTTTGATAAAGAAAAAAATAAATTATTTAGAAATAGTTTAGATGACTTGTTACCACAAAAATTAATTAATCCTGTTATAGACTTATCTGGTATTAATCCAAATAAAAAAGTAAATGAGATTTCTAAAAAAGAGCGATTAAACTTAATTGAAATTTTAAAAGGATTTTCAATAACAATTTGTGGATTCAGACCTGTTGAAGAGGCTATTATTACAGCCGGAGGTATAAATATTAAAGAAATTAATCCAAAAACTATGGAATCAAAAATTGTTAAGAGCTTGTATTTTGCAGGCGAAATTATTGATGTTGATGCATATACAGGAGGATTTAACTTACAAATTGCATATTCAACAGGGTATACAGCGGGTTTGAATGAGATTTAAGTATTCTAAATTTTAGAAGGGATTTTGTATATGATTAAATTTAAAACCATTTTAGAAAAAGAGCTGTCAGCTGAAATTGTAGAGAAAAAGTCTAGATTTATTGCAAATCTTTTTTATGTGGATTCAGTTGAAGAAGCTGAAGAGAAAATTAAAATAACTAAAAAAAGATACTATGATGCAAAACATAATTGCTTTGCCTATATTGTTAATGATGATAAGGTATTTATAAAAAAGTCAAGTGATGATGGGGAGCCAAGTGGTACTGCTGGAGCTCCAATGGTTGAAATTCTTGAAAAACAAGGATTAGCCAATTTATTAATAGTTGTTACCAGATATTTTGGTGGAATTTTGTTAGGGACAGGAGGTTTAGTTAGAGCATATTCAGATTCCCTAAAAAAAGCTCTTGAAAAAGCCACTATTGTGGAATTAGAGCAGGGGTTTGAATTAGATGTAGAGCTAGAATATTCAAATTTTGAAAAATTTAAATATTATTGTAGTAAAAATAATATTAATATAATTAATTGTACATATTTAAATAATGTTATTTGTAAAATAGAGCTGAATGAGATTGAAAAAGAAAATCTGGAAAATGATTTTTATAATCAAAATATTTTAAAAATTAACAAAATCAACAAGGTTCGACAAAGAAATATTACGATAATGTCGAAATTTGTCGATTAAAGTATCACGAAAACCCGTAAAATAGGCATTTTTATATTGCATTATGCCAAAAAAGACAGTATAATTTGTGAGGTAAAAAGAAAAGAGGAGGTTTTAAGGTGAATAATAAAATAACAGTATTAATTGCAGATGATAATAGTGATTTTTCTGCAACTTTGGCTGGGTATGTAAAAGCCGAAGATGATTTAGAATTGATAGGAATGGCAAGAGATGGAATAGAAGCTTATGATATGATAAAAAATGCAGAACCAGATATTGTACTGTTAGATGTAATAATGCCGAGATTAGATGGATTAGGGGTTTTAGAAAAAATCAATGAAAGTAATATTAATAAAATGCCTATGTGTATTATGTTATCTGCTGTTGGGCAAGATAAAATAACTCAAAAAGCAATCAATTTAGGCGCACAATATTATATAGTAAAACCATTTGAAATAAATATTTTAATAAAAAGAATAAAAGAATTTAAATATTATCAACCAACACAAAATAAAATTAATTATGCAAGTAGAGAAATAAAAGCATCATACATAGAATTAGCACCAAGTGAAAAGAAAAATGAGGAAAATTTGGAAGCTTTGGTAACAAATGTGATTCATGAAATAGGTGTTCCAGCACATATTAAGGGATATCAATACTTAAGAGAAGCAATAATGATGGTCGTAAATGATATTGATATCATAAACCAAATTACAAAGCAATTATATCCTGATATAGCACAAAAATATCATACAACACCATCAAGAGTTGAGAGAGCTATAAGACATGCAATTGAAGTTGCTTGGGGAAGAGGCCAACAAGACGTTGTAGAAAGAATATTTGGATATACTGTTTCAGCAGCAAAAGGAAAGCCTACAAATTCAGAGTTTATAGCTATGATTGCAGATAAATTAAGATTAGAATTAAAAACAGCCTAAAAAACGTAGAGGAAAAGAGAGCAGTTCTCTTTTCTTTTTTTGTGGGGAAAAGGGGACGGTTCTCTTTTCCCAGATTTGGGAAAAAGGGACACATTTAGATTTCTAAGCATTACAAATTTTTTAGCTCTTTTTTTATATTAAAAGGTGACATAAAAATAAATAATAATTTAAATATATAAAATGTAAATATTTTCTTGATATTTTATGTTTTCTAGTGTATTATATAATAAGTTAAAATGTTCAATAATGTAGTTTGAAAGGAGAAAAAAATGCATAGTTTTAAGAGAAAATGTATAATAATAACAATATTAGCATTAATCTTCAGTAGTACAATGGTTTTTGCAGTAGAAAATAATAATATTCAAAATAATGTTAATAATAATCAAGTAAATACAACTAAAAACGAAAATAGTTTAGAACAAGATGGGACAGCTACAAAGATTTTAAAAATGAAAGAAGAGCAATTAAAAAGTGTAGAAGATTATAAAGTAAAATATAATTCAGATACATACGGAGTTGCAGCATATATACTACATTTAGTTCAAGTCTATAGTATTCCAATAGGAATAGTTGGTATTGCTATTTGTGCAATATATCAATATGTCTGTGGAATAAAAAGACTTGATATAAGAGATAAAGGTTTTAATACAATGATTGGAATGGTATCATTGCTTATTGTTTGTCAGGTGTTACCGCTAATATTTGCAATTGTTGTAAAATCAAATGATTAAAATTAAGGAGAAATTAAATAATGAGGATTCTTTTTGCAGTAACAAATAACGACAATAGTAAAAATGATATTGTTGATATAATTTTAAATGAATATCAGAGAGTTTATAAAAAGATAATTTCGTATAAAAGAGCTTTTTATTATGATGCTATTATTGATGAGGTACAACAAACTAGAAATAATAGATATGACTTAATAATAATAAGTGAGGATTTGGAAAAGGGAATAAATGAAAGTTATGATAGTGAAGATGAAAATTTATATCGACATATAGATGAGATTACAGATGAGGCCTATAAAGAAGATGGAACTGGAATCCCTATAATATTAATATGTAAAGATAGAAGAACAGAACACGATCCGATAATTTCCCAGTTATTTACATTAGGTGTATATAATGTACTTATAGGAAAGGAAAGAACAATACAAAATGTATGTGCTCTTATTGATAAGCCTAGAAATAAGAAAAAAGCTAAAATGATTTATAATATAGATCCTAAAGGTTTAAAATATAAAAAAGAAAGTGTACAAAAAAAGATAAGTGATAAAGAGCTTAATAGTATTCTTAGATTTTTTATAACATATAAAGATAGAATTGATAAATGTGTAAGAGGCTTTGCCAAAATATCTAGAGAATACACTGATGATCAAATTCAAATAATTATTGATAATATGCCTTTAGATGTTAGAATAATATTGGAAGAAAATTCTAAAGAATACTTAAGACATTCAAAAATTAGTGTTAAGAATATATATAAATCAGAACATAGCACATTGGAAGAAAAAAATCTTGATATTCCAGAAAGTAATAAAGCTGGAGGTAGAAAAGTAATTATTCCAAACCAAATGGAGAAAAAGCCATTTTTTAAAAGAAATAAATAAATTTGGAATATGAATGAATAAATGGAGGTATTACAAATGAAAGTATTATTTGCAATAGAGGATGAAAGTAATATAATAGATAGCTTAGCTCGTAAATATAAAATAGATTTTGATAAAAAAATGATATATACAGAGGCTAAGAACTTTACTGCAATTATGAAAGAAATACAACAGAATAATGATTATGATAGAATTATAATAAGTGAGGACTTTGATCAAAAGATTAATAATAGTGATAAGAAAGAAGCAATCCTTTTAAAAAAAATAAAAGGATTGCTTAGCGTTGCAAAAGGAAAAAGAGGCAAAAGCATTCCAGTAATATTTTTGGGAAAAAATGATAAATTAGTTAAATATTTAATGGATTTAAATATTTATAATTTTCTAATTGGAAAGGATGTAACTAAAAAAAATATCTATGAATTAATAAAAACTCCTAGAAATTTGGCTAAAGCAAAGGCATATTATAAATTAGTTTCAAAGGCAGATGCAGATGAGAAAATTAAAAATAAAAAAGTAGATGCAATAAAAAAATTAGAAAATAAAACTGAAGTTAAAGATAATATTTCAATAGTTGATAAGTATATAGCATATTTAAACAAGCCAAATCTTTCTGAAGAAAAATATATTTCTAAATTTGAAAGTGCATGTGAAAAGCTAGATTCGGATTCTATAAACACAATTGTAAAATCTATAAAAGATTCAACAAAGAGGATTTTAAAGAAAAATAGCCAGAAATATAATAAATTTATTGAAAAAAGTAATAAAAAAGATTCTGAGAAACAATCAGAGAATAAAAAGAGAGGAAGAGGTAGACCTCGCAAAGTTGCAATTGAAGAGGTTGTTGTTAAAGAAAAGAAGAAAAGAGGTAGACCTCGTAAGAATCCAATTGTTGTAAATGAGATTTTATCTGAAAAAGTAACAAAAAAATTAACTGATGATAAAAAGAAATCAACAGAGCTTAAAGCACAAAAAAATAGTGAGATTAAAAAGAAAGCGGAAGAAAAGGATAATAAAAAGAAAATAAAAAATAAATCCTTAAAAGATACTAATAGTCCAAAAATTATTTCAGAACTTGATATAGATGACGAAAATCAGAATAAGAAAAATCTTGATTATGATGATTGGGATTTAGAAGATGATGATATTTTATTAGATGAAGATTTTGATGAAGAGGATGATATTGATTTAGACAAAAAAGCACAAGATTTAAATTTAGATGAAGAAGAAAAAGAGCTAAATTTAGACGAGGAAGAGGATGATTTAGATTTAGACGAAGAAGACGACAATCTAGATTTAGACGAAGAGGATGATGATCTAATTTTAGATGAAGAAGATGATGATTTAGATTTAGATGAAGAAGATGATGATTCAGATTTAGACGAAGAGAATGATGATCTAGACTTAGATGAAGAAGATGATGATCT
>CAKPRA010000065.1 GCA_934180065.1 uncultured Clostridia bacterium | reverse complement strand
ACGCGCAGTTTGGGAGCTTTTAGTGAAAATCTTAATATCACCAAACTAAAACGAGGGCACTACAATTCTCACACTACTCTGTACGGGCGACCAGCAAGTCACGAATTTTAATATATATATTCACATATCCGGCCTATTATAGTAGTTTTATATATATATTCACATATCCAGTCTATATAAAAATATCTAACAATAAATTGTAACAAAAATTCAATTCTCTATTATTATATATCTTCAATTTTCTTAGAATTATTATGCTCAATTTTTTTCCATTCAGTATCTCTTTTAAACAAACATTTTATATTTATTAACAACCAAGATCCCATAAATACTGGATATAACACTAATCCTTTTAACATAGGTTTTATTGGTTTCTTTTCTAAATACATTACTACTAATCCCATAAATGGAAGTACCAATACTGTAGGAATTACATATTTTAATAATTGAATCACAAAATCCAATCCACTCATTGCACCTGTTGCAAATAATCCAATATTTAATATTACTAATAATAAAGTTAAAACCAACATTGGAGCAGTTCCTAATAGATATAATAATCCATCAAAATTCATGACAGTCTTATTTTCTGCAACCGCAATTGCAAGTGGTTTAGTATATTCTTTTAAGCATTGCATATGTCCTACAGTCCATCTTTCTCTTTGAATCCAAGATTGCTTGAAACCGACAGGTTGTTCATCATATACAATAGCATTTCTTGCCCAACCAAGTTTCTTTCCTTTTATAATTCTCTTTAATGAAAATTCAATATCTTCAGTTAAAGTCTTTGTATCCCATCCATTTGGTTTTATTACATCAAATTTTACCATAAAACCTGTACCATTCATCAAAGGTGATAATCCTATATTATATCTTGCTAAATGATAAAATCTATGCATTGTCCAGTAGAATATAGCATACCCAGCAGATACCCATGTATCAGAAGGATTTTTTATATCTTTATATCCTTGAACAACATCTTCTCCTTGACATAATTTTTTATTCATAACTTTTAGAAAATTTACATCAACAATATTATCTGCATCGAATATACAAAAGGCATCATAAGGTGCATCTTCCTTAATCTTTTGATCTAAAAACCATTGTAAAGCATATCCTTTAGTTTTATGAGCTTCATCATGTCTTTCATATACAATTGCTCCCGCTTCTTTTGCAACTTTTGCTGTATTATCAGTACAATTATCGGCTATTACATAAATATCATATGCATCTTTTGAATAATCCAATTTTTGCAAACTTTCGATAAGATTTACAACCACTGATTCTTCATTATGTGCAGGGATTATTAACATAAATCTATTTTCTTTATCTTCTAATAATGGTTTGTCTTTTACTTTTATAAAAGAGCATAAACTTATTACAAATTGATATAACCAATAAATCGTTACAAGCCATATTAATGCTTGTTGTAAAATATATAAATATTCCATCATTTACTCCTTAATCATAATTTATATTAGCACATTTTTATTCTGCTACTTCATTATTTTCTTCTTTTGCAGTAGATTCTAAGTCTTTCATTGTTAAATTAATTCTTCCTTGATTATCAATTTCAGAAACTTTAACTCTAACTTCATCACCAATTGATAACACATCTTCAACTTTTTCAACTCTTTTACTTGATATTTTTGATATATGAAGTAATCCTTCTTTTCCTCCTAAATCTACAAAAGCTCCAAATGGCATTATTCTTGTTACAACACCATCATATATTTCATTTACTTCGATTTCTCTAGCAATGTCTTCTATCATTTTCATAGCTTTTTTTCCATTTTCGCTATCTGATGAATAAACACATACAGATCCATCTTCTTCAATATCTATTTTAACTCCAGTTTCAGCAATTATTTTATTTATTACTTTACCTCCAGATCCAATAACATCTTTAATTTTATCTACACTTATTTTTGTTGTTAAAATTTTAGGTGCATATTTTGAAATTTCAGCTCTTGGCTCTGCAATTTGTGGTGCCATTATATCATTTAATATATGCATTCTTGCTTTTTCAGTTCTTTCAAATGCTTCTTCAATAATCTCATATGTTAATCCATCAATTTTAATATCTACTTGAATAGCTGTAATTCCATCTCTTGTTCCACCAACTTTAAAGTCCATATCTCCAAAGAAATCTTCAATTCCTTGTATATCTGTTAGCATAACATATTTACTTGGATCATTTTTATCTGTTACTAAACCTGTAGATATACCTGCAACTGGTTTCTTGATTGGAACACCAGCATCCATAAGTGCTAATGTACTTCCACAAATACTTGCTTGTGATGTTGAACCATTAGAGCTCAACACTTCTGAAACAACTCTAATTGCATATGGAAATTCTTCTTCAGATGGTAGTACTGGAACTAATGCTTTTTCTGCTAATGCTCCATGTCCAACTTCTCTTCTTCCTGGTCCTCTCGAAGGTCTAGCCTCACCTACACTATAAGATGGAAAATTATATTGATGCATGTATCTTTTTTCAGTTTCTTCATCTAATCCATCAAGCTCTTGAGCCTCGCTTTTCATTCCAAGTGTAACTATAGACATAACTTGAGTTTGTCCTCTTGTAAAAATAGCACTACCATGAACTCTTGGTAAAACACCAACTTCACATGATAAAGGTCTTATTTGATCTATAGCTCTTCCATCAACCCTTTGATGCTCTTTTAAAATCATTTCTCTTACACATTCTTTTTCTAAGTCATGAACACTATCAGCAATTGCTGTTTTAAGTTCATCAGCAGCCTCTTGTCCTCTTTGCTCAACGAAATAATTTGTTATATCTTCTGTTAATTTGCTAACAGCCACGTCAACATCTCTTTTATCTGGATGTCTTATTTCTGTATACATTCTATCTTTAAAATTTGACTTTATTTCTTCAAATATCTCTTTATCTGTAACAAATGGTTTATATTCAAATTTTGTTTTTCCAATTTCTGATTGAATATTTGAAATAAATTCACATAGTTTTTTTATTTCAACATGGGCTTCTTTTATTGCTTGTAACATTGTATTATTAGGAATTTCATCAGCACCAGCTTCAATCATAGTTATTTTATTTAATGTTCCTGCAACAGTTAAACGTAATCTACTTTTTTCTCTTTGCTCAACAGTTGGATTTATAACGATTTTATCATCAACATATCCAACATTTACAGCAGCAGTTGGTCCATTAAATGGAATATCTGATATTGATAATGCTGCTGCAGTTCCTATCATTGCACATACTTCTGGTGAATTATCTGGTTCAACAGAAAGTACTGTTGCAACAACACAAACATCATTTCTAAAATCCTTTGGAAATAAAGGTCTAATTGGTCTATCAATTGCTCTTGAAGTTAATATTGCTTTATCTGCTGGCTTACCTTCTCTTTTTGTAAATCCTCCTGGTATTTTTCCAACTGAGTATAGTTTTTCTTCATAATCCACTGATAATGGGAAAAAATCCACTCCATCTTTTGGCTCTTTTGATGCTGTAACATTAACCATTACAACTGTTTCGCCATATCTAACAACAACACTTCCATTAGCTAGTTCAGCTATTTTTCCAGATTCAATTGTTAATTTTCTTCCGGCTAATTCTGTTTCATAAACTTTAAACATAAAAAATCTCCTTTATAATTTATTTTTTGCTTAAAATTAGTTGTAACCTCGATAAAAAATTTTATACAAAGTTCTTTATCCAAGCTACTTCCTAGTTTTAAGCATTCGTAACACCAAAAAATGGACGTTTAGCAATATTATGCAAAACGTCCAAAAGTTTTATTTTCTTAATCCAAGTTTTTCTACGATATCTCTGTATCTTTGAACATCTTTCTTAGCTAAGTAGTTTAGTAAATTTCTTCTACTTCCAACCATTTTCAAAAGTCCTCTTCTTGAATGATTATCTTTTTTATGAACTTTTAGATGTTCTGTTAATTCATTAATTCTTTCTGTTAAAAGAGCTATTTGAACCTCTGAAGAACCAGTATCGTTTTCATCTCTTTTATAAGTATTAATAATTTCTTGTTTTCTTTCCTTTGTCATTTTACATGCACCTCCATATTATTTTTCTCCTTAAACCGAGTTATAGTGTAGGTGTTACTTTATCCTAAAACTAAGTATAAGGAATTTTACTTAACTATTTTATCATATTATTTTTGCATTTGCAAGTATAAAAACCCTAAATTTCAAACTTTAAATTTCCAAAATTAAACATCCACTATCAAAATTTGCAGATTTATAATTAACTTCTTTTATTTCATCAGGAGCATTTTCAACCATACCCTCATATATTATATTTCCATTTTGAATAACTTGAATATTTAATAATTTTAAATCACCTATTTTTACGTACATATCTACTTCTATGACATATTTATAAAATAAATAATCATTACTCCTTAAAAAATTATTTTTGTTTATCTTCTACCTTATTTTTACTTTTAGCTTTTTTTATTGATTTATTATCAATATAAGCATTAGCCGTTTTTTCATCAACTTTTATTCCAGCAAAACCATCATTTTCTTTAACTTGTGATTTTATATAATTTTCAGCACTATCTTTTGAAGTCATTTTTGATAAATCGATTTTATTAGCTCTCTTATTATCTTTAAATGCATTTTTAAAAATTTTCTTTGGAGCACCTAATAGCTTAGATAAGAATTCTATTATCAATCCTAATAATGTATCTGGTTTATTCATTGTAGCTACCTGGCTTCCAGTTATTGGTCTTTGTTTTTCATATGACTCTTTAATTTCTGCTTCAGTTAAATCTCTATAGAAAACCTTTCTATTTTGTAAATCATCTGAATAATATTTATGCTCTAAATCATATCTTGTTTTAGAATAATTAGCTTCATGTATATTCTTTGTTTCAAATTTAACATTTTTTCCATTTGTATTTCTAAAATATGATGGATTATAATTTTGCTCTTTATGATTTTTAAAATCCTTATCACTTTTTAAACAATATTCATATGCTTTTCCGGTTTTATTTGCATCCCATGTAGGGTCGGCATTATACCACTTATCATCAATTTTCACTTTGACCCAAGCATGAAGTCCATTAGCTTGACCTTGAACATATTCAGCTTCAATTCCTTTTAGTTTACAAAGCTGCACTAATGCATCTGCAGTTCCTGCACATAAACTACAATCATCAACAAACCAACCTTCAAGATTTCTAGATGTATCTTCAAATCTGTTTTGATCTTTTCCTCTTTTTTTATCTAATGTATCATAATCATATGTTGTATTTTTCAAAACAATATTATAAAGTGCCATAAATTTAGTTTCTTCATTTGCATCTTCTGGTAAATTTTTAAAAGCTGAATCCACCATTTTTTCTGCTTTTTCAATTATCTTTTTATAAACACCCTCAGAATATCCTCTTTTTGCAGCTTCATCATATCCACTATTTACAAAAACCTTATTTATTTTACACCCCATATTTTTCATAGATTCAAATTGTTTACTACTTAACTCTGAAATACTATTTATATCGATATTCATAGAAATGTTAATATTTTGTAATAATTTCTTTAAGTTTTCATTATCAGAATTCTTACTTATTAAATTTACAGATTTTGAATCCATACCAACTCTAACTCTACCAGAATTAATATCACTACAAATTTCATTTAGCTCTTTATCTGAGCCATTTGACAAAATATGATTTACAACTTCTGAGAAATCCAATACAGACAAGTCTTTAATCCCCGTTGTTTTAGCCATTTCATTCTCATTCTTTTTACTTACTAAGCTCTTTAAAAATTCACTTTTAATATTTTCTACATTACTATTTTTTTCACTCTTCAACATTCACACCTCTTTAAATTTAATCATATAAGAAATTTTTTTCATTATGCTCAACCTCTAATTTATTATTATTTAAATTAATTAGATTTTTGATTTTACTTCCATTTAAATTTAGATATTCTAATTCCTTAAGCTCTTTTACTTCATCTATTTGATCTAGCTCTAAATTTTGTAAATATAATTTTTTCAGATTACTCAATTTTGATATACCACTTAATTCAACATTATCACAGTTAACTATACGAACACTTTCTAAAGTTATCATATTATCAAAAATTTTAAATTTTATATCTTTACATTTATTTACTATTAATCTTAATAGATTTAAATTCATTTTTTTATTGTTTGAAAAAGAGCAATTATTTAATTGTAATGACTCTAATGATTTTATACTATTTAATATTTCTAAGTCTTCATCTTTTATATACATATTTGACAGATAGCAGTTTTTCAGATTTTTGAAAAATACTAAATCACAAATCTCAACATCAGTTGGCTCATCTAAAAAATCTAAAGCATTTAAATGAACAACTTCAATTTCGTTTAAATCTTCATCATATAATGGAGTATTTTCATCTTTATTTAATTTTAAATATACATCTGTTTTTAATTCATTACTTTTTAATTCTATTTCAAACATATTATTTCTCCTTTTGTAAAACTGTTTCTATTTTAACATATATTACTAATTTTTTCTAGTATTTTATGTAAATTTATTATATTTTTTCATATAAATGTTACAATTTTTACCTAATAACAAAATCAATTTAGCAGAGTAGGATATGTGAATATATATATTAAAAGAAGTGACGCGCAGTTTGGGAGCTTTTAGTTAAATTTCACATTTATCAAAATCAAAATGAGGGCACTACCATTCTCACACTAC
>CAKPRA010000064.1 GCA_934180065.1 uncultured Clostridia bacterium | reverse complement strand
AACACAGAAGTCAAGCTCCAATGTGCCGACAATATTTGCGGGTTACCCTGCTGAGAAGATAGGTTGTTGCCAGATTTTTTTATTTTATAATAAAGCATAGATTAGAGATAAAAAATTATTTTTAATCTATGCTTTATTGCTCTTTTATATAAATAGAGCAAATGTTATTAATGTCCGCTTTTGCTCTTAGATAATAATGAGTTTATTTGTTGCATGAGTAATAATTATATGGTAAAATGTATAGTATTATTATTCGGGTAGGTGGTTAGATGAATATAGAAGAAATAAGTACTCCAAATGATATTTTGCAATATATGGAAGAGCATATCAATTATGGTTGGATTGATTACCAGAAGAAAAAACATGATAGGTATTAAAAATAAAATGTTTTGTTGTAGAATATTTGAACCGGATGACTATAATAATTTGGAAGAAGAGGAGCATATGCATTGTTTCATATTATATTTTTATAAGGATAAGGTGTATCATTTAGAGCATCCAAATTTTAACAGAACAGGAATTTATGAGTATAATAGCGAGGATGAAGCTATTAAAAGTATTGTAGATTATTACATACAATTACGAGGTGGAAAAGAAAGTCCAACTAAACAGTTTTTTGACGTTCCACCAGGATTAACATTTCAGGAATTTAACAAATATATAAATAATTGCTAATATCAATATTATAAAAATATAGAATAAAAGGAGGATTTTATGGCTAGAGAAATATGGAAAGCTGGGACATTTATTTATCCAATTCCAGCAGTAATGGTAACATCTGGTACTTTTGAAAATGCAAATATTATGACAGTTGCCTGGACAGGAATAATTAATACTAATCCAGCAATGTGTTATATATCTGTAAGACCAGAGCGTTTTTCATACAATTTAATAAAAGAAAATGGGGAATTTGTTATTAATTTAACAAATGAAAAATTAGCATTTGCAACAGATTGGTGTGGTGTAAGATCAGGCTCTAAATATGACAAATTTAAAGAAATGAAGCTAACAAAGGAAAAAGGTAAATTTGTCAAGTGCCCATTAATAAAGGAAAGCCCAGTTTCTGTTGAATGTAAAGTTAAGGAAATTAAGGAGCTAGGAAGTCATCATATGATTATTGCCGAAGTATTGTCAATTGATGCTGATAAACAATATATAGATGAAAAAGGTGCATTTGATATATCAAAGTGTAATTTGATAGCATATTCTAATGGAAATTATTATAGTTTAGGCAAAAAAATAGGAAGATTTGGATATTCTGTTGAGAAAAAGAGCAAGAAAAGAAAAAATAAATCTGTTAGAGGTTGACATATCTTCCAAGTAGTGATAAAATAGGTAAGCATATGATTAAGAAAAGAGTAGCTTATTATATAAAGCAAAAAATAAATAGCTGGAGGTGTATCTAAAATGGCTGCAAAAGGAGCAAGAGAATCAATAACATTAGCATGTTCAGATTGTAAAAGAAGAAATTATACAACTGAAAAAAACAAGAGAAATAATACAGATAGACTTGAAGTAGTAAAATACTGTCCATTCTGCAAAAAACGTACAACACATAAAGAAACAAAATAACCTTTGAGGAGGATTTTTTATGGCTAAAGATGAAAAAAACAAAAAAAGAGTAAAAGAACCTAAAAATAATTTTTTTAAAGAATCAAGAGCAGAGCTTAAAAAAGTCAATTGGCCAAAATCAAAAAGCTTAGCTAATGATACTGCAACTGTTATAGGTATAGTTTTAGTAGTTGCTATATTAGTAATGATATTAGATTTTATATTTATAAACATAAATGAAAATGTTATTATGAAAGCTGAGGAAAAGATTAAAGCTAACAACTCATCTGTAACTACAGAATTAGATCAATCAACATCAAATAATACTGAAAATGAAACAAATTCTGAAGAAAATAGTGAGAACAATAATAGTGAAACAGTAGAAAATGCAAATCAAAATACGAATCAAACAAGCAATGCAGAATAATCTTTAAGAAATACAATGAAGGAGGCTAAAAAAATGTCTCGAGAAAACGAGGAATTAATTCCAAGATGGTATGTTGTACATACATATTCAGGTTATGAAAATAAGGTAAAAACAGATTTGGAAAAAACTGTAAAAAATAGAGAACTTGAGGATTTCTTTTTTGATATAATAGTTCCAATGGAAGAGCAAATTGAAATTAAAGATGGAAAAAGAAAGACTAATCTTAAAAAAGTTTTTCCAGGGTATGTTTTAATTAAAATGATTGTTACAGAAGAAACTTGGTATATCGTAAGAAATACTAGAGGAGTTACTGGATTTGTAGGTTCAGGAACTGATCCAATACCACTTACTGATGAAGAAATAAGAAGTATGGGATTTGAAAAAGTTGAAATTAATGTTGATTATGATGTTAATGATTCTGTAAAAATTATAGATGGTGCTTTTGCAGAATGCGTAGGAACTGTTCAAGAAATTAATAAAGAAAAACATAAAGTAAGAGTTTTAGTTTCTATGTTTGGTAGAGAAACACCAGTTGAACTTGAATTTTCTCAAGTTCAAAAAGTTTAATAGTTAATAATTTAAAATTATATAAATTATTTTGTCAATATCATATTAAAGGAGGTGCAATAAGGCAATGGCAGAAAAGAAAGAAGAAAACAAAGTTATTAAATTGCAAATTCCTGCAGGTAAAGCTACACCAGCTCCACCAGTAGGACCAGCTTTAGGTGCAGCAGGTGTTAACATTATGGCATTTGTTAAAGAATTTAATGATAGAACAGCTAATCAACCAGGTATGATAATACCAGTTGTTATCACTGTTCATAAAGATAAATCTTTTGAATTCATAACAAAAGTACCACCTGTAGCTGTATTAATTAAAAAAGCTGCAAAAATTGAAAAGGCTTCAGGAAAGCCAAATAGAGAAAAAGTTGCTACATTAACAAAAGCTCAAGTTAAAGAAATAGCTGAACAAAAAATGCCAGACTTAAATGCTGCATCATTAGAAGCTGCAATGAGTATGGTTGCTGGTACAGCTCGTTCTATGGGTGTTGTAGTTGCTGACTAATAATTAAATTATATATTGGGAGAATTTTAAATTCGTTAGAACCAAAGGAGGATTAAAATGAAAAAAAATGGAAAGAGATATCAAGAAAGTGAAAAGCTAATTGATAAATCAAAAGTATATCCAGTAGCTGAAGCTATTGAGATATTAGAAAAAATGCCAAAAGCAAAATTTGATGAAACTGTTGAATTGCATGTTAAATTAGGAGTTGATTCTAAACATGCTGATCAACAAGTAAGAGGTACTACAGTACTTCCAAATGGAACAGGTAAAACTTTAAAAGTTTTAGTTTTTGCTAAAGGACCTAAAGCAGATGAAGCTGTAAAAGCTGGAGCTGATTATGTAGGTGCCGAAGAATTAATACCAAAAATTGAAAAAGAAAACTGGTTTGATTATGATGTAATCGTAGCTACACCTGATATGATGGGTGTTGTTGGTAGATTAGGTAAAGTATTAGGACCAAAAGGTTTAATGCCAAACCCTAAATCTGGAACAGTAACTATGGATGTTACAAAAGCTATACAAGAAATCAAATCTGGTAAAGTTGAATACAGATTAGACAAAACTAATATTATTCACTTAGGATTTGGTAAGGTTTCATTTGGTAAAGATAAATTAGTAGAAAACTATGATGCAATAATGGGAGCTATTATAAAAGCTAAACCAGCTGCAGCAAAAGGACAATACATTAAGAGTGTTGCAATTTCTACTACTATGGGACCTAGTATGTATATTGATCAAAAATAATTTATAAATAAATAGCCAAAGAAAGTAGGCAGTTGTAAGTCCTACCGAGGCATATAATGAACGGATTTATCCAATCTTTATAATGCCTTTTGGCTATGAAGATTGGATTTATTTTTGCAAATTTTTTAGGAGGTGAAATCAAAAAATGGCTAGTGAAAAAGCACTAAAAGAAAAAGAAGAATTAGTAAAAGCTTTAGCAGAAAGAATGAAATCTGCAAAAGTTATTATATTAACAGATTACAGAGGAATTAATGTTGCTGATGTAACAAAATTAAGAGCTGATTTAAGAAATACTAACTCAGAATATAAAGTTATTAAAAATAACATTATAAAAAGAGCTCTTGATATGAATGGAGAATCTGGTCTTGATGATTTATTAACAGGACCTACTGCAATATTAATGGGTGATGAGGATTATTTAGAGCCATCAAAAGTTATTTATAACTTTGCAAAAAATAATGATTTTTATAAAATCAAAGGTGGTATTATAGAAGGAAAAGTAATGACAGCTGAAGAAATAATTACACTTGCAAAACTTCCATCAAAACAAGAATTAATAGCAAAACTTGCTGGATGCTTACTTGCAAATATTTCAAAATTGGCTGTTGCACTTGATCAAGTAAAAGCTCAAAAAGAAGCTGAATAATAATATCATTTATAAAAGATATATAATTAATGTATAAAATCAAATTATATCAATTTATAAATAAATATTAAAATAATTAGAAATTAATAGTGTGGAAATACACAAAAATAAAATTTATTATAGGAGGATTTTAAAATGAATAAAGAAGAAATGATTGAAGAAATCAAAAAAATGACAGTTGTTGAATTAGCTGATTTAGTAAAAGCTATCGAAGAAGAATTTGGAGTATCTGCAGCAGCAGTTGCAGCACCAGCAGCAGGAGCAGCAGGAGCTGCAGCTGAAGAAAAATCATCTTTCAATGTAGTATTAAAAGATGCTGGAGCAAACAAAATACAAGTAATTAAAGTTGTTAGAGATGCAACAGGATTAGGATTAAAAGAAGCTAAAGATTTAGTTGATGGAGCACCTAAAGCTGTTAAAGAAAATGTAAGCAAAGAAGAAGCTGAAGAATTAAAAGCTAAATTCGAAGCTGTTGGAGCTGTTATTGAATTACAATAAATATATGTTGTATAATATTTAAAGATTAAATAAGATATTTAAATGGAATATTCTCTACATTATTAGGGAATATTCCATTTTTATATAATAGGAAATAATATGAAACTTTAAGTTTCGCACCTCAAAGTGAAAATAAATATTTTATTTTTAAAGGAAAGTTAAATATATACATGTATTGTAGCTAATAAAAATAAGTTGCAATAATTAATAACAATAAAGTGCTAATTCATAGTTTAAAGGATTGACTAATTTAATTGACTTTGATATTATAAAGTAATAAAATTAATAAGCAGATATACAATAAAATATGGAGGTATTATATGAAAATTTTATTTGATGTAATGGGTGGGGATAATGCTCCAGATGCAAATATAAAGGCAGCAGTAACAGTTATAAATGATATTGATTCAGAGCTTGTTTTAATAGGCAAAGAAGAAATAATTAAAAAGCGAATTAAAGTATTGTATAATAAAGATGATATTAGTCAAATTAGTGATAGGCTAAAAATTGTTAATGCTGATGAAGAGATTACAATGGAGGATATACCAACAAAAGCAATTAAAACTAAAAAGAATTCTTCCATGGTTATAGGTTTTAATATGTTAAAAAATGATGAAGGTGATGTATTTATATCTGCTGGAAACTCAGGTGCTCTACTTGCTGGAGCCACATTACTTGTTGGTAGAATAAAAGGAATTGATAGACCAGGATTGGCAGGAATGTTACCTGCTTTCGAAAGTAGATTTTTATTGATGGATGCTGGCGCAAATACAAATTGTAAACCAATAAATATTTTACAATTTGCACAAATGGCTAGTATATATTTAAAAAATACGTATAATATTGCAAAACCTAAAATAGGGTTATTAAATAATGGAACAGAAGAAACAAAAGGTAATGATTTAATGAAAGAATCATATAAATTATTAAAGGAAAATGCAAAGCAAATGGGATTTGAGTTCTATGGAAATATTGAAGGTAGAGAGGCTTTTTCCGGAGAAGTTGATGCTGTTGTTACAGATGGTTTTACAGGTAATATATTTTTAAAAACAACAGAAGGTGTTGGAAAGATGGTAAAGCGTAATTTAAACAAAGAAGCTAAAAAGAATATAATTTCTAAAATAGCAGTTTTGTCTGCATTACCTATGCTTAAAAGATTTGCTAAATCTATGGATTATAAAGAATATGGTGGAGCTCCATTTTTAGGAGTAAAAAAACCTGTTGTAAAAGCTCATGGTAGTAGTGATGAGAAATTATTTGTATATACAATCAAACAAGCTGAGAAATTTGCTAAAGACAAAACTGTAGATAATATTGTTAAAGAATATGAAAAACTTCAGAAGCAAACTGTGGAAAAAAATTAAATTTATGAAAAAACTTGACTTTTTTATATACATATATTATCTTAATAGACATAAGAGATAATATTGAGAGGGGGTGAACTTATGGATTCAGAGAACGAACTTTTTGAGAAAGTAAAAGGAATTATAGTTGAGCAATTAGGAGCAAATGCTGATGCCGTTAAATTAGATGCTTCATTTATAGATGATTTAGGTGCTGATTCTTTAGACATAGTTGAACTTATAATGGCTTTAGAAGAAGAATTCGATACAGAAATACCTGATGGTGATGCTGAAAAAATAGTTACAGTAGGTGATGTTGTAGACTATATAAAGGAACATGTTGAAGAATAATCAAATGACAAAAAAGGATTAGACTTTTATATTTAATTCTTAAAATAGTAATTAAAATGAAAGGGTTTTATCCTTTCTTTTTTATATAATAGAAAAGTTCAACATATAAGTACATTTTTACTTATGAGTAATATTGAAACTATATACTATATTAAGAATAGATATTTCCT
>CAKPRA010000063.1 GCA_934180065.1 uncultured Clostridia bacterium | reverse complement strand
TAATATTACAAAATTTAAACAAGGGCTCTACAACTCTCACACTACTTTGTATGGGCGACCAGCAAGTCACGCATTTTTAATATATATTATCTGCATATCCGGCTTATTATTGTCATTTTATATATTAAAACACTTTTTATTCATATCGAATTATTCTATAATTAATTTTTAGCAATATTTTCCATACAGGATCACTTAATGGATATGACCTATGCAACCCAGAAAGGTCTAATTTTTCACTTAAATTTATCCTATTATCAGTTAAATTCTGAATATATCCATTTTCCCAAAGAGCAGCTCTTTCTTCATCAGTATATAATCCATATGGATATGTAAATACTTTTAAAATATCAACATCATTTAGCTCTTGTTTTATTTCAGAATAAGATTTTTCAGTATCATCTACTAATTTTTCAGGTGTTTCTTTATTATATTGTGCATGCGTTAAACCATGTGAATAAATAGAAATCAATCCGCTCTCATTCATTTCTTTAGCATTTTCCCATGTATAAAAAACAGATTCAGTCCCAATTGTATTATTATTTATAAAAGAGGTCATTGGTATATTATATTTTTTTGCAATCTCATATGCATAATTATATACACCTGTATAACCATCATCAAATGTTATTAAAAAGCTCCATTTAGGAATAGCTTTTTTCCCATTTTTATAATCTTCCAAATCCTGATAACTTATTGGTTTATATCCCAGTTTCATAAGTCCAGTTATTTGTTTTTCAAAAGTATCTACTGTGGTTTGCATATAATCATATTGTATTTGAGATTCATCCTGTACTATGTCGTGATACACAAATACCGGAATTTGTAAGTTCTTTTCACCAATATAATAGGTATTATTAACAGTTGCCCTTTCATAAATTATAAAACTTGATATTGCAATTATAATAATTACTAAAATTGATATAAATACTTTTTTCCCCATATTTCTTTTTTGATTCAAAACTAAATCTTTAGATTTATTATCTAATTTTTTATCTTTCATAAAAATGTTATTCCTTTCTCGCCAAACTTAAAGGTATATGTAATAATGAAAGATTTATTAATACCTTCAAATTGCTTCCAAAAATCTTAGTAGAAATAATTAATTTCTTAACTTTACATTACATTTTGATTCTACTGTTGAAATTATTTTTTCAAATATTGGAGTTATTTCTTCTTCTGTTAATGTTTTCTTAGAATTGTTAAATGTTAATGAATATGCAATTGATTTTTCATTTTCACCTATATTTTCTCCTGTATACACATCAAATACTTCTATATCAGTTAATAAATTTCCTCCAGCTTTTTTTATAACTGTTTCAATTTCTTTAGAAGTTTTTGATTTATCCATAACAAAAGCAACATCTTTCTTAACATTTGGATATATTGAAATTTCCTTATACTTCATTTTTCCTACACGTTTTGCTAATAGTTTATCTAAGTTTATTTCCATTACATATACAGGCTCTTTAGCCTCTAATGGATGTAATCTTCCTACAATACCTACAGGATCTGCATTTACATTTATTTCAGCAACTTGTCCTGGATGAAATTCAGCAGGTATTTCCTTTGGTAGTATAAAACTATATCTATTTGCATATCCCAAGAAATCTAATAGCTCTTCTACAATACCTTTAATTACATAAAAATCAACATTTGCCTGGTTTCCAACTCCTACATAATATTTTCCGGTCATTAATGCAGCTACTTTTAAATTTTCTCCATATTCATCACCTTTTTTGAAAAAGCCTTTTCCTATTTCAAATATTGAAATATCTTTATTATAATGTGCTTTATTATATTCATAAGTTCTAAACAATGAAGCTAAAACACTATATCTTAATGTATTTCGCTCTTCTGTTATAGGATCTAATAATCTTAATTCCTCAAATTTATCAGTAGTATATTTATGGGCATTTTTATCATTTATTAAAATATATTGCAATGTATCACTTAAACCAAGCTCTATCATTTTATGTCTTATTGATCTAACTGTATTATCATAATCGTTTTGTTTACTTGACATAATAGGAAGTGTACCTTCTATATTATCAACACCATAAATTCTACTTACTTCTTCAATTAAATCTTCTTTTATTGATATATCTTGTCTTCTACTTGGAACAGCAACAATTGCTTCATCATTTCCAGCTTCATATGAGAATCCTAATTTTCTAAAAACATCTAAAATCTCATTGTTTGAAATATTTGAGCCTAATACATCATTTACTGTTTTATATGCAATTCTAATTTTTTTATCATCAGAATTTGTAGTATCATATTTACACATACCGCTTCTTACAGTTCCACTTGCATATTTTTCAAGTAATTGACAGGCTCTTTCCATTGCCATATAAGTTCTTTTTGGATCTAATCCTTTTTCAAATCTATTACTAGCTTCACTTCTAACTATTTTCTTTGAAGTTTTTCTAACTCTAACACCATCAAATATTGCAGATTCTATAATAACATTTTTTGTATCTGACGTTACTTCTGTTTCCATTCCTCCCATAACGCCTGCAAGACCAACTGATTTTTCATTTGTTGCAATAACAATATCATTTTCATCTAATATTCTTTCCTGTTCATCAAGAGTAACAAGTTTTTCTTCATTATTAGCCATTCTTACAATAATAGTATTTCCTAAATTATCTGCATCATAAAAATGAAGAGGTTGTCCAAGCTCTAACATTACATAGTTACTTATATCAACAACATTATTAATAGGTCTTATTCCACATGCCATTAATCTATTTTTTATAAAATCTGGACTTTCCTTAATTACAACATTTTCAACCTTTTTTGCTAAAAATAATGAACAATTATCAGTATTAACTTTTACAGAAAATTCATTATTTATATCATTTCCAGATTCATTATGTGAATAATCTACATTTTTAACTTTTTTATCATATATAGCTCCTAGCTCATATGCCATACCCAAAATACTTAATAGATCTCCTCTATCTGGAGTTAAGTCAAAGTCAATTATCTCATCATCCCAACCCAAATATTTAATTGGATCTTCTCCTGGTATAGCATCCTCTCCAAGTTCAGCAATTCCTTCAATATCTTCTTTCTTTAAGAATTTCTTTTCAACTCCAAGTTCAGCAACAGAGCACATCATTCCATTTGATTCTTGTCCACGAATTGCACCAGCTTTAATCTCTCCGCCTGGTAATTTCGCTCCAGGAAGTGCAACAATAACTTTTATACCTTTTCTAGCATTAGGTGCTCCACAAACAATTTGTAATATTTCATCTCCAACATTTACTTTACAAATATGCAAATGATCAGAATCTGGATGTTCAATACATTCTACAATTTCACCAATTGTTAAATTAGTACAATTTATAAATTTTTGAGCAACATCATATTCATTTCCTACAGTTGTCATATCTTCGCCAATTTTCTTTATACTCAAATCATCATCTAAATCTATGTAATCTTTAACAAAATTTCTACTTAGTATCATAATAAAATTCATTCCTTTCTTTCTGAAGGCACATATAGCTATGAAAGTTTTTTATTTCTTTCAAACTAATAAACTCCTCCTATTTATTTAAAATTAATCAATATCTTTTCTATCAAATTGTTTTAAAAATCTTACATCATTTGCATATAGATATCTCATATCTGGAATTCCATATTTAAACATTGCCAAACGATCAATTCCTGTTCCGAATGCAAATCCTCCCCATTCATCAGGATCATACCCATTCATTTTTAATACATTTGGATGAACAATACCAGATCCTAAAACTTCAATCCATCCTGTGTCTTTACATAAATTACAACCTTTTCCACCACATTTAAAACATGTACAATCAACTTCATAAGAAGGCTCTGTAAAAGGGAAATAACTTGGTCTAAAACGAAGTTTTGTATTTTCACCTAACATTTTTTTCATAAATACTTCAAGTGTACCTTTTAAATCTGCAAGTGATACATGATTTTCTTTTTTATCAATTACCAATCCTTCAACTTGATTGAATTGATGAGAGTGTGTTGCATCATCTTCTCTTCTATAAGTTTTTCCAACACAAATCATTCTAATTGGCTTTTCCCCACCATATTTAAGCATAGTATGTGCTTGAACAGCTGAAGTTTGTGTACGAAGCAAATAGTTATCTGTCACATAAAATGAATCTTGCATATCTCTTGCAGGATGACCTTTTGGAAGATTTAATCTTTCGAAGCAAAACTCATCTGTTTCTAGCTCAGGTCCATCAATAACTTCATATCCCATTGAAATAAACAAATCTTCAATTTCTTCAATAGTTCTATTAATAGGATGTTCACTTCCTCTTATACTTTTCTTACTAGGCAAAGTAATATCAATAGTTTCGCTCTCTAATTTTTTGTTTAATTCTGCTTGTTTAAATGATTGCTCTTTATCTGAAATTATAGTTTCTAACTCATCTCTTACTTGGTTAACTAAACTTCCAATAATTGGTCGCTCTTCAGGAGATAATCCCCCCATACCCCTTAAAACAGATGTAAGCTCTCCCTTTTTGCCTAAATACTTAACTTTTAATTCGCCTAAAGATTTTAAATCATTACAATTAGCAATTTCCTCAGTCGCACAAATTCTTATTTTTTCAATTTGCTCTTTCATAAAAAAACTTCCTTTCTTGGTATCAATTTATATTATAGAAATTTATTAATACATCTTATAATTAATTTTTAATAAATTATACCTTATATTGAACTTTCCTATTATATAAAAAAACTATTCAATCCTTATAATATAGGACGAATAGTTTCCGTGGTACCACCTAAATTTATATATTTATGCCAAACTATTAATTTGACTTATATACCTTATTACAGTTTTAACGGTTCAACCGCATATACCTACTATTAATTCAATATATGACCTAAAAAGTGAAATTTCATATATAAACATTTATGAGCTCTCAACAATACTCACTTTCTGTAAAATAAAGCCTATATACTACTTTGCTTTTTAATTGGCTTAATATGTTATTTATAATATCATATATTAATTTTTTTTTCAATACTAATTTAAAAGAAAAAGGAAGAACCATAAAAGTGAATTTATCACTATATTAGTCCCTCCTTTTAGAAATTAGAAATTTACATCAAACGTGATTTTCAGTCTTTTCAGGCTTGTTACTTTAATCTCATTTACATCTTTTATAGTGATGTCATTTGGGATTATTTCCTCAAAAAAGTCTGCTCTCTGTTTCTTAATCAGCTCTTCTGGAATGTTCTTTTTGTTTTTATTCTTTTTCCAATACAAATAGTGTAAGTCTTCTGGAAGTGCCATTTTTATGAGATCAATAGAACCGTTATAGAATAAACGAAGAGCTATGATTAACTCATATAAAGCTTCCCTTTCAATGCCATCACAGTCAATAACAACAAATTCGTATTTTTTTACTGCTCTTTCAATGGCTTTTTGCTGCTTAGACTTTTCCTTGGTAAATTCTCTTTTACTAGTGCAGTTATACTGCAGCACTTCACCCTTGTTAAGAGCAAATTCATTTACCAGTCTAAAACCAAGATTTGTCTTTCCGGTTGATACAGGACCACAGATAATAACTATCCGGCCCTTGATATTTACCAACATAATATCCCTCCTAAGAATATGTTTCACATTGTGAAAATTGATATGAGAAATATTATACATCAAATAAATCAATTTTACAACTATTTTTTTGAAATTTACTAAAAAATTTCTTACTATTCGTTACAATTCATAGCTTTATAATTATTCTGCATCAATAATATCTTCAATTCCATTTGCTCTTAATTCTTTTAATATTTTGCAACTATTATCAAGTTTAGCTTGCTCTTCAGAATTTAAATCTAAATTTAATAACTCTCTAACGCCTTTACTATTGATAATAGCTGGTACACCAATATAAACATCATCTTGTCCATACTCACCATTTTTTAAATAAGTAGATACAGTTAAAATTGAATTTTCATTTTCTATAATAGCTTTTACAATTCTAGTTAATGCAACACCAATTCCATAATATGTTGCTTTCTTTTTTTCTATAATTTCATATGCAGCATCAACAACAGCCTTATGAAGATCTTCTAATTTTTCTACTGGAAGATTTCTATCTTTCATAACATCTTCAATTTTCTTGCATCCAACATATGCATGTTTCCATGGAACAAATGAAGAATCTCCATGTTCACCCATTACATATGCATGTATATTTTTACTACTTACATCTAAATAATCAGCAGTAACATAACGTAATCTTGCAGTATCTAGTACTGTTCCAGATCCAAAAACTTGATTTTTTGGAAGTCCAGAAACCTTTGCTACAACATATGTCATCAAATCAACTGGATTACTTGCAACAACAATTACTCCATTAAATCCACTTGCCATAATACTTTTTGTAATACTTTTCATTATTTTTGTATTTGTTTCAGCAAGCTCTAAACGTGTTTGTCCTGGTTTTTGAGCAATTCCTGCTGTTATTACAATAACTTCAGCATCTTTACATTCATCATAATCACCAGCTTTTATTATCATCTTTTGAGGTGCAAAAGGAAGACCATGTGATAAATCCATTTCTTCTCCTATTGTTTTATCTTTATCGATGTCTATTAAAACAAGCTCATTTACGCCTCCTCTATTTAACATAGCATATGCCATGCTCATTCCTACAAAACCAGTTCCTACTAATACTACTTTACCTTTTTTCATCAAAATTCCTCCTTGTATATATTTTTAGCTTTTGTTATTATATACCTTTATTTTGACAAAAAAAAGCTTTTTTATTATAAAAATAAAATTTTTCTTGGAAATGGGAAAAGGGAAAAGAGGAAGAGGAAAAAGGGAGGGAAAAGGGGACGGTTCTCTTTGACAACAAATTAATAAAAGTTGTCAAAGAGAACCGTCCCCTTTTCCCTCCGTAGTTTGATATTTTTTTGAATATTTTAGATACATTTAAGCTTAGAACCATAAGCTTTTTATTTTGTCAATT
>CAKPRA010000062.1 GCA_934180065.1 uncultured Clostridia bacterium | reverse complement strand
TAAACGAGGGCACTACAATCCTCACACTACTTTGTATGGGCGACCAGCAAGTCACAAATTTTAATATATATATTCACATTTCCGGCTTATTATAGTATTTATTAATAAATGTACGTGCAGTTTGGGAGCTTTTAACAAACTCTCTAATTCATCAAAACCTAAACGAGGGCACTACAATCCTCACACTACTTTGTACGGGCGACCAGCAAGTCACGAATTTTAATATATATATCCACATTTCCGGTTATATATCCACATTTTCTGCTTTATATTCACATGTCCGGCTTATTACAAAAACTAATTATAACATACAATTTATAAAGCATAATTAATACTTCTAGCAACAATCTCTTTCATATTTTCAATCAAATCATCAACCTCTTTCGGGGTTACAATCATATTATAATCATTTGGAATTAAAGCCTCTTTAATATCTTCATAATTATCTTGATTTTTTAATTGGTTTAAAGAATCATTTGACTTTGCCTCATTTTGTAATTTGCCAATAAACAAATTTAAACACTCATCTGTTATTGTTGCTAAATCCACAACCATAGGTACCCCCATTGCAATAACTGGAATTCCAAGTGTTTTTTCACTTAGCTCTTTTCTTGTATTTCCAACTCCAGCCCCAGGTACTATACCAGTATTCGAAATTTGAATTGTACTACTTATTCTTTCAATGCTTTTCGAAGACAAACTATCAATAACAATTAAAAGTTTCGGTTTGATATTATCTACAATTCCCTTAACAATCTCCAAAGTTTCTATTCCAGTTGTACCCAAAACTCCAGGAGCAACAGCACTTACAGATCTTGCCCCAGGAACAACACACTCAGGAGCATATTTTATTAGATGTCTAGTAACTTCAATTTCAGAAACTACTTTTGGCCCTAATGAATCTGGTGTAACAAACTGATTTCCTAAACCAATAACAAGAACTTCCCCATTCTTATCAATTTTATCATTTATAATATTTTTTAGCTCTTCACTAATAATAACAGCTGAGCTTTCTAGTTCATCTTCATCTGCTAATCTCAAATTTTTCAAATCAAAAGTAACATACTTTCCTATTGGCTTTCCTAAGGCTTGCTCTCCTTGTTCATTTACTATATCTACAATATTAGATTTAATATGTTCATTTTCTATTTTCTCTTCTGTTTTAATTCCTGGTATATCACCTTCTAGTTTATTAGCCTTTCTGTAAATATCTCTTCTCTCATCAGCCATATCTGTTCTAAAATTATACATAACATATCCTCCCTCTTGGAATAGTCACAAAAAAAATGACTTTCAATTATTATTTGAAAATCATTTTTTTTTATTCATTATTTTAGCAACAATAACCACAAATCACAGATTCCAACCCAATATTTAAATCAATATTTCCAATCTTGTAATCTTCATCTAATTCAATAAATTTTAATAAAATCTTCTTTAAATCCTGTTCAGAAAAATAATTAGCTTGTCTTTTATATTTAGAAACTAAAAATGTTTGATTTGGTTTTAAATTCAGATTTTCTCCAACATCACTTTTATATTTATCACAAAGTTTGGTAATATATAATTTTTTAAAATGATTATATAAAGTTATTAATATCTTTTGAATAGGCTCTTTTGCATATAATAAATTTTTCAAAACTTCTAAAGAATTTTTTACATTTTTTTGACCAAGGCTGTCTGTTAATTCAAAAATAACACTATCAAACTGTTTTATACATAATAAATCTATATCTTCTCTTGTTATTGTACCATTTTCGCCCTTATATTCTATTAATTTTCTAATTTCATTTATTAAATCTTGTAAATTAGTTCCACAAGACTCTATAAAATAACTTAGAGCTAAATTATCAATATTAACTTTATATGCATTACAAATATATTTAATTCTTTTCATTAAATCTGGCAATTTCTCTTGTTCAAAATTACAAATAATCCCCAATTTTTCAATTTGTTTATAAAGATTATTTTTTTCGATTTCATCTTCAATAAATATCAAAACAACTTGATCTTTTATATATTCAAAATTCTGCTCTATAAATGATGCAATTTTATCAACTTGATCAGATAAAGCCTGATTTTTCTTTTTCCCTTGTTTTTTTAACACATCTGCATCTTTAACAATTATCATCTTTTTATCAAATCCAAATGCAGGTGTTTGTAATTCTGGAATTAAACTATTTATATTTGTGTTATCTATTTTTATATAATTAAGACCTTCTTTACAAATTCCGAATACTTTTTTTATTTTTCTCAAAGTATTTTCCAATAAATATGTTTCTTTTCCATACAATAAATATATACTAGATAAATTATTTTCTCTTAAACTTTTTTCTAATTCCATCACATTCATTTTTGCTTTCACCTCAATTACAAAAATACTTGATTTATATTATAATTCTAAAAACTTCAGCAACACTCCAACATTGAGCAAAAGCTCCTTTTGCATTAAAAGGCTTCTTAGAATCATATAATTCTGAAATACTTCCTATTGATTTTCCTTCATTAATTTCTTTAACAAAAACTTTTCTAAGTTTTTCAACAAATTTATTATAATCTTCTTTTAATATCTTTTTTTGCTCTTTATCTTTTGTAGATTTAATAATATTTAAAAATGCATCATTATATAAACCAATTAACCAAGGCCAAGTTATTCCCTGATGATAACTAATATCTCTTCTATATTGATCACCTTCATAAATTTCAGTATAATGAGGCTCTCCTTTAGCAAGGGTCTTCAATCCATAATTATTTAATAATTTTTTTGTTACAGTATTAAATACATTTTTTGCTATTTCAGAGCTAGGTTCAATAATTGGATAACTTAATGATAAAGCAAATAATTGATTTGGTCTTATCTTTTCATCTCCAATTACATCAAATAAGCATTTAGTTTTTTTATTATAAAAAATTTCGTTAAATGTTTCTTTTGCATTTTTAGCTAACTTTTTATATTTGTTAATAAGCTCTTTTTCCTCATCAAATTTCTTACCTATTTCACACATAATCATAAGAGCATTATACCACATGCTATTTATTTCAACTTGTTTGCCATTTCGTGGTGTCACCACATAATCTCCAATTTTAGCATCCATCCATGTATTTTGCGTTTCTAGTGTTCCTGCTGAAATTAAATAATCTTCATCTAAGAAAATGTTATTATCATCCAGATTAATACCATTTATATAATTTTCAACAATATCTTTCATATTATTATATATTTTATCTTTTATAAAATCATAATCTGATGTATAATTTAGATATTTTTTTACTTGCTCAAATAATAACAAACTACTGTCTACACTATTATATAATGGTTTATTATCACTTTCTGCATATCCATTTGGAATTAATCCCTGCTTAATATCCTTGGTGTATGTTAACAATAACTTTCGTGCAACATCAAACCTCTTATTTTTTAAAACAATTCCTTCAAAAGAAATAAGTGTATCTCTTCCCCAATCCAGAAACCATGGATACCCAGCAATTAAAGTCAATAGATTTTTTCTTGAAACTACAAAATTATCAGATGCAATTATGTATTTTTTTATTAAATCCTCATCACCTTTTAAATCAGATTTATCAATTAACTGTTTTATTCTTTTCTTTTCATTTGCAATTATTTTTTGTCCATCTTTTCGATCAATTTTTATTTCATCTAAAGAGCATGCAAATGTTATATATTTTTCCTCATTTGAATCTATTTCAATTTCGTAATAACCAGAAATTGCATGATTTTCTTCACTGGCAAGACCTCTTTTTTCTTCTTCCATATAATACATATTTTTAAAACTATCATTTTCTTTAATTATATATTTTCCCTCAGAGCAATTCATAAAAATATGGTGATTACTATTATCTATAACAACATCAACTAATCTATTATTTACTGTCTGATTTATAAAAAAGCTCTTGTTAAAACTTACTGAATGAAAATCTCTATTATTTAGCAAAGGTGTTAATCTTAATTTAATTTTTTTGCTAGAATTCTTTATTTTGTATAATACTATAGAAACATTTTTTCTATATTCCATACATATAGATTTCTCAATTTCAATTCCGTCTAACAAATATTTAAATACCGGAACCTCTTCTTTTTCGAAGCTTATTTGATATTTATATCCTTCTGATATATAGTTTCTACACATGTTTGTATATAACTTATAATCAACTCCATCTATTTCTATGCTTTCATCAACTTTAGATACTAACATACATCTTTGCGCAGGAGGACTAAGAGGTGCAACCAATAATCCATGATATTTTCTGGTATTGGCACCTATAATAGTTGAACTTGCAAACCCTCCAAGTCCATTGGTAATTATCCATTCCTTATTTACAGCATCTTTAAAATCTAGTTTTTTTAACATTAATTTCATATTAAGGCTCCCCCATTTTTCATATGTTTAAAATTTAATATTATCCAAAAATTTCTTCTTTTCGCTTTCTTCTTTTTCTTTTCTTTTTTTCATTTCAGTATTAAATTTTTTCATTCCACTAACTTTTTGTAATATTTGATTATTTTTTTGATGTGAAATCATATCTTTTTTAACCTTTTCATTGCTTTCTTTTAATGATATAATTCTATCTTCATATTTTGAATAAAACTTACTTCTTCCTGCTTTATCAAGTTTAGGTTTTTTCCATTTTTCTTTTTTACCCATTTTAATTTTTTTAAATTTAACCTTTTGAGATAACATCAAATATTGTGGATCATTTTGTTTATCTTTAAATTTCATATCTTCGCATATTAATTCAATTATCGTTTTAGCAATTGCATCAGGATTATGCCATATATGATTATTTTCTATAGATGCTAAATCACGTTTAATAAGCTTAACACCTTCTGCTTTGGCTTTTTGTATATCTTGCTCTACAAGCTCTGCACCTTTCATATTATATTTTCGTATAAATTCAGGCGTAATTTCTCCTGTATCATATATACAATAATCTATTGTACCTTCACCAATATGTCTTTTAATTGCTTTTATATGATCAGATAAAGAATAATTATAGGTTTGTCCAGGCTCTGTCATAATATTACTTATGTATATTTTGAATCCTTTAGATTCCTTTATTGCTTTAGAAACTCCTTTTACCAAAAGATTTGGTATTACATTTGTATACAAACTTCCAGGACCAATTATTATTGCATCAGCATCTCTTATTGCCTCAACAACACCTGGAGCCGCTTTTGTATTTGATGGACTTATATAAACTCTATTTATAGATGCAACCTTATCATTTACAGTTTCTGGAATCTCACTTCTACCCTTTATAACAGTTCCATCTGTAAGCTCAGCACAAATTTCAATTTCATCTAAAGTAACTGGTAACACTCTTCCTGTTATATTCAATACATTTTTTGATTTCTCAACTGATTTTGAAAAATCTGAATACAAATTTTGCATAGCCAATAAATAAATATCACCAAAAGATAGCGATTTTAGGCTACCATATCTAAATTTGTGATTTATTAATTTACTCATTTCTTCTTCATTTTCAGAAAGAGCAATTATACTTTGTTTAATATCTTCTAAAGGTAATGTATCAAGTAACATTCTTGAGTCAGAATGCTTATCTCCATAATCACTAACAGTTACAATTGCTGTTATATTTTCTGTATACTCTTTTAAACCTCTTAATACTGTATTTAAACCGTTTCCTCCACCTATAACTACTACCTTTGGACCCTGAGTATAAACTTTTTTATCATATAATAGAGATTTAACATTATTTCTTTTATCCGTCTTTTTCACTAATATCTCTAAATTTCTTTTTTGAATCGATATACAACCCAATACAATTCCGATAAATCCAAATACAAATAAAAATACAATTTTTATAATATTTTTCATATCTAAAGTGTCAGTTGCCATAATTATTGACATTGCATAACATATTGATATCATTGCCAGTAAAATTAAAAACAACCATCTTTTAATTTTATTTCCTGATTTAAACCATGAGAAAAATCCTTCCATCTTATAAAAACCTCTTTCTTTACTCGCCAAGCACTTCAATCTCTAGCTCTATTTTTTTGTTGCATTTTTCATAAACAACCTTTTTTACATATTCAACAAGATTCAAAACATCTTCAGCAGTTGCATTACCTTTATTTATAACAAAACCTGCATGTATATCTGAAATCTGTGCTCCACCTATTGAATATCCTTTTAAACCGCATTCATCAATTAGTTTAGCTGTTATAAAATCATTACCTCTTTTAAAAGTACTTCCAGCACTTGGATATTTAAGTGGTTGCTTGCTTTTTCTAGATTCCAAATTTTCAAACATCTTCTTTCTAATTTCTTTAGAATCTTTTTCTATATTTAATAACAATTCTGTTTCTAAAATAATCAATTTTTCATCTGAAAAAATGCTATGTCTGTATGAAAAATGCTGATCCTCATTTTTTAATATATGTACATTTCCATAATAATCCAAACATTTAGTTCTAACAACAATATCTCTAAATTCTCCTCCATATGCTCCTGCATTCATTCTTATTGCTCCACCTATAGATCCTGGTATCGCAGCAGCAAACTCAAACCCACTTATATTTTTTTTAGCAAGCATTTGAGCAATTGTTCCAAGAGCAACACCTGCTCCAACAATTACCTTTACTTCTTTTTCATTTATCTTATTAATCTCAATTCTTTTAAAATCGAGCTTTATTACTATTCCTCTAATTCCATTATCTTTTACAAGAATATTACTTCCGTTACCAATTACTGTTATATTTATATCATTCATTTTTGCAAAATTAATAACCGCCTTTAATTTTTCTATATCAGATATTTTTATAAATATATCTGCATTTCCACCTATTTTAAAAGATGTATGCTTATTCATTGGTTCATCCATTTTTATATCTGAAATTTTTATATTTTCAACACAATACTTATAAATTTCTTCTTTATTCACAAGAATCTCCTCCTGTATATTTTTTCATATTATATATTATATAATATGAAAAATCAATGAAGAATTTAACATATAATTAAATCAAGAGCTTTACAATCCCACTATTATTTAATTAAGTAGAGTAGGATATGTGAATATATATATTAAAAAAGTGACGCGCAGTTTGGGAGCTTTTAGAAAATATCTTAATATCTTTAAACTAAAACGAGGGCTCTACTATCTTCACACTGCTTTGTATGGGCGACCAGCAAGTCACGCATTTTTAATATATATATTCACATGTCCGGCTTTATTAATATATATTAAAAGAAATAACGTGCAGTTTGGGAGCATTTAGAAAATATCTTAATATCTTTAAACTAAAACGAGGGCTCTACTATCTTCACACTGCTTTGTATGGGCGACCAGC
>CAKPRA010000061.1 GCA_934180065.1 uncultured Clostridia bacterium | reverse complement strand
AAAGAATTAGCAGACTACAAAATGCATGTTGACGAATTAGATATGCAAATAGATGAAGATCTACATATGACTTTTGACCATATGATGATGAAAATTTTCTATAACTATTTGACAAAAAATAAAATTACAGGTAATAATATAGCAGATACACACTAAAATAAAGCACATTAAGTGCTTTTTATTTAATTTAAAGAAAATTTTTGATATAATTAAAAAGAAAAGAGTTGGTATTAATGGATAAATTAAAAAGATTTATAGATATATTTGTTCCTACAGAAACCTGTAATTTAAGATGTAGTTACTGCTATATAACACAAAATAGAAAATTCAACGGTAAACTATTTGAATTTGATCACACGATAGATGATATAAAAAAAAGTTTTTCACAAGAACGCCTTGGAGGAGTTTGTTTAATAAACTTCTGTGCTGGTGGAGAAACATTACTTACTCCAATTGTTATTGATATAATAAAAGCTTTATTAGAATGCGGACATTATTTAATGATAGTAACTAATGGAACTCTTGCTCAAAGATTTGAGGAAATGTCTAAATTTCCTGAGCAACTTAGAAAAAGACTATTTATTAAATTCTCATTTCATTATTTAGAATTAAAAAGAACCAATCAATTAAATACATTTATTGATAATGTTAAACTAATGAAAAAAAATGGTATTTCATTTACAGTAGAACTTGCTGCAGCTGATGATTATATACCTTATCAAGAAGAGATAATGGATTTGAGTATTAAAGAATTTGGAGCGCTTCCACATATAACAATATTAAGAGATGATAGAAAAGAAGGACTAGATCTTTTATCAAAATATAATATGGAAGAATTAACCGAAAAATGGGAAAAATTTGATTCTGAATTATTTAATTTTAGAAAAAAGATATGGCAAATAAAAAGAAATGAATTCTGTTATGCTGGAAACTGGAGTTTTTGTGTAGATTTAAAAACTGGGGATATTACAAAATGTTTTGGAGATAAAGTAATAGGCAATATATATGAATATGATAAAGAAATAAAATATGAATGTGTTGGTTGTAATTGCAAATATCCATATTGTTACGCGGGCCATGCTTTCTTGGCACTTGGTGTAATTCCAGAAGTCAGTATAGGAACGTTTGATGAACTTAGAGATAGACCAATAGCAGGCTGGCTAAGTGAAGAAATGAAAAATATCATGAGTCAAAAATTAGAAAACAACAACGAAAAATATGGTTCATTAAAAAAATACTTAATTAATCAAAAAATTAAAAATGAGAAGAATAAAAACTTAAAAAACTACAATTATAATCTAATAAAAAAATTAAAAAATGATAGAACACAATTTGTTGACATTATCGAATCAAGACAAGAATTAACAAATATATTCAAAAACATTCCTTCAAAATACCAATGGATATATAATTACAATAAAGATAGAGAAAATAAAATGCTTAATGATAAATTAAAAATTGTTTCATTAAATGAAAAAAATGAAAAATCGCAAGGAAAAGAAATTTGCTTTATAGGAATTTTAACAAATGATAATTGGTATTACGCAAACGAGCTAGTAGAAAGCAACTGGATAGAAAGAAATAATTGTTTAGTATGGCGTGATTATGATTTAGATGAGGAAATTTCTAACGAAATCAGCGTATCAGTTCCAAAAAGCAAAAAAATAACACTTGTATTTGAAAAAAATAAGTGGAGAGGCAAATGTAAAATAATAACAGATAATAAAAACATAGAAGTAGATTGTTATTCAGACGAAAATGATGAACTGTTATTTATTAATGTGAAATAGAATAGGAGAACTTATGAAAAACAAAGTAGCTATAATAATCCCAGTATTTAATACTGAACAATACTTAAATGAATGTTTAAATAGTGTATGTAATCAAACAATGCAGGAATTGGAAATCTTATGCGTTTACACTGAATCAAAAGATAAATCTTTAGAAATACTTCAGAAATTTGAAAAAAAAGACAATAGAGTAAGAATAATTCGAAGAGATGACGGCGGACTAGGCGGGGCCAGAAATGAAGGATTAAAACATGTTAATTCTAATTATGTATTTTTTCTAGATAGCGATGATTTTATTGCTAAAAATGCTATAGAAGAATTATATAATAAGGCAACAAAAGAAAATAGTGATATGGTAATATTCCCTTTCTATTCATATAATGAAACAACTAAAAAGGTAGAAAAGAATTCTTGGGGAAATACTCTAAACTTCAATAAACAGCTTTTTAACAGAACTTTTAATTATTTTGATATAGAGCCAAGCAAAATAATTACAGATAATTCTCCAGTAACTGCATGGTGCAAATTATATAAAACAGAGTTTTTAAAAAGCAATAATATATTATTTCCCGAAAATTTAAGATATGAAGATAACCCATTTTATTATGACTGTTTATTAAAAGCCAAAAGAATTTCTCTTTTAGATCAAAAGTTATTATATTATAGAATAAATAGAAATAATTCATTACAAGCATCAAAATTTAACAATAAAAATATTTTAGATATAGTTACAATATTAAAACAAATTGAAGTAACTTTTACCACAGTTAACGCTAATGAAGCAATACTTAATAATTTTTATAAATATGCTATGCATGAATTTGAATGGCGTTATTTTAAAATGACTTTGCACAGAGATGAAATGTTAGAATTAATAAAATCAAATTTTACAGAAAAATTTTATAATGAACTTTTACATAAAATCAACTATAATAAACCAGAACATATTGTTATCAAAGAGCATGAAGAAATCTCATCTCCAAAATTATCAATTGTTCTACCAACGTATAATGTAGAAAAATATATTGAAGACTGCATACTTTCTATAATTAACCAGACACTAGAAGAAATAGAAATAATATTTGTTAATGACTTAGGGAATGACGAATCTATTAACATAATAAAAAAATACATGCAATATGATAAAAGAATAAAAATCGTAAACAATAAACAAAATATGGGTGCAGGACCTTCAAGAAATGAAGGAATTAAAGCAGCATCAGGAAATTATATCTGCTTTATGGACCCAGATGACATGTATGCATCGCCTAATATTTTAGAAAAAATGTATAATATAGCTATAAATGAAAATGTAGATGCTGTATGTGCAAATATAAAAGTTGTAGATGATTCTTTAAGATATTATTCTTTTGACAAAATATATACTTGGTATAGTGGTTATAACGTTGAAAACAACGGCATTTATTCATACAGTGATTATAACATATGGCCATCCTGGGGTAGTACTAGATTTATGTTTAAAACATCAATCATTAAAGATAATGAAATTGAATATCCACCATATAGAAATTATGAAGACCCATTATTTTTTGCTAAATTAATGTGTGTAATAGACAAGTACTATGGAATAAATGAAGCAATGTATTTATATAGACAAGTAGATAAGCAAAGAAATTTATCTTATGTAGGAATCAATGATACATTAAAATCTTTATCCCAAATTTTAGAATTGTACAAAGAAAATAGCCTTTATAATCATTATGCAAGCGAATATAATAATCTTCTTAATTTTATAAAAAATGATTTTAGTAGTTATATATTTAACAAAAAAGATAATTATAAAGTAGTAATTGAAAATATAAATAAAACATTAGAAAAACTTGATAAAGAAATACTAACTAACTACAGCAATAATAAAATTTATTTAACTTATAATGATATTACCAAAGTTGAAAAAATAAAGCCAAACAAATCAAGTATAATGAAAAGAGGAATAAAAAAAGTTCTTGCTCCAATTTACAGACCTATTAAATACAGGTTAAATACAACCCTAGATGAGAAAAAATGGGAAGTAGAAAAAGAAGTCTTAGTTCTTAAACAACAAAATGTAGAATTAAAAACTGAACTTGAAGAACTAATAAAAAAAGTTTCTGAAGCTAAATCTACTAATGATATACTACTAGACAATATTAATCAGGAAATAAAAAAATTAGACAATAAGAATTTGTATCCTATTATAGAATCTTATTATAATAATTTATATTTTGAAAAGAAAATTATATTAGTTGGAACAAGTGAACACAGTAATATAGGAGATGCAGCAATAACCTGTGGGACAATGGAATTTATTAGAAAGTATTTCAAAGGTTATAAAATATTTGAAATATCAACATTTGAACTACAAGAAAAAATTGTTTACATGAAAAAAATGCTTAATGATGATGACTTGATATTTTTACAAGGCGGGGGAAATCTAGGAGACAAATGGCTTAATGAAGAAAGGCTTAGAAGAACAATTATCGAATCTTTCCCAAACAACAAGATTGTAATCCTACCTCAAACAATTTATTTTAGTAAAAATGATGGTGGAAAAGAATTTGAAATTTCGCAAAAAATATATAACTCTCATAAAAAAATACTTCTATTTACGAGAGGAATGATGTCATTAGAATTTGCAAAGAGAGAGTTCAAAAATGTTGAAAGCTACTGCAATTTTGATATGGCATTAAATTTGAATTATAAATTTAATTTTGAAAGAAATGGTATATTGTGTTGCCTTAGAGATCTTAACGATGAAAGTGGAATAAGTCAAAATGATTATGATAATATACTAGAGATTATTTCAAAATATGATAAAAAATATACTTTTACAAACAATTTATACAGTAGTGAAATAAATAAAATTGAGAGAAACATGGTAGTAGGAGAACAATTAATTAAGTTTGCAAAATCAAAAGTTATTGTTACAGATAGACTCCATGGACTAATTTTTGCACTAATAACAAATACGCCTTGTATTGTAATAAGCTCGTACAATCAGAAACTTAAAGAATTTACTGATATGTTAAAAGATAATAAAAGCATTATATTTATTGATAAGGACATCAGCAAACTAGAAAAAAATCTAGAAGCTTTATATAATTTAGAAGATAATACTATAAAAAATGATTTTTCAAAAGAACTAAATAAAGTTGCAGATATAATCAAAGGATTTAATGAGAAATAATGAAATTTAGTATAATTATTCCTATATACAATGTTGAAAATTATTTAAGAAAATGTCTGGATTCAGTTGCCAGCCAGACTTATAATAATTTTGAAGTAATTATTGTTATAGATAAATGTGATGATAATAGTGAAAAGATTGCAGATAAATATATAAATAAATATAATTGGACTAAATTATATGAAGAGCGTACTGGACTTGCGAAGGCAAGAAATATAGGCATTCAAAAAGCAATAGGAGATTACATAGTTCTACTGGATTCTGATGATTATTTAGAAAATAACTTTTTAGAAACTATTAATAAAGCTTTAAATGATAAACCAGATATTTTAAGATTTCAGGTAAGAGATATTATCAATGACAAAAAAATAGATCACCATGAAATTGGATTTGATTCAACCAATGGAACAAATGCCTTTAATAAAATAGTTAGATATCACTATATTGAAAATGCTTGGGCTTATGTTTATAAAAGAGATTATTTTAAAAAAAACAATTTTAAATATATGGAAAACTGTATTGCTGAAGATTATGGATTAACACCACTTGTAATTGTAAAAGCAAAAAGTGTAAAATCAATTTCTTATATAGGGTATAACTATGTGCAAAGGGACAATAGCTTAATGAGCAATACTGATTACACAAAAAAAATTAAAAAAATGGACGATATGTTGAAACAATCTGATTATGAAAAAGAGCAAATCAAAAACATCGATAATATTGAATCAGTTTTAAGGTTTTTAGATAACTCATTAATTTATTATTCTACAACTTTAAAATATAGTGATTACAAAAAATATAATAAAATATTAAAAAAGAAGGATTGTTATAAACATCCAATAGAAAATGGTTTAAAATCAAAAGTAAGAAGTTTAATAATTAAAACAAATTCTTATCTATTTTATAATTATTTAGTGAGGTAATAATGGCAAAAGTAAGTTTAGTAGTACCAATTTATAATTCAAGTAAATATTTAAATAAATGTATAGATTCCCTAGTAAATCAAACATTAAAAGACATTGAGATTATTTTAATAAATGATGGTTCTACGGATGAATCAGAAAAAGTAATTAAAGAATATAAGGATAAAAGAATTAAATATATTTCGAAGAAGAATGAAGGCATTGGTAAAACAAGAAATAGAGGAATTAAAGAAGCAACTGGAGAATATATTGCTTTTGTAGATTCTGATGACTATTTAAATGAACATTTTTGTGAATATATGTACAAGAAAGCCCATGCTGATAAATGTGATTTAGTAATCTGTAATTTCTTTGAAGATAGAGGAAATCTTTATGGAATAAAATTTAAAGATTTTAAAGATACTTCATTAAAAGATAATCCAAGTTTGATCAATAATATTAATCTTGGGCCATGCAATAAATTATATTCACTAGAATTATTAAAAAATAATAATATTTACTTTGAAGAAAGTCTTAAATACGAAGATGCCCCATTTGTTGTTAAAGCCATAAAAAGCGCGAATAAAATTGGTAAAGTAAAGGATTTTTTGACATACTACGTTATTCATGAAAATAGTGAAACAACAACTCGCGATGGAAGAATATTTGATATATTTAAAATTTGTAAAATTATTATAAAAGAATTAGACAATAATAAATACAAAAAATCTTTAACAAACTTGATTACAATGATACTTTTAGATTATTGTGCACAGCAAAGATACATTAAAGAACATAGTCAAAGAAAAAAATTTATAAATGAAGCATTTAAAATGTTAAATAATCTAGATAAAAACTGGAGAAAATGCGATTACGTATTTAAACTTAACAAAATATCAAGAATAATAAAAACTAATAAATTTCTAATGTTACTTTACTGTGATATATTTGCCCATAAATATACAAAATAAGATTAATAATATGGAATAATAGATTTTATTCCTTTTTTTTTGTATAATAAGTGCAAGGAGTAGAGTATGATGAAACATTCAAGAAAATTAGGAACATATTTTTTGCTATTGCCATTTTTAGACATGATAACAGCTTTGTTAACAAGAAATACAAGCTTAAGCGTAACCCCGGGTATCATAATAAAAAGCATTTTTCTTCTCTTTATGGTATTGTATATTTTTAAAACAAAATCAAAATATAAAAAAGCATCACTTGGTTTATTACTTTTAATATTTATATACATGATAGGTTATTTTCTTTTTAAACCGGATCTTCTAAATTGGACGTATATTATTAAAGAACTTACATTTATATTCAAATTAATTTATTTTCCAATCTCATTTATGGGGTTATTATGTATTTATGATGACAATAACTATAGCAAAGAATCAATTTTAAATATAATTAAGAAAACACTTATTATTTATGTATTTTTATTACTAACACCATTAATTTTTAACGCAGCTTACACCACATATCCGAAATCATTAAAGGGGTATATAGGACTTTTTTATGCTGGAAATGAAGTAGCAAATATAATGGTATTGCTATTTCCCATAGCATATTTATATTTAAATAATAAAAAATATAATTTTTTAATTTTATTCCCAATAATTTTAAGTATTTTATTAATTGGCACTAAAGTTGCAACATTTGGTTGTTTAATTATTACACTAATAACATTAGTATTTAGTGTAATTAAAAATAAATTTAAAATGACTTATACTGTCATCAAATGCCTAGCAGTATTTATATTTACTCTTGTACTTAGCCTAAACTCATACGCGGTATATAATTATAACTATACGAAAAATAATTATTATAAAGACGAACAAAAAGAAATAGTCATAGATGAATCAAACGTAGTTAAAGTTGAAACAATCAAAAATAATATTCTTAGATTTTATGATACAAATAAACTAAGCAAAATTGTTAAACCTCTTATTAGTGGACGTGATATGCTCCTAGCAAATACTTTAAGCGTCTATAATGATAT
>CAKPRA010000060.1 GCA_934180065.1 uncultured Clostridia bacterium | reverse complement strand
GAAATCAGAATTAAATAGAAAATAATGGCTGTAAAGTAGATATACAAAGATTTACAGAAGTTAAGGGAAAATTACTGCAAACTTTATCATTTTATTGTAATTAGATGATTTTTATGGTATACTAAAAGTATGCTATTTATATTTGAAACCAATAAGCACGCTAATGTTTGGAGGTTTCATACCTCCAATTAATTTTTAGGAGGTATTGCAATGAAAAAGGCAAGTATTATTTTTATGGCATGCATATTAATTATAGCTCTGTGTTCATGTTCTTCTGAATCAAGCAAAACCAAAAAATATAATTCAATGTACGACATAGCCGAAATTAATTCAAATGAAAGAATCTATGTTGATTCAGAAACAAATGTTATGTATTGGTTTGATGTTCAAGGCTACGGCGGAACACTTACATTAATGGTTAATGCTGATGGAACTCCAAGACTTTATAACAGTGAAACAAGTAAATACAAGGTTGATGAAATTGACTCATATGAAAAAATTTATGTTGATTCAGAAACAAATGTTATGTATTTATTTGATATTCATGGTTATGGAGTTGGACTTACATTAATGGTTAATGCTGATGGAACACCGAAGCTATACAACAGCAAAACAAGTAAATACAAAGTTACAAAAATCGAATCTAGAGAAAAGATTTATGTTGATTCAGAAACAAATGTTATGTATTTATTTGGTGTTTATGGATATGATGGAGGACTTACATTAATGGTTAATGCCGATGGAACTCCGAAAATATATAACAGCAAAACAAGCAAATACAAAGTTACTGAAATCGACTCTAGAGAAAAAATTTATGTTGATTCAGAAACAAATGTTATGTATTTATTTAATATTCATAATTATGGTGGTGGACTCACATTAATGGTTAATGCTGATGGAACTCCAAAACTTTATAATAGTAAAACAGGTAAATACAAGGTCAACAAAATCAGCTCTGGCAATAAAATATATGTTGATTCCGAAACAGATGTTATGTATTGGTTTAACATTCATAGTTACGGTGGAGAACTCACATTAATGTTTAATGCTGATGGAACTCCCAAACTTGCCAATTAAGAAATAAACAGAGAATCTTCTTTGAAGATTCTCTGTTTTAGCTTCAAGGGTAAATCACGCATTATATATATTATTTAATTGTATAGGTTTTGATTATTTAAGATTTTATTAATTTTTTTCAAATATAGAAGCACCCATGCTTTCAGTTACTTCGATTCTAACTTTGTTGGTGTTTCCACCTCCACCAGCAATTCCAACAGGATATATTGCGAAGCCATCATCAGCAAGTTCTCCTCTACGAACAAGGCACCAGTATGATCCATTACTTTCTTTTCTTATTGATATAGGTTTATTTGTAAATACAGATCCATTAATAGTAACTTTTCCATTTTTATCAAGTGTTAATTTAGATGAAGTTCCAATTTCAGTGTAGTTTCCAGCAAAATATGTAAAATCACCATTTATAACATTTGCTAATGATTCTTCAAGAGCTTTTTTCTCAGCTTCTTCTTTTGCTTTTTTTTCTTCCTCAGCCTTCTTTTTAGCTTCCTCCGCTTTTCTCTCAATTTCATTTTTTACAGCATTGTTAACATCATTTGTTAAAGCATCTATATTTGAAAATAAATTATTTAAATTACTATCATTACTTATTTTGATTTGTGAAGATTCTTTATCAGTAATTTCATTTTCGGTTTTTTCCATAATATTTAATAAGTCACTTGATAATTCCTCATCTACATTTATTATTTGACTTTTTATTTTTTCAATTGAATTATTAAGGTCTATTGTCTTGTTTGATTTTGGTAATATCTCAATTTTTAAAGACTCTAAGTCTTTTACTGTAGTTTTTAATTTATCAAGGGCTGTTTTATCTTGTCCGAACATCTGGATTTGTAGCAAGGAATTCTTGTGTAGATTTTACTTTTTCATCAATCATAGTATTTAATTTTTCAGCGATATTAATTAGTCTTTCATACTTTTTTGCAGTATTTTCATATTCTTTTTCATTTTGCTTCATCTGGTGTTTATGATATAAAAATATTCCTAAAACACATAGAATAACTAGTATTATAACGATTATACTAATTATTAAAATTTTTTTCTTTTTCATTCTATACCTCCTTAGTTTAATTTATTTTAGTATACTATAAGGATTATTTTAATGCTATATATTTTGTAAAAAAGTTTGTAAGAATATCTCATATTAATAATATATGTGTTTGATTTATACTTATTATGTGGTTGTTATTGACAGATAAGCCATGTTATATTACAATTTAGAGAAATTGTAATATAGTAAAGATTTATATATTTTTTTATATATAAGAGATAGGAAATATGAATATGATGAAATTGCCAGAATGGTATGAAAATATGTTGATTAAAGAATATGGAGTTGAACTAAAAGATAAAATTGTAGATGGATATTATAAAAAAAGAGCAACATCTTTTAGAGCAAATAAACTAAAAGTAAAAGACGGTTTTGTTGAAAAAGAGCTAAATAAATTAGATATAAAATTTAATAAATATGAGAAAATACAAAACTCTTTTATCATTGATAATAACGCGAAATTGAATGATAAATTAAGAGCTTCTACAATTTATGAAAATGGTGAAATTTATATCCAAAGTTTATCATCAATGTTACCACCTTTAATTTTAGATCCAAAAGCAGGAGAAGATATCTTAGATATGACAGCTGCACCAGGGGGAAAAACAACTGAAATTGCCGCATTAACTGATAATGGGGCAAATATTACAGCAATAGAAATGAATAATGCAAGATTCGAAAAAATGAAATTTAATATTGAAAAACAAGGTGCTAATGTGTATTGTTTAAAACAAGATGCAAGACTTATCTCAGATTTTATGAAATTTGATAAAATTTTATTAGATGCACCATGTTCAGGAAGTGGAACATTAAATACTAATACTAATTTTGAGAAATATTTTACGCCACAATTAATAAAGAAAACAATAGGTTTGCAAGAAAAACTATTAACAAAGGCGCTAAAAATTGCTAAAAAAGGATCAATAATTATATATTCTACGTGCTCAATTTTAAAAGAAGAAAATGAAGAAATACTAAGAAAAGTAATAAATAAATCTGAATCAGAAATTGTTCCAATTGAAATAAAAGAAGATGAATGCTTAAAGTTTTTACCAACAAATATTAATGGAACTATTTGTGTTATGCCAAATGAATTTTTTGAAGGATTTTTTATTTCAAAAATTAAAAAATTATAATTATATGTGGACTATAAAAATGTTATCCAAAAATATTGTACACAAAATTACTGCGTAATTTTGGCTTGCGAACAAAGATTGGAACTTAAAAATGTTTTAAACAAGGTAAATTTTATTAATGTTTGCTTTTTCCCTTGTACACTTTTGTTATAAAATTTCAAGTATGTATTAATCTGTAGTGACATAAATTTAAGTATATTGAATTTGTTAAGATTTAAAAATATGTTGTTATGAAAAGGATGGAGCTATATATGAGTTTAATTGAAATTATATTGTTAAGTATCGGATTAGCAATGGATGCTTTTGCTGTTGCAATTTGTAAAGGTCTTTCAATGAAAAAAATGAATTGGAAAAATGCAATTATTATTGCTTTATATTTTGGTGTGTTCCAAGCTTTAATGCCAGTATTGGGATATTTTCTAGGAACTACATTTGAAAATCTGGTAACTTCTATAGATCATTGGTTAGCATTTATTTTGCTTGTTGCCATAGGTGGAAATATGATTAAAGAAGCTTTTTCAAATGATGAAGAGGGCAAAGATGATAGAGTCGATTTTAAAACAATGATAGTACTTGCGGTTGCAACAAGTATTGATGCTTTAGCAATTGGAATTACTTTTGCTTTTCTAAATGTAAATATAATGTTATCAGTATCATGTATAGGAATTATAACATTTGCAATTTCCTTAATTGGTGTTAAAATAGGAAATAGATTTGGAGATAAATTTCAAAATAAGGCTGAATTATTGGGGGGAATAATACTAATTATTTTGGGATTAAAAATACTTCTAGAGCATTTAGGAATATTATAAAATAGATGATAGGAGAGATAAGAGATGAAATATCCAAAATTTTTACCGAAAAGTGGAACAATAGGTGTACCAGCACCATCAAGTGGAGCATATGATGAACCTCATTGTAATAGATATAAAAATTCTAAAAGAAAATTAGAAGAAAAAGGATATAATGTTGTTTTATCAAAAAATATTTATAAATCAGAAAAATGTAGAAGTGCATCAGCCTTCGAGAGAGCAAAAGAGCTTGAAGATATGTTTGAAAATAAAGAGATTGATTTTATTATATGTGCGGCAGGTGGAGAATTTTTAGTTGAAATATTACCATATATTAATTTTGAAAAAATAGTAAAAAATCCTAAATTTATTTTAGGTCATTCTGATCCAACAGGTTTTATGTATGTATTAACCACAAAATATGACATAGCTACAATGTATGGAAATAACTTTGGAGATTATGGAATAGAAAACTATGACGAAAGTATATTAAATAATTTAAAGATAATATCAGGAAATCTGATCACACAAAATAGCTATAAATTATATGAGGAAAATGGGTTACCAGCAATTACAGGTTTAGAAGGATATAATTTAACTGAAAAGGTATGTTGGAAAATTCTGAATAAATGTAATAAAGTTGAAATTAAAGGAAGAATTATAGGAGGTTGTTTAGACTTAATTTCGGAACTATCAGGAACCAAATATGATGGAACAGTGGATTTTATTGAAAAGTATAAGGAAGATGGCATTATTTGGTATTTTGATAATTGCGATTTATCGGCAGAAGAGCTTATTCGTACTATGTGGAAGTTTAATGAAATGGGATATTTTAAAAATACTGTTGGAATTATTTTTGGAAGAAATGGAAATAATAATAGCCTTTTAGGGTATACTTTTGAAGAAGCTTTAATGGATAGTGTAATTTCTAAATTGAATATTCCAATAATATATGATGCAGATGTATCTCATAAAGGTCCAAATCTTACAATAATAAATGGTGCGATTGCAACCGTTTGCTGTGAGAATGGACAAGGAAATATTAAATTTGATTTATTGTAATTAAATAAATGTTTATAAAATCAAAATAGGAGGTTGAATGATGGAAGATAATAATGCTTTGGTAATAAAAGAAATGCCTAGATATAGCTTATCTGAAGAGCTTATAAGTGCGATATCACATGGAGTAGGAGTGGGCTTATCTATTGCTGGACTTGTGCTTTGTATAATTAAGGCTGTAACAGATTGTGTATCAAGAGGAGTGGTAAGTGCTTCTTTATATGGAAGTTTTTTAATAATATTATATTTAATGTCTACATTATATCATAGTTTTAAGTCTACTAGAAAAGTAAAAAAGGTGTTTAGAGTGTTTGATCATTGTAGTATATTTTTATTAATTTTAGGAACCTATATACCATATACACTAATAACTTTAAAAGGACCATTGGGTTGGACAATATTTGGTATAATATTAGCTAGCTCTATTTTAGGAATTGTTTTTAACTCTATTAGTATAGAAAAATTTAAAACATTTTCAATGATATGCTATTTGGTTATGGGATGGGCTATTATATTTGCTATGAAACAGTTATGTAACAATTTAGATATTAGAGGGGTTATGTTATTAATTGCTGGAGGAATTGTATATTCTATAGGAGCTATAATTTATGGAATAGGAAAAAAAGTTAAATATATGCATTCAATATGGCATTTTTTTGTTTTAGGAGGTACGATTTTACACTTTTTTTCAATCTATTTATATGTCTTGTAAATAGTATCTTTATGAATATTATTTACACTTTATAATTATTAACAATTGCCACATATGTATATATTTAAAAAGTAAATGTTTGTGGTTATTCACTTTATGATACTAAAATTTTATATCTTATCAAAAATCACTTGACAGTTTACAATAATAAATATAAAATATGATTGTTAGTAGAAATATATTAAAAAAATAAAATTATATATATTTAAACTGTACATTGAAAATTAAATAGAAAGAGGTGTTAGATTGTGAATATAATAATCAATATCGCTGTCTTTCTAATCTCTGCAATTATTTTCTTTTTTGTAGGATATGCATTAAGAAAAAAAATTGCTGAATCTAAATTAAATGGTGCAGAGCAAGAAGCAAAAAGAATTATTGAATCTGCTGCAAAAGAAGCTGAGAATAGAAAAAAGGAAGAAATTTTTAAAGCAAAAGAAGAAATAATGAATTCAAGAAAAGAGTTAGATGATGAGATTAAGGAAAGAAGAAGCGAAGTACAATTGCAAGAAAGAAGAATATTGCAAAAAGAAGAAAATTTGGAAAACAAATTAGAGCAACTAGAGCAAAGAGAATTAAATTTACAAAAAAAGGATAATGAAATTGAAGCAAGAAGGTCTGAAATTGAAGAAATAATTGAAAAACAGACAAATGAATTGCAAAGAATTTCAAGATTATCTATAGAAGAAGCAAAACAATATTTACTTTCTGAAGTTGAGAAATCAATTGTCACAGAAAAAGCTGAAGTTATTAGAAGACTAGATGAAGAAGCAAAAGAAAAAGCAAAAAAGAATGCTCAAGAGATTATAGGTTATGCAATACAGAAATGTGCTGCAGATCATACATCTGAAACTACTGTATCTATAGTTTCATTACCAAGTGATGACATGAAAGGTAGAATTATAGGTAGAGAAGGAAGAAATATTAAAACATTAGAAACACTAACTGGAATTGATCTAATTATTGATGACACTCCAGAAGCTGTTGTTATTTCAGGTTTTGATCCACTAAGACGTGAAGTAGCAAAAATAGCACTTGAAAAATTAATTGATGATGGTAGAATCCATCCTGCCAAAATCGAGGAAATGGTTGAAAAAGCCAAAGAAGAAGTATCAGCAATCATCAAAGAAGAAGGTGAGAGAGCTGTTATGGAAACTGGAGTAATTGGTCTCCATCCTGATTTAGTCAAATTAATTGGAAAATTAAAGTATAGGACAAGTTATGGACAAAATGTTTTAAATCACTCAATCGAAGTTTCAAACTTAGCTAGAATTATGGCTGATGAATTAGGCTTAGATACTAAGATAGCCAGAAGAGCAGGATTATTACATGATATTGGAAAGGCTTTAGATCATGATATGGAAGGAACACATGTTGAGATAGGAGTAGAAATTCTAAAAAAATATAAGGAAAATCCAATAGTAATTAACGCAGTTGAAGCACATCATGAAGATGTTGAACCTCAAAGTATTGAAGCAGTTCTAATTCAAGCTGCTGATGCTATTTCTGCATCAAGACCTGGTGCAAGAAGAGAAACTTTGGAAAATTATATAAAACGTTTACAAAACCTTGAAGGAATTGCTGATTCTTTTGATGGTGTTGAAAAATCATTTGCTATTCAAGCAGGTAGAGAAATAAGAGTTTTAGTAAAACCAGAAAAAATATCTGATGATCAAATGACAGTTTTATCTAGAGATATTGCAAAACGTATTGAAGATGAGATGGAATATCCTGGACAAATAAAAGTAAATGTTATAAGAGAAACAAGAGTAATTGATTATGCAAAATAAAAAATCCCCCATAATGGGGGATTTTTTGATGCCTATGGGAAAATTCTAGAGCCACATGCCAAACATAAATAGTCATTATCAAATAATTCAAGTGCTTCTTTTAATGTATCGAAATCATTTTCTTGCATCAAATGAGGTCTGAATGCTAAAGCACTTAAATTAATGCCCATTAATGCTGTCATAGGTTTAGTTTTGTTTCCCAGAAATTCTACATAGAAGTATGAAACTTCCTCTGGAGAATCATAGAAGTCATAGATGTTGGCTGGATAGATTGTCCATACTTCAGTTCCTTTAAAGTTTTTTGGACATAAAATTTCGAGAATTTCTGCTTTAGGTAAATATAAGCTTGCGCTCTCCATAAAGAGGCCTCCTTTATTTTAATGAAACTATTATAACACAGAAATAGCGAAATGTAAAGAAAAATATGCTTTATACAGTAATTTTCCCTTAACTTCTGTAAATCTTTGTATATCTACTTTACAGCCATTATTTTCTATTTAATTCTGATTTC
>CAKPRA010000059.1 GCA_934180065.1 uncultured Clostridia bacterium | reverse complement strand
TCGCTTGTTTGCCATACAAAAAAATAATATAATAAATTTATAAAAAAAGTCTTGACAAAAATTAGATAGTCAATTTACAATTTCATAATTATTACTAGATATAGTATATGTATATATTTAAAAAGTGGAGTTAAGGTGGGTACCAACAAGTTACATTGTATTAGATTATGTATTATTTTTTAATTGCAAAAAAAGAGCAAGTTAAAAAAACTCCCCTTTTTTATTTATGATATATTAATTTTGAGTTATTGAACTTTCTGGTTTGCGAGAAAGATAAACATTATATATATTAAAACTTGTTACGCTCTGGTTTGGTAAAATAACACTCATATAATATTCCTTCTTATTGTTTTCGTATACAGAATAGATTGAAGATGCATCCATTCCAATCTGTTCATTTGTTGTTGCTTTAATCATTTTATAGCTGATTGTTGTTGTTTTATTATCAGCAGAAGGAACGTCGTTACCAAATACTATTACATCAATACCTTCTCTTAATTCCGGTAAAACTATTACTGGTTTTCCATTTTCATTTTTAGCACAACCTATATGATCATATTGAGGTACAATTAAAATTCTACCTTCAGTTGATATAATTCCCCATTTGTTATTTAGTTTAACTGGAATGTATTTATTATTTATAATATATTTATTTGACATATCATCATATTTTATATTATCAGTTATTCCAATTTCTTCATATGCAGATTTTACAACAGTTTTTGCTTCTACCTCTCCCTCATCTTTAGTTATCTTTACTATACCATATCGATTATTCTCTTTTACCAAATATAAACTTCCATCTTCACTCAATTGTTTCATATATTGATATATTGGTTCAACAACCTTTTTTGCATTTCCTGTTGATTCAAGACTTAAAAGTCCTTGTCCATTATCTTCAGAAGTTGTTACTATAACTGAATTTAGGCTCTCAACAAATTTTATTTCTGAATATTTACAGCTAACAACATAATTACCATTTTGATAATTTACATAATTAGTAATACCGTAATCATTATTATTCGGATCTCTAACTAACACATATCCATATTTCAATAATTTCTTATTGTAATAGTTATTTTCATATTGCTCTACAACATTACTCACATCTTTACTTTTTGCTGCTTTCATAAGCGCATCTAAAGTATATATTTTTACTGATTTATTTTTAGCATCATATGATATAGAAACATTAAATCCAAGCTCTATAGCACTTTTACTTGCATATATTTCATTATTTACATATTTTACCCCATTATTTATAGTAAAATACTCATATTCTAAATCATTTTCTTGCACTGCTGTTTCATTGCTTTTATTATTACTATTATTATTTTTCTGATTATCTTGATTATTCTTAATTTCACTTAGGTCAATAACTTTATATATGTTAGGTGAATCTGATATATATGAAGTATACTCATTTTCTGTTTTTATAAAACACTTAGTAGTATCTTCACCTTTAATTTTATATTCATCATTATAATAACCTACATTTAACATACTTGCTAACTTTTTTACAGAAATATATATTTGACCATCATCAGATGTATACAGTTTTTTCGAATCAGACATTAAAAATAAATCTGATGAAAATTTTTGATTCTCATTATCAATTGAAAATGTTAATGTATTTTTAACCTTTATTTGATGAATTACCAGTATTAGAATTGCTGTAATTATTAAAATAACAATTGCACCAACAATTATTTTGACAACTTTTTTTTGTTTCTCTTCAGATTCTTTTTCTATATTTTCATCAATTAGATTCATACCAAAACTCCTTTTCATATGTTTTTTTTATATTTTATCCAATGTACGTATCATTGTCAATAATTTTGTTTATTTCTTTCTTCTTAAAATCCACCCATTTTCTACAGATATTGGAAGTTCAATCTTTATACTTTGTCCTGCTTTTCCAGGATTTACAAATTGCACTGATTCATCTGTTTCTGTATCCCATAACTTCTTTATTTCAAATGAATAAGGCTCTATTTTTCCAGGAATTATTATTTCCAATTTGTCACCTACAATAAGTTTATTTTTTATTTCTACAATTGCTTTTGAATCAGAGCAGTCTATTATTTTTCCACCATATTCAAAATCTGGATTATATTGTTTTCCCTCATATTCTTGAAAATCTTTATTATTTCTATCATCAAAGTAAAATGTGGTTAATCCTCTTGTTTTTGTTTTCTCTAGCTCTTTAAGATATTTTGTATAATCATAATTTTCTGGATTTTCAAAATAATCATCAATAGCATTTCTATATGCATTTACAACAGATGCTAAATAATATTCAGTTTTTAATCTACCTTCTATTTTTAAGCTATCTACTCCCATGTCTATAATTTCTGGAATTTCTTTAATTAAACATAAGTCCTTTGATGAGAAAATATAAGTTCCTTTATCATCATTTTCTACAGGCATTAAATTTCCTGGTTTATTATGCTCTTCTACATATACATTATATGCCCATCTACAACTTTGAGCACAATCCCCTAAGTTTGCACTTCTACCTGCAAGAAAATCACTTAAAAAACATCTTCCAGAATATCCAAAACATATTGCTCCATGAACAAAAATCTCTGTTTCTAAATCTTTTGGTGTATCATTTATTATCTGTTTTACTTGCTCTTTATTTAGCTCTCTTCCTAATATTACTCTTTTTGCTCCTACATTTCTCCAAAAATTTGCAGAATGACTACTTACAATATTAGCTTGTGTACTTATATGTATATCAATATCTGGTGCTTCTTTTTTTATTATATCTACAATTCCTCCATCGGCAACTATGATAGCATCTACTTTTAATTTTGCTAACATTCTTACCTGTTTAACTATTTCATCATATTTATCATCCCAGGCATATATATTTATTGTAGTATAAACCTTTTTTCCTATTTTATGTGCATAGTTTATTGTTTTTTCTAAATCATTATCTTGCATTTCAGCTCTAGTTCTTAATGATAATGATGAAGTTCCTGCATATACTGCATCTGCTCCATATAAAAATGCTGTTTTTGCTTTTTCAAAAGATCCTGCTGGTGCTAGCAATTCTGGTTTTTTCATTAATTATCCCTCTTTCTTTTTTTATCATCTGTGTTATTATAACATATAATTACCATAATATCTATATTTCTTTTAATTTCTTTCATGTTGTTTGCTATATTTCAATTTTGTTGCCATTCCACCTCTTATATGTCTTTCAGCTTTGTTTTCATCTAAAATCTCTCTTACCTCACCCGCTAATGCAGGATTAATTTTTATTAATCTTTCAGATACATCCTTATGTACTGTACTTTTACTTACACCAAATTTTTTAGCTGCTCCTCTAACTGTATCTTTTGAATCTACTATATAATGTGCTAAACTACAAGCACGTTGTTCTATTGAATAATTTTTCATGTTAACAACCTCCGGCAAATATTTTTGTTTAATTGTATTCGCCTTAAGATTGTCCTAGAACTTAATACAAAAAGAGCTAGAATATAATTTTCCAGCTCTTTACTATTACTTATGTATTTTGTGATTCAATAGATTTTTCTATTTGACCCAAATTATTAATAAATTTCTTTACTGCCTTTGTTGTTTTAATATTACCAATAATTGGTATCATACCTGTGTTTTGCAACTTTAAAGAATTAGCTCTATTTATTTGAATAACACGTTTTAATTCATTATTTTTTTCTTGAACTAAATTTATTTGAGCTTTACTAAAAAATTTTCTTTTTTCCTTTGAAAGTACCAATTGTGGTAAATTGCGTTGTTGTTCAATACGCTCTTTTATTCTTCTTGTTAATTTTTCTTGGTCTGTCATAGATTTTATCTGATTATTTGTTTCTAAATTCTTTATATATATTTTAATTTCAGATAAACAACTAAAATCCTCCTCAGTTCTATCATAAGCATAAAGCTCAGCTAATCCATCTTCAATAGAATAATAAGAGCTATTTGAAAATTGAGATTCTGTCAAAATTAATTGCTCTTTAAGATTTATATTATCTAGTTTTGCCTGTTTTAATTTAGCTTTACCTATCAATTTACTAAAAAAAGAGCATTTTTCACTTTCAATTTCTTTTCTCTGTTTATCTAACTTTTTCAATTTAGAATCTGTAATCATTTTTTGAATATTTTTATTAAAACAAATTGTATATATACTTTTCATTTCATCTGAAAATTCTGTTAAAATATTTTTATCATTTGATATTTTTACAATATCTTTAAAAAACTCGTTAATATAATTAACATCTTCAATTTTATCCATTTCATCTATTTTCTTCTTTAAAGTAAAAATGTTTTCTTTTATAGAATTTATATTTGAATTTATAGAATCATCATTAATTTTATCTATATTAAGCTCAATATTTGTACTGCTTGCTAAATCAAAAAATTTTGATTCTTCTGTTTTCAATTTATAATATATCTTTTCTATATTATCTAAAATTTCTTTTATTTGAGCATTTGCAGAATCTTTAGCTGTTTTTAATTTTTCCTCAAGTATTAATTTTTCTTCATTTTCTTTATCTTCTTCATGCTCTTTTTTATCAACTTTTTCATTTTTTTTATTTACTTTCTTTGCATTATTTTTTTTCAAAATCTCTTTTTTTGAACCTACTTTTTTAGATACCATATTTTTCAATTCTTCATTATTATCAATTTTATCTTTTAATTCCAATTTTCCCATACCAATCTCTTCTTGTTTTACAATTTTTATTAATTTCTTTAAAATGTCATCATATGTAATATTCTTTAAGTCTAACTTTTCGATTAATTTATCTTCTAAGTTATATTTCATCATCTTTTTGTAATATTTCACAAAAATTTCATAATTAGGAAATATTTTTCCCATAACTAAAAATTGATCTACAATTTCCTCATTTTCTTTATATTCAATTCCAATCCTTGAAATATTTTGCAATTTTATTTTAAATTTTTCAGTACTTTTATATTCTTTTGGTAAATAACTATTTTTAATAAAATTCTCCAAATCAGACTTTGAATTTATTTCAAATTTCCTCTCATCATATTTCATAATATAACTACATTCATTATCATTATCAACTTTTTGTAATTTTAACTTTGAACCATATATTTCAAATAGCATATTTATCAAGTACATAATATCTCTGTCTTTAGGAATTGACCTAACACTTCCAGCAAAAATATATTGCTTATTAATAATTATTTTTTCTTCTTTTGATTGAGCTCTGGACATCTCTAATAAATATTTTATCATCATTAAAGACAATCTAGCAGTTCCTTCTTTTATAAAAAATTTTCCATTACTTTCATAAAGCTCTATTGGATTATTATGATTAAGCTCAGATTGATCTAATTTTCTAAGCTCTTTATAATAATAATTTGGATTTTTAAAATATAATTTAATTATTTCATCTGTTTTTTCACTATTTGAAAATATATCTATCCATGTCATATTATCAAGTTTTACATTATCAGTTCCGAATAGATTTTTTAATCTAAAATGCTTCACTTTTGGAATTGTCAAACTTTTCAGACTTAAAAACTTTAAATCTTCTAATGGCAATTTTTTTTGTATACTATTTGCCTTTATTTGCAATTCAGCAGGTAAATTATTTATATCTAAACCTATACTATTGAAAAAACTCCTTTTTTGTAAAGATATCTTCTGCATAAATTCTACAACCTCATTTCAACTTTTGTTTCATTCTTAAGTACCCTAATTCAAACCATTCATTATATGCTAAGTTCAATCTAAATAATAGCTTTGGCTTTGCACCAGCCCTATTTTTATCAACAACACAAGCATAATATCTAACATTTGGATCTTCATAAAATTCTAAATCTTTATATTGTTTTGATTCTTCTACTTCTGAATACTCATAATCTCTATAAGTTTCACTTGTAATCTGCTTAAATAAGCACAATGTATCTAACACTTCTTTCACAGTTCTACTTGCTGCCATATCATTAATTGTTAAATTCAGTGGAGCAGTTGTGCTTTCTAATAACTGCAAAGTCGAACCTATAAAAATTTTGTACCTTTGAGCTATATTAGAAAGTATTGTAGCTGTTCTTTTTATTTCATCTCCATCACCAATATGATTTATATCATTTTTAAGTGTATCATAAAAAACGTATTCAACCCCCTCTTTATAATAATAATTCAAAATTATCTTATAAAGATCATCATTCGTATGATCAGCTATATGCATAAAGCAAATTGGATTATCAATTTGATTATCAAGCCAATCTGTAACTTTTATAACATCATTGAACTCTGAAGAATATTTAATTAATTTATCTATAAAATGTTCATGAGTTTCATTATCTTCTTGCAAAATATAACCTTTTTCATCAACTTTCACAGAAGATTTTTTGTCTGGTTTATACTTAAAGTCTAGTAGCTGTGTTTCTGAAACTCTAAGCTTACATCCAACCATTTTTTGTATTTTTGGATTATTTATAATTGTAGTAATAAGACATAATTTCATCTTTTCTTCTGACATCTCATTAGAAATAATTAAAACCTTCTTTTTTTCAACAAAAGCTAGATGAGCAGCAACATTTATAGTAAATCTACTTTTACCGCTATTTGAAGGCATTGCAAAAGACATAGTTTCACCTAATCTTATACCTTTAAATACCTCTGTTAAAATTTTAAATGGTAAATCAATTCCACTTGTAAGTGTATTTTCTCCTGATAATAAAAAATCAGTAACATTACTATTTAATCTACCTTCACTTATTCCTCTTTTTACACTAGCTTCAGCGACAATATTTTCAAGTTCATCAATTGTCATTTCCTTATATCTTTTGTAATTTTTAATTTCTAAAATTTCATCTTGAATTTTCTTTGTAGGTGCTGTTATATAATATTTTTTTAATAAAAATAGTTTTTTTAATTTAACATATACTGATTCAATATTATAATTTTTAGTAGCAACTTCTTTTTTTAATTTTTGTTTAAATTGATATATATCTTCAGACGTTTTAGGATATGTAAATGCTCTTTTAACATTTTCCGGAGCAAAACTTCCCCCCTCTGTAAATAAAATACTTTTATAAATATTTAATGCCATTTCATCTGAAAATTGGCTATCCTCATATGACAAGTAAAATTTTGATATTGATTTTGGATTTTCAAGCAACAAGCCTACATATATCAGCTCTAAATTTTTATTTACTAATTCAATAGGATATTTTTCTTCAACTACATTTTTAGCACTCAATTAAAAATTCCTCCTTGGTATATTATTTTATTAGTTTCCATTTATTTAATGGCCAAAATCTTAATACTGCTTTTCCCTCGATTTTATCAATAGGTATACAACCAAATCTTCTACTATCAGCTGATACAGACCTATTATCACCTAGTACATAGATATATCCATCTGGTACAACTATATCTGTAAAAGAGCCATCTTTATCAGTAGTTTCTGTTCCATAGTCTAAATAATCTTCATTTAACCTTTCACCATTAACATATACAGAATTATCTTTTATTTCAATATGATCTCCAGGTAATCCAATAACTCTTTTTATATAACTAGTTTCACCAAATATTGAAATAGATGATATTATTTTTTCAAAAAAACTTTTTGAATTATCATTGTAAAGTGCTACAGGATTATTGGTATTTGCAATACCCTTTGCTATATAGTCATTTGCAGGAGCCTCAAAGGTAATAATATCACCTTGTTTTGGGTATTTATTTATTTCAATTCCAATTCTACTAACCCATAAACGATCTCCATTTTTTAAAGTAGAATCCATAGAGCTACCACTTACAACGGTTGGAAAACCTATAAAAGATTTAATTATAGCAACTATAATAAGAGCTATCAAAATACAAATTAACCATTCTATAATTTCCTTACCTTTTTTTGATTCCATAAAACTCTTCCTTTCATTTTTTCCATCGTATTTCACAAAACAAACATATTATACACTTAAATTTTAATCTAGACAATATTAAAAGAGAATATTTAAAAAATATTCTCTTTTTAAGTTACAATTCACATAAAAATTAAATTTAGTAGAGCAGGAAATGTGAATATATATATTAAAAAAAGTGACGCGCAGCTTGGGAGCTTTTAAATAAAATCTTAATACCTCCAAACTTAAACGAGGGCACTACAACTCTCACACTACTTTG
>CAKPRA010000058.1 GCA_934180065.1 uncultured Clostridia bacterium | reverse complement strand
TCTTTCATTTATTGTTTCATTAAAATTATACCTTTTATTTCTGGGTGTAATAATCTTACAAAATCTATTGCATCTTGCTCTGTTCCAACTAGACTACCATAATGAATTGGAATTGCTATTTTAGGTTTTATTTCATTTATTAATTGTGCTGCTTCTTTAAAATCCATTGTATATGTTCCTCCAACTGGAACAAAAGCTACATCACATTTTACTTTTTTATTTTCTTCTGTAATATCTGTATCTCCTGCAATATAATATCTAATACCATTTATTATAATAATATAACCAACCCAACCATTTTCTTTTGGATGAAATGTTTTATTTGTATTATAAGCTGGTATTGTTTCAAATTTAATTCCTTGCACCATATAATTTTTATTTGGCTCTACTGTAATAATTGCATTTTTATTTATGCCTTTTCTTAATAATTTTGTTAATAATTCTTCTGGTATTATAATAGTAGTGTTTTCATTTATAACCTTATCTATATCTTCTTCAGAATAATGGTCATAATGATCGTGTGTTATAAAAACAATGTCTGCATCATTATAATTTTTATTTATTTTAAATGGATCTATATAAATTATTTTTTCTTTATTAATTCTTATACTGCTATGGTATAAAACTTCTATATTATCTAACATTTATAGCCTCCTTGATTTTTTATATACATAGGAATTATAACATAAATTATAAAAATTTACACCATAAAAGAAAAAATTATCATTTATCTTATGGTGTGTTGTTTATTTTAACAAACCCTCAATTATTTTTTCTAAAACATTTACAACAATACTATTGCCAGCTTGTCTATATAGTTGAGTATCTGATACTCCAACATCTTTTGCTTTATAAAAATCTTCATCATCAAATCCCATAAGTCGCCAACATTCTAAAGGTGTTAACTTTCTTATTTTTAAGTAATTCTTTCCATCCTCTGATATTAATACTGCTGCACTAGATGTTGAGCATCCACAATTTGCTGTTTGTGTTGGTGCTACATCTTTTATTTCTTTATCATTATATGGATTAAACATTTTTCTTTCTGCTATTTTAGATCTAAATTCACTCGCTGTTACTGTTGCTGCAATACCTTCTTCATCATATATCCTATCTTGAATACTTACATTTTTGTTAGCATTTAAACATATTGGTTTATTTGCATTTTCAACTACTGCCATATTAGGAGATGTTAATATAGTTTGCGATACTTCTTTTCCTACTCTACCTCTTTTTCTCATATTATTAGGGTATGAAATATTTATTGAATCACCTTCTCTTGCTTCTGATGTACCTTTTTTAGTACCTTCGTTTACGAGTACAAAAGGTTGTTTATCTCCTCCTGGAAACATTGTTGTTAATGTTGGAGAAATAGCATTTGAATCATAAATACTTCCTGCTTGTCTTTTTCTTTCTTCTGTATCATAAATTCCACCTATTCTTTTAGGTTTGTTTTGCTCTGATATGTATTGATTATTTCTACCATCCATTTTATGATAACCTGCAATTATACAAGAACTTACATCTGGATTATCATTGTTTCTAATTAATTTATTATTTTTCTTTATAAGCCTTCCGATTCCTTTTTCAGTTAAATAGTATTTATCATCTACCACATCTTCCAGTAAATCTTTTAATTTTAATTGTAATGGTATTTTCTCTGGAAAAGTAAATTTACCATTATCTATATCTTTTCTTATACTTATAATAAAAACCCTCTCCCTGTTTTGTGGTATTCCATAATCTTTAGCATTTAAAACTTGCCAATAATTGTTATAACCTAAATCTGATATATCCTTTAATATAGATTCAAATTCATTTTTAAACCTTTTACTTGTTAAATTCTTAACATTTTCTATTATGCTTATTTTAGGCTTTTTAGTTTTTAAAATTCTATAACCTTCATAATATAACCCGCTTCTTGTTTTTCCTTCTTTAATGCCTTTTAATTTACCAGCAATACTAATATCTTGACATGGAAACCCCCATGTCATTATATCGAAATCTGGTAAACTCTTTTCATCAATTTTACTTATATCTCCATAATTTTTATCTTCTGTAACATTGTGTATTGCACAATAACTTTTTATTGCATACTTATCTATTTCACTAAATCCAACTAATTCATATTCTGCATTTAATCTTTCTAATGCTTTTTCAAATGCGCCTATTCCTGTAAATAGGCTTAATAATTTAATCACTTAATCCCTCCTCTTTTGTAAATTGCAACAAAAAAAGAGCCCAAGATTACTCTTAAGCCCTAATTTTAATAACTATACAATTTATCTATTTCTTTTTTCTTTTCCATAACGTGTTCTTCTAAATCTTTACCAGTTATACTTTGAATTTTATTATCATTTTCATCATACAACTCGTATTCTTTGTCATCTACCAAAAATAAAGTATAATACTGATATTTCTCATTAAATGTAGTATATTTCTTTGGTATATATATTCTTTCTTTTGTATAAGGCAATATAATGCAATATATATCATCTTTAGATTTTTTATAATCTATGTGATTACCACCAAATTTTATATTATATATAAACAAACCACTTTGTATTAGCTTTTCTTCTTTTATTGTGTCTAAATGATTTAACTCTCTTTGTAAATCTAGTATTTCTTTTTTAGTTTTGTTTATATCAATTCTTTCTTGTCTTGTAGATTTTATTAAACTTCTAGCTTCATCTAATGAATTTATTTGTAATTCATTTTGCAAATCCAAAAATATTTCTACTTCTTTTGGCATTACATACTTTGGATCTTGTTCTTGATAACTTCTAGCATACTCATAGACTTTGTAAAGTCTAATATAATCCTGTGCTTTTTCTGTTCTTTCTAATATTGCATCATATTTCTTTTTATTTTTCTTTAAGGTTATATTTTTAGATTTTATTTCTGATCGTTTAAATTCTATTTGCTTTTCAATATCGTCAAAAGACTTTATATTATATTTATCTAAATACTCCAGTTGTTGCTTTAAATTATAAAATCTTTTAATTTCCTGATAACGTGTTTTTTGATATTCGCTATATTTCCTTCCTTCTGTTTGAATACTACTTTTTTCAATTGCAGTTTTAGATTCCACTATTTTTGATAACATATCTACATTAAAATTATTTTCATCAAAATCAATTTCAGTTAGATTTATATTATCTTTATTTTTGAAATACTTATATAGAATACTTGTGCTTAAACTACTATGAATTGTATTTAATCTTGCAAATCGTTCCATTCCTATACATTTAACTGATAGATTTTTCCCCCTTCTTACTTCATAACCAGCAATTGATAATTCATCTAAAAATTCTTCTAATGAATCACATTTTGGTAATATTCCTTCTATATCTTCTTTTATTTTTTCTTTCCAACTTTGCTCTTTATATTGATGATAATAATCCTTTGTTTTAGATTTCAAATATGTTTTTCTAGGCATAATAAAACAGCCATATTCAGCTGCAATTTTATCACTTGTATCACTAAGTCCATATAAGCCTTCTTTTTCATTTGAAAGCCTATCTTCTAGTTTTTTACCATCTAAACTTATAGCATTCAAGCAGATGTGATTATGTATATGTCCTTTGTCTATATGTGTTGAAATTATACATTGATAATCTGGATACAATTCTTCACACAATCTTTTTCCAATTTCATTGGCCTGTTCTTCTGTTATATCATCTTTAGGAGAAAAACTTTGTATTATATGATATGCTACTCTACTTCCCTTCATATTGTATTTTCTTTGTATATCTCTAAATTCTAACAATGCTGTCTCTGGATTACAATTTATTGATGATACTTGACCTACTTTTTCGCCATCGTGTTTTTCATCTAATATATAATTTATTAATTCTTTAGGCGAACCATAATGTGCCTCTCTTTTTGTTACTGGCAATCTATATGATCCTTTTTATTTATTTCTTGCCAAATATCAATATCTAATTTATTTTCAATAAATTGTAACATTTGTTTTTGCTTTTTTAATATAGTAAACATTGCAATAGAAATATTTTTCATATCTTCCTGCGAAATTTGAGTTGCATATTTGCTAAAATGTCTAAATTCTTTTGCAATTTTCTTTAACTCTTTTGTATTATTACTATAAGCCTCATATAATTCATTTTTACTTTTTAAATCAACATTAGTAACCTTTTCATATATAGCTGTATCTCTAATATAACCTGCAATTGTCCTATATCCATAAAAATTTGCTTTTGCCTCTATTAAACTTCTTTCTTCATCTGAAACTATAACCTTAATACTTTTTCTTCTTTCCTTTGTATTAAAATTCAAATTCTCACTTCCTAACAAAAAAGAGCCTAGTTTTATCTAAGCTCTAATTCTAATAATATTATTATTTTTCATACTTATTAAGTATATTTTCTAAAACACTAAATTTATCATCTGGTAAATGATATAAAGCTACAACAACATTCATTACTGAACTTCTTATTGCTCCAGTTGAACACTCATAAAAACTTGCTACTTTTTTATATGTATTATGTTCTTTTGCATTTGGTCCAACATTATATACCATATAGAATCTTCTTTTTTGTAAATCTGTTTTTTTAGTAGCTTTTGCTATCTCGTATATAACTTGTTTTTCTTCATCATTTAATAAATCTAGTTTTAGAAATTTTAGTATTTTATTAACTGTATTTATTCTCATTTCAATGTTATTAATTTAAAACACCTCCAGTTATATCAATGAATCTATAAGTAATTGATATGCTGTCGAAAATCCTCTTACAAAAGCCTCTTCCATTTCAATTGATGAGGCTTCGTTTTCTATCTCAAAATATTCTTGTATCAAATCAAAATCTTGTTTACTAACTGAATTTTCAATAAGATCTGATTTATTCCTTCTGCGATTTACAACTTCTTTATACTTATCTAATTCTACAAGGTCAAAATTAAATTGTTCTTCAATCGCCTTAAACAATTCTCTAACAGATTTCTTATCAACCATTTTTATCCTCCTTCTAAACTTTAGCATATATGCTATATATAATCGATTATGATAACGTTATAACGTATTTTTAGCTATTTGTCAGCGCCCTTTTTTAATTTTTATGAAAAAAATTATCATATATATAGCCAGCTCTAATAAATTCTTCTGTTAGATTCATTTTATAACTTTCTAATACTTCTAAATACTTTTGCTTAAAACAATTTTTGCAAAGCCACTCTATACCTTCTTTAGTAATAACATATTCATTATTTACAACATATCTATAATTACTATGAACCTTTATCATTTTCCAAATTGCTTTTTCAACTGTTTCATATTTTTTATTAAAGTAAATTACTAACTCTTGCATTTTCATATCTTTGTCAAATAAATTTTTAGATTCTAATTTTAATATTTCTTCATATTGTTTTATTAATTCTTCAAAAAAATATATATCTGCATCAATTAACTTCATATTGCTATTGAAATATACATTGATTAACCAATAATAGCCTTCAATAAGAATATAAAAATTTCTACTTCTGATTTTTTCACTTTTCCACCTACAATTTTTATGTTTTCGTTGCATAACTGTTATAGCTTTTCTCAAATCTTTATGTGTTATTTCTTTATTATCTTTTGTTTTTATGTTTTTTATATTTAACCTATATAATATTTTATCGTATGATAAAAATACTTCATCTAATTTACTTTCGTTATAAATTTTCTTTTCCTCCAATCAAAAAAAGAAGAAGTCAAAACTCCTTCTAAATCTTGTTTTTAATTTCTTGGTCCCATGAATTTATCTCCGTTTAAATGTATCATGTGATCTGGCATTTCACTCAACCACACTTCTGTTTCCCATGCTAATTGTTCAGTAAATTTTTTAAATGTTTTCATGTCAAGAAATGCTGTAACATATATCTTTCCTAATTTACAATCTTTTGTCATATCAGTAATTTCAACAATTCTCTTTGGACTTATAGGTCCAACACTTGTAACAGCTTCAATAAAGTATATCCACTTTTTTTCTTTTTGGTATAAAATAACATCTGGTAATTTTTCGTGATCACCCATTGATATTTTTAATTTCTCCAGTAATTCTACATCTTTATACAAATCTTTATCTTTAGTATCTCCAACATAGAGAACAATACTATTTTGTGCAAATCTAGGTGCAAATTCTTCTATTATGGCTTTTTGCAATTCATTATGCTTTCCTGTACTAAATTCAAAATTTTTCCCATTAATTTTAACTGGAATCTTTGTTAAGTTTCTTTTATTTTCATATATACTAATTAATTTCTCGTGATTTTTTAAATATTTAGCTAATTCCTTATTCCAATCTTTAGTTCCATATTTCTTTATTAAATTCAATGCCTCAATTGTTATTCTATATCTATAATTTGGACTGTTAGTTGCTTTTAAATTGTCTTCTATTAAAGCTGCAATTCTAAAATGATGCATAGCTTGTTTTCTAAAAGTTTCTCTACTATTTTCAGCATAAGCAACTCCATAATTTTGCTTTATAAATTCCATTATATCATGAATCCTTATGTATTCATTTGTTGCTGTATTCCATTTTGATTTTTCTTTTATATTTAGCAAAGCTAACAAAGTATATGCACATAAATCAGCTTGCTGTGCTTTTGGCATTCCTATTTTTTCTAATATATCTTTTGCCTGTTCTAATTTACTCATTACTTATCGCCTCCAATAAAATACTATCACATATTTCTGTTGTAATATTTTCTTTTGTTTGCAATTTCTTTCCAATTTCTTCTATAAGATTTTCTTTTGGAATAGGAATATTATTAATTTCAGTAGCATTTACCTGTGTTGAACCATTAAGAATCCTATAATATTTATCATATAATGTACTATTATAAATTCCATAAAGACCATAAATTAAGTCTTTTTCTAATTCCTTATTGTCAATACTTCCGATAAAATTAACATGATTTTCAGTTGATATAAAATCATACTCTTCAAAATCATTTTTAAAAAACATTGCTGGTTGTATTCTTCTTTTTTCTTCTTTACTACTAAATCTTTTTATAAGTAAATAATTAGTATTCTTTTGCAATAAAGCTCTATTATCTTTTCTAATATATTGAGCTTCATCTTCATTACTTGGAAATTTAATTACACCATTTTTAAAATGAATTGAAGATAGTAAAGGAACATTATTATTAGATGCATTCTTTTCTAAATATTCTTCATTTCTAAAATCAACTGTTAACCCTGTTTTTAATTTTAAACCTATATCCTGTAATTTAGTATTAAAACCATTTATTGTTTTCAATACATTAATGTCATTGCTATCTAATGGTAAATAAACGTATCTTTCATTTTCTTTTTCCACACAAATATTATAATCAATATTATATGTGCTTATATTGTCAAAATCATCATTGCTATATGATTGAGTAACTATAATATCTTTTTGCTCTTTGTTTGTTTTTAAAGCTCTCAAAATCATTGTTTCTTGTAATACATTTTCTTTATTAAAAACCTTATCTCTACTTACAAAAAGGTGTATATTGGTTAATTTAACATTATTTAAAAAAACTTCTCTAAACTTCTTAAAATAAGTACCCGAAGTCCATGATCTAGGTACAATAAATATTAATTCTCCATCAACTTTAAGTAATCTCTCTGCCATAGCCATAAATAAAAAATACATATTAGGTTGTCCATATATAACATTTTCCATTATAGTTGCTTCAATATCATTTTTGCCAATTTTTTTATATGGTGGATTGCTTATCACAATATCATATATTTTATTATAATTATCTTTATTTTTAGTTATAAAATTTTCTTTTATTATATTATATTTTTGTAACTTTTCTATTTTTAATTTTGCTTTTTGCATATTATCTTCTAATAACTTAACAATCTGCTCATCATTTTCATATAAATCTATTTCTATATTTTTTATTTTATCATTATTATTCAATTGTTCTAATAGAGCAATACTTAATATTCCACTTCCAGCTCCAGCATCTAAAACTTTAATGTTTTCTTTTTGACATTTGCTTAAATTTGCCATGAACAAAGCAGTTTCTTTTGATGTAAAAAATTGTCCTATTTTTTTTCTTTCTGTTTTAGTTTTAGAGTTTAAATAATTGTCAGTAGCTTGCAGTACATCATTTAATAACATTTTCTTTCCTTTCCTAATAATTA
>CAKPRA010000057.1 GCA_934180065.1 uncultured Clostridia bacterium | reverse complement strand
CTCTAATTGGTTAGCGATATATACCTCCAATACGGACTTGCACCGATTAGTTAAACGACATGCCTGTCGCACTATAACAAAAAAGAATAGATAAAAATCTATTCTTTCTAATTTATATTCATATGACATTAAAGTATTCCGTTAAAGTATTTATAAGCTCTCTTTTATCAGTTATTTGATTTATTTTATCTCGTATTTTACTAGCATCTTTGGTATTTTTAATATACCAACTTATATGCTTTCTCATTTCCATTATAGCTACTTTTTCAGTTTTGTCTTCTATTTCTAAATTCAACTGCTCTAGAATCAAACTTAGTTTTTCACTATTTGAAATATTAAATACTTCATTATTTAACTCAGACTTTATTTGTTCGAATATCCATGGATTTCCTAAAGTTCCTCTTCCAATCATTATTCCATCAACACCAGTTTGATCAAATATTTTTTTGGCATCAGAAGCATTCTTAATATCCCCATTTCCAATAACAGGAATTTTAACACTTTCTTTAACTTTTTTAATGATTTCCCAATCAGCAACCCCTGAATAAAACTCTGATCTAGTTCTTCCATGAATAGTTATAGCTGAAGCACCTGCTTGCTCTGCAATTTTAGCCATTTCAACCGCAACTATATTATTATTATCCCAACCTTTTCTAAATTTAACAGTTACAGGAACATTTGATTTTCGAACCACTTCTTCTATTATCAATTTTGCTTTATCCAAATCTAATAATAATTTACTTCCATCACCATTTTTCACTACTTTTGGAGCTGGACAACCCATATTTATATCTATAATGTCTGCATATTTTGATATATATTCTGCTGCATATCCCATTGATTGTATATCACTTCCAAATATTTGAACAGCTATTGGATGTTTTTCATCTTTCATATTCAATAATTGCTTTGTTTTACTATCATCATAATATAAACCTTTAGCACTTATCATCTCTGTGCATACAAGTCCTGGACCAAATTTTTCGCAAATTATTCTGAATGCTCTATCTGTTATTCCTGCCATTGGTGCTAATAATAAGTTATTATTTAATTCTACATTACCTATTTTTATTTTTTTAATATACATTTCTTCACCTTATTATTTTACATTTTATTCTGAAAACATTACTTTATTTCTTCTTCCACTTATATTTAGTAACAATCCAATTAATATACAATTTGTTAATAAAGAGCTTCCTCCATAACTAACAAATGGTAAAGGGACTCCTGTTATAGGTAATAATCCCATTGTCATTCCAATATTTTCAACCATGTGGAATATAAATATTCCTGCTATTCCAGAGGCAATATATGAACCTAAGTCGTCCTTTGCAGTTTTTGCAATATTAATAGCCCTTGTAATCAATATTACATAAAGAATAATAACTAATCCGGCAACAACAAATCCCATTTCTTCACCAATAGCTGAATATATAAAGTCTGTTGTTTGTGGGTATAAATATCCAAGCTGTGTTTGGCTTCCATTTTTTATTCCCATTCCAAAAATCTTTCCAGATCCTATTGCCAACTTTGATTGAAGAACATTATATCCTGACCCTCTTGGATCAATATTCGGATTTAAAAATACATCAATTCTTGTTTTGGCATGATTTGGTAAAACAAAAAAATATAATATTGGCAAAGCTATTGCAACCAGTAGTATTGCTGTTATTATATATTTTTTATCTAAACCTGCAACTATAAGAATTAGTGCTGTTGCTAAACAAAATGCAATTGCTGTTCCATAATCTGGTTGTAAAACAATTAATACAACTGGTATTCCAACAACCAATAAACATTTTATTAATTGCAATGGTCTATTTATTTGATTTCTCCCATCTTTTTGTATATTTGTAATTATTAATGAAAGACTTAAAATTACACATATTTTAGCAAACTCTGACGGTTGAAATGAAACAGATCCAATAATATACCAGCTTGTAGCTCCATTTATAGGCTTAGTAAACATTACTCCAATCAACAGAGCCAACATAACTACATACAGTATTTTGGATAATTTTGCAATTGTATTATAGTCTATACTTACAATTGCACAAACTATTGGTATGCTTATTGCAAACCATAATAATTGTTTTTTTAAGTCTGCATAATCTGATGAACCAGTTACTGAAAATAGCTCTATACAACCTATTGTTATCAGTATAAGTACACAAATTACTACAGACCAATCCATATTTTTTAGAATCTTACTTTTCATACTAACCTGACCTTATTCTCGGTTTAATTACCTATTTCTTTGTTGTTTTCGTTGTGCTTGTCTTAGAAGTAGTTTTCTTCAAATCACTTGCATTTTTCTTTTTTATAGTTTCTTTTTTCTCAGAAGCATTTTGCGATTTATTTTCTACTACTTTTTTATTAGTATTATTTTCTGTAATTTCTTCCTTTTTATCCACATTTTTGTCACTAACTGTGTTTTTATTTTCATGAATTTTTGGATTTTTCTCTTCAATATCTTTATCCTTAATATCTAAAGTAATATTTTCTGATTTTTCAAGCTCTTTAGCTAAATTATCTTCTTGTATTTTTTGCTTTATTTCTTTCTTCTTTTCATTTTTTATTGCTATTATCGGAATATTAGCATATAAAGCTGGTGCTCCATTAGTTCCATCTTCATTTATTTGATTTGTAAGTCTAACATCAATTTCATTTTCATCAATATCAATATATTTTTTTATTACATCTATAATTTCCTGTTTCATTAAATCTAGAAAATCTACAGATACATTTGCTCTATCTTGCATTAGTACTAAATGTAATCTTTCTTTAGCCGCATCTCCTGAAGATGGTAAAAGCTCTTCTTCATCCTTTTTAGTCATTTTTTTAAAAAAATTTCTTAAGTTTTCTAACATTTTTATACCTCACTTTTGTAACTTAATTCATTTTAAAAATACTTTTAATTTTAAAAAGAATTCCCTCATTTCTTCCAGGTATTGTTATTTCAATATTTTCTCCCATTATTCTTTGTGCTATTTCTAAATATCCTCTACCTGAAGGTGATTTTTTGTTTGAAACTGCTGGCTCTCCTTTGTTTGTTTGTGTAATTATATATTCATCATCTGGAATTACACCTATTAAATCAATTGATAATAATTCGACTATATCTTCAATATCCATCATTTCGCCTTTTCTAATCATATTAGGTCTTATTCTATTAATTATAAGCTCTGGATTTTTTATTGAAGATGCATCTAATAAACCTATAATTCTATCTGCATCTCTGATTGCTGATATTTCCGCAGTTGTAACTACTATTGCTCTATCAGCTCCAACTATTGCATTTTTGAATCCTTGCTCTATTCCGGCAGGACAATCTATTAGTATATAATCAAATTCTGATTTAAGTTTTCTTGTTAAATCTATCATTTGCTCTTCATTTACAGCACTTTTATCTCTTGTTTGAGCAGCAGGTAATAGAAATAATTCATTGAAACGTTTATCTTTAATTAATGCTTGTCTCAATTTACATCTCTCTTCAACAACATCAACAACATCATAAACTATTCTATTTTCTAGACCCATTACAACATCTAGATTTCTTAATCCTATATCCATATCAACTAAGGCAACCTTTTTTCCAGCTAAAGCTAGAGCAGATCCTAAATTGGCTGTTGTTGTTGTTTTACCTACGCCACCTTTTCCTGATGTTATAACTATAACTTCACCCATAAAATTCTCCCCCTTATGCCTTTCCTGAGACATTTATAGACGCAAAACTTGTTTATCTGCGTTGTTCTTTATTTTTTATCTAAAAGACAAAATACTTTTCATATCATACCCTATTTTCCCCGAAAAGTCAATAAAGTCAAAGCTATTTATTTTTTTCAGTAACAAATAGTACCAAAGTAAAAATTTCTTGACATATATCCCTTTATAGGAATATACTTATTAATATTAAGTTCAAGGAGGTAATATTTTATATGAACGATTTAATTGAAATAAGATGGCATGGTCGTGGTGGTCAAGGAGCCAAAACAGCATGTTTATTATTAGCTGATGCCGCATTTAATACCGGAAAATATATTCAAGGATTTCCTGAATATGGTCCAGAAAGAATGGGTGCACCAATAACAGCTTATAATCGTATAAGTAATTCTCCAATAACAATTCACAGCGCAATTTATGAACCTAATTATGTTGTTGTTGTTGATGACACACTATTAGATACTGTAGATGTTACTGCTGGATTAAAAGAAGATGGAGCTATTGTTATTAATACAACAAATGATGCAGAAACTTTAAAGAAAAAATTAAATGGATATAAAGGTGGAATATACACAATAGATGCTCGTTCTATATCAATAGATGCTCTTGGAAAATATTTTCCAAATACACCAATGCTTGCAGCTATAGTAAAAGTTAGTGGTGTAATTCCAGAAGACCAATTTTTAGCTGATATGGAAGGCTCATTTAAACATAAATTTGCCAAAAAACCAGAAGTAATTGATGGTAATATGAAAGCATTGAAAAACACATTAGAAAAAGTAAATAAGATTCAATAATATATTTTCTAAAGCAGTATAAATGATACTATATATGGTATCTAAAAAGACTACTTTAAAAACTACAAATTGTTATAATTTAAAACCACTATAAAATAGTGTAGAAGATAATGTCTTCGGAACAGTTTGCTAAAAACTATAAATTGTAACACAAATTCAGAAAGGAGAATTAAAATGTCAGAAAACATAAATAAAAATACTCCTGCTTGTAAATTAACAGAAGGTGGAAATATTTATACAGCAGGAAATGCCCGTGAATTTAAAACTGGTGATTGGCGTTCAATGAAACCAATATTTTTATCTGAAAAATGCAAACAATGTGGATTATGCTTCCCTGTTTGCCCAGATGATGCTATACCAGTTAATTCAGACGGAAAAAGAACAGAATTTGATTATGACTATTGCAAAGGATGCGGAGTATGTGCAAAAGTATGTCCATTTGGAGCAATAGAAATGAAAGAGGAGGGTGAAGAATAATGGGTATTAGAGAGCGTTTAAGTGGTAATGAAGCTGTTGCCATTGCAATGAAACAAATAAATCCTGATGTTGTTGCAGCATTCCCTATAACACCATCAACAGAAATTCCTCAATACTTTTCAACATTCGTAAGTAATGGTGTTGTAGATACAGAATTTGTTGCTGTTGAAAGTGAACATAGTGCTATGACTGCATGTATAGGTGCAGAAGCAGCAGGTGCAAGAGCTATGACTGCAACATCTGCTAATGGTTTATCATTAATGTGGGAAATGATTTATATAGCATCAAGCTTACGTTTACCAATTGTTATGTCACTTGTAAACCGTGCTGTATCTGGACCTCTTAATATTCATAATGACCATTCAGATGCAATGGGTGTTAGAGATGCAGGTTGGATTATGTTATTTAGTGAAAATAATCAAGAAGCATATGACAATATGGTAATGGCTCACAGAATTGCAGAGCATAAAGATGTTAGATTACCAATAATGATTTGCCAAGATGGATTTATAACATCACACTCAATTGAAAATATAGAATTAATAGAAGATGAAAAAGTAAAAGAATTTGTTGGAACATACAAACCAGAGCATTATTTATTAAATAAAAAAGAGCCAATGGCTATTGGACCTCTTGATTTACAAGCATATTTATTTGAACATAAATATCAACAAGCAGAAGGAATGAGAAATGCCAAAAAAGTTATTGCAGAAGTTTCTGCTGAATTTGAAAAAATGACTGGTAGAAAATACTCATTTTTCGAAGAATATAAAATGGAAGATGCTGAATACGTTGTTGTATGTATGAACTCAACAGCAGGAACAGCAAAATTTACAGTTGATAATTTACGTTCAAAAGGTATTAAAGCAGGATTACTAAAAATTCGTATGTTTAGACCATTCCCTGCTAGTGAAATTGCAGAAGCTCTTTCAAAAGAATCAATAAAATCAATTGCAGTTCTTGATAAATCAGACTCTGTAAACGGTGCTGGTGGTGCATTATTTGAAGATGTAACATCTGCAATGTATGTAAATAATAAACATGTATCAACAGTTAATTACATTTATGGAATTGGTGGTAGAGATACTACTGCTGATGATATAGAATCTGTATTTGAAGACTTGCAAAAGATTCAAAAAGATGAAAAAGTTGAAAATCCTTATAGATATTTAGGATTAAGAAAGGAGTAATTAAAAATGGCATATAACTTAAAAGAAGTAATTACTACAAAACCATCAAGATTCACAGCTGGACACAGAATGTGTGCCGGATGTGGAGCACCAGCAAGTGCTAGAATGGTGCTTCGTGCTTTAAAACCTGAAGACCATGCTGTAATATCATGTGCAACTGGTTGTATGGAAGTTTCAACTTTTATATATCCATACACAGCATGGACAGATTCATTTATTCACACAGCATTTGAATGTGCTGCTGCAAATGCTGCAGGAGCCGAAGCTGCTTATAAATCATTAAAAAGACAAGGAAAATTACCAGAAGATTTTACTACTAAATTTATTACATTTGGTGGAGATGGTGGAACATATGATATAGGTCTTCAAAGCTTATCAGGAGCAATGGAAAGAGGACATGATATGACATATATTTGCTATGACAATGGAGCATATATGAACACAGGTATCCAACGTTCATCTGCAACACCAAAATTTGCAGATACAACAACAACACCTGCAGGAAAAGTAATTCCTGGAAAAATGCAATCAAGAAAAGATTTAACAAAAATAATGGTTGGTCATCACCTACCATATGTTGCTCAAACAGTTGCATTAAATAATTTTAAAGATTTATATGAAAAATCTGAAAAAGCAATTTATACAGAAGGACCAACATTTTTAAATATAATGGCACCTTGCCCACGTGGTTGGGGTTATGCAACAGAGGATTTAATGACAATAAATAAATTAGCTGTTGAAACATGTTATTGGCCTTTATATGAAGTAATTGATGGTAAATATATAATAAACTATAAACCTAAAAATAAACTTCCAATAGAAGAGTTTTTAAAACCACAAAGAAGATTTAAACATATGTTTAAACCTGGAAATGAATGGATGATAAAAGAATTCCAAGCAGAAGTTGATAAAAGATGGCAAGAGCTTCTTGATTTAGAAGAATTAACAAACAAATAAAAACAAAAACTATAATTATAAAAGGGACAGTAATATTTTCCATGATTTTGGAAAAAGGCACTGTCCCTGAATTATAGTTTTTTATATATTATTAATATTCTATTTGCATATATTAATTTATATGTATTCATATTAAAAACATACTTAGGGTGCACATATATATATTTAACTAATGTCTATATATCTATACTAACACCAATAGTTCAATTCCGAATTTGTCAGCAGTATAATTCCGAATTTATCAATTTATAAAATTCAAATTAACAAATATCTTAAAATCTGATATATCATATAGATCCATTTTATACAATAAGACGGAGAAATTTTTAAGAATACCTAAGAATTTCCCCGTCTTTTTTTATTCCTCTTCTGGTGCCTCAACAGGACATACTCCGAGCACAAGTTCCGCAAGAAATACAAATACTTTCATCAATTTCATATTTTTCATCACCTTGATGAATACATTCCATTGGACATTGGGCTGCACAAGCACCACAAGATATACATTTATCAGTTATTTTATAAGCCATTAATTTCACCCCTTTCATATACATATTTATCTATAAAAGACTTTTTATATTTCAATATATACCCTATATTATACAATTATAACATATATTTTCCAAAAGTCTATATTTCAAATTTAATTATATACCCAACTATTACTATTCACTGCTAAATATCAATTAAATTTAGTAGAGTAGGATATGTGGATATATATATTAAAAAAAGTGACGCGCAGTTTGGGAGCTTTTAGAAAATATCTTAATATCACCAAGCTAAAACAAGGGCTCTACCATTCTCACACTACTTTGTACGGGCGACCAGCAAGTCACGTATTTTTAATATATATATCCACATATCCGGCTTTATTATAGTAACTTCACATGTAAAAAAGTACGTGCAGTTTGGGAGCTTTTAGAAAATATCTTAATATCACCAAGCTAAAACGAGGGCTCTACAGCTCTCACACTACTTTGTACGGGCGACCAGCAAGTCACGTATTTTTAATATATATATCCACATATCCGACTTTATTATA
>CAKPRA010000056.1 GCA_934180065.1 uncultured Clostridia bacterium | reverse complement strand
TAACCATGTTTTTTCAATATTAAATTAAAAAATGTAGACAAAATTTTTATTTTTGCCTACAAATATTTTACACTAACTATAATAACATTTACTTTTTTAATTCATAAGTAAAATTATACTCATATATTGAACTTTCTTATTACATAAAAAACACTTCAGAATAAACTTTACTTTTTAAAGTATAGTTCATTCGAAGTGTTTTTTGGATACCTTATAAAATAATTTTAACCTTTTTTAATTTTTCAAATACATATTTGGATCTATTTGTTCATTATTTTTTAGTATTTCAAAATGAAGATGTGGTTCATCTAATATTTCAAATGAAGCAGTATTTCCAACTGTTCCTATAGTTTGTCCAGATTTAACATTTTCTCCAACAGATACAAATTCAGCAGTTAATAAATTTGAATATACTGTACTAAATCCATTATTATGCTCTATAACAACTGTTAAACCATATCTTGGATCATTTTTTATTGATTTTACTGTTCCTTCAGCAGAAGCAGTTACAACTGTAGTTTTTTCTGCTTTTATATCCATTCCACAATGTGTAATCCATTCCCCTAATGTATTTGAATATACTAACTTATCTTTAGCATAATCTAAAATAACTTCACCTTTAACAGGATAAGTAAATACAGGGTCTTTTTTTACAACTTCTTCAGTTTTAGTTTGCTCTTTAACTTTATTATCCTTTTCATTTGTAGTTTTAGAATTTGTATTTACTGTTTTGTTTGTAGAATTTTTCTTTTTATCATTATTTTTTGTTTCTTCTTGTTTTGTTTCTATTTCATTAAATTCCTCTTGTTTTGTATCAACAACTAAATTCTCATTTTCAACAATATTTGTACTAGACATAACAGATGGTGACTCACTTTGCTCTTTTGCAATTTGTTTATCTCTGTTTTTAGCAAGTGATATAAATACTATAACTAAAGCTATAAGAGCAATTCCAATTCCAGCTCCTATTTTATAAAATTTACTATTATTCATTAAAATTCCTCCTTAAATTTCTTTAGTTAAAGTATTTCCAATATTTATAAAATTATACAAATATATATCAAATATCTATATATCAACAATTTGAACATCTGCATAAAAATGATTAATAATTTCGTCATATTTTGCCCCACTTTTGGCCATACTATCAGCCCCTGTCTGACTCATTCCAACACCATGACCATATCCAACAACAGAAAATTTTATATTTTCATTTTCAATTTTACATTCAAAATTTGCTGATTTAAGACCAAATAAAGATCTAGCCTCAACTCCTGACAAGTTTTTATTTCCAATTTTAATAGTTTTAATTCTTCCACTATCAGTATATTCAAGTATTTTTATTGAATCATCTTTATTAAAATCTATTGAAAAATCAGAATATTTATTTTTCATCTTTTGAATAAAATCTTTTTTAGAAAATTGAACTTCAGAGCTATATTGTGAATATGAATCTTCTCCAGATGTTTCAACTACTTTTAAATATGGGAAATCTGTTCCTCCCCATACATTTACTGGAATTTCAGTCTTTCCTCCGCTATTTGAGTGAAAAAATGCATCTATAACCTGACCATTATACTCAATAACTTTTCCCTTAGTCGAATATACCGCTTCTTCAATTTTTTTCCAATTCTGCTCTCTCTCATTCTCACTCCATCTTGCCATTCTATCCTCTTTAGAAATCCATGCTTGACAACATGAAGATGAAGTACATATATTACTTTGTCCATGTTTTTCACAATTATGTGTTATTGTATATAGTGTATATGTCCTAGCAACAACAGCCTGTGCCTTTAAAGCCTCTATTTCATAGTTTGCTGGCATTTCTGCAGAAACAACGCCTAATAAATACTCATCTAAATTAATTTCTGATGTTTCATTTGTTTTAGAATTTAATAACTTAATAGTAGCATAATCTTTATAGTTATATGGTACTTTGTCAATTTCATTTATTTCAATTTGAGGAACCGATTCACTTACACTTTCAACAGTCATAAATTTTACTGTAAAAGCAAATGGAATAAAAAAAACTAACAAAATAATTAATAATATGTATATAAAAATTTTTCTCATTTTAAACCCTTTTCTCAATGTTATTAACTATTTATGATTTATTATATTAATAATTTATAAATTTATAACAAATAGATATATAATGAGTTTTCTAATGATTAAATAGCCTTTGTCAAACTATTTTTCATACTGTTTAAAATTTTCTTTTCCATTCTCGAAACCTGTACTTGACTTATTCCCATAAGACGAGCCACTTGAGACTGAGTTTTTCCTCTAAAATATCTAAGCATTATTATTTTTTTAGATTTTTCATCTAACTTATCCATTAAACTTTTAATTGTTATTCTATTTATTATTTCCTTTTCCTCATCTATATTACTTTTTAGTTTATCCATCAAAGTTAAATCATCAGAGTCATTTAAATTTCTATCAATTGATTCCACTGAATTTGATGAATCTATAGCTATTAAAATATCCTCTTTACTAACTTTTAATAATTTTGATAATTCTTCTACTTTTGCATCTCTTCCTTTTCTATTTATAAACTCTTTTTGTACAATTTTAATTCTATATGACAATTCTTTTATACTTCTACTTATTTTTACTGGTCCATCATCTCTTAAAAATCTTTTTATTTCTCCTAATATGTATGGTACTGCATATGTAGATAATTTTACTTCAAAATTTGAATCAAATCTCTTAATTGATTTAATAAAACCAATACAGCCTATTTGATACAAATCTTCAATCTCATAACCCCTATCTTTAAATCTTGTAACAATGCTCCAAATTAGATTAGAATTCTCTGTTATCAATTTAGTCATTACTTCTTGGTTTCCAGACTGAGCTCTTAAAATATCTTCTACCTTATTATCATACATAAAAAGTCTATCTACCTCCAAGCTCTGCTATATCTAGCTCTTTTTCATCATCTTGGAGATCTAGCTTTTTTATAACTTTTTTCATAGTTATTTTGGTTCCAAGCCCAACTACAGATTCTATATGTACCTCATCCATAAAACTTTCCATTATTGTAAATCCCATTCCAGATCTTTCCAAATTTGATTTTGAAGTATACAGTGGTTTACGTGCCAGCTCTATATTTTCAATACCTTTTCCTGAATCTGATATCTCTATTTCTATCGTATTTGCAAAAATTTTCGAAGTTATTTTTACAATACCTTCTGAGTTCTCATATCCATGTATAATACAATTTGTTACAGCCTCTGATACTGCAGTTTTTATATCAGCCAATTCCTCTATTGTAGGATCAAGCTGTGAAGCAAACGCAGCAACTGTTATACGTGCAAAAGCCTCATTATTTGATTTACTAGCAAATTCTAGTTTCATTTCATTTTCATACAAACCTTTCATCTCAAAATTCCTTTGTATAATATATTTAGGTTTTTATAATGGGATTACCTATAACCCTATGAAGCATAAGTATCAATTATTGGTATAATTTTTACAACTCCACTCATTTCAAATATTTTTCTAATGCTTTGTTTTACATTTTTCATTTGAACAATTCCGTCCAAACATATTTACCATTTTATATCTTCCAATAATCATTCCTATTCCTGCGCTATCCATGAAAGACACTTTATCAAAATCAAATATAACTTTTCTAGGCATGTATCTCGTAATATCATCATCAATCTTCCTCCTCATTTTATCTGTAGTATGATGGTCTATTTCCTCTGTAATTTCCACCAATAGAGTCTTGTCCTTATCTAAAAAAACACTATTCATATTATTCCTCCTTGAAATAGATTGATTCATATTATATTCTTTTTTTATAAATTTGGATATAGCGAAAACATAGAAGTTTTGGCGATTTGTGAGAAGTTTTTGACTTTATTCGACATTGAAAACTCATATTAATATTAATTACAATTTATCATATAATTAATAATTATTTGTGAATAGTGACTACAAAAAATTATGTAAACATTTACATTGCATATTTTTTGTGATATAATGTAGATATGGTTATACCATTATAATATTTTAGAAAGCGAGATGTTCAAATTGGATTACTCATTCAAACACCAATTAACAATTTTACCTGAATTGTTTGACACATCTTCAAAGTATCAAACAGTTCCAAATGCTCTCGAAAATTACCGGACACGATTGGATTCTTTTATAGATGATTCTACTTATAGAGAGAATTTATGCAAAGACTTATCCGCTTGGCTTTCTGGTAATCTCGATGCTGAAAAGAAAAAAATTTCTTTAACCGAAAAACTTTTATCCTGCACAGAAAATGAGAAGGAGTTTAATTCATTTTTGCGCAATCAGGTCACTTTGCAAGAATCTTACAAATCACAAATCATTAATTTAAAATTCTTAAAAAGAATGAGAACTTACTTTAATGAATTGTATGATGATTTAAGCAAAAACAACAAAGAGCTCTTGTTCGAATTGTCCGGAAGAAGAAAAGCACTGGTTTCTTTTGAAAATAAATTAATAAAAAACGTTTTATCGAATAAAGCAACTAGTAGTTTAAAAGATATATTTGCTTTTCGTGTTGTTCTTAACAATGGCTCAGATGATGATTGCTATACGGTAATGGAGCAAATCATTAAGTTCTTTGAACAAAGGAATTGTCTTTTGGATGATTCTACTCCACTTAAAGATGTAGATAATTCCAATAAAAAAACAAGTACAATACCAAAGGTAAAGGATTATATTCAAAACCCTAAAAAAAATACGGGATATCAATCCCTTCACGCATCGTTTATAACAATAGAAGGATTTCTCTTTGAGATACAGGTTCGTACCTTGCATATGCATCTCATTGCCGAGAAAGGTTCTGCAGCCCATGATGAGTTCTATAAAAAGGAAGATTATGACCATATAATACCTAATATTAGTATGGCTGGTTTTGAATCAGCTAGAACCTCTAATGGTAAGATAATCTACGTTGATAATTCTTCGATTTTTCACTCTGTAAATATTTTTCAGAGACAGAAAACTTTCTAAAAAAAGCCCACTGAGAACTTTTCTCGGTGGGTTTATATTTTCTACATATTATTTAATCTTTCTACTACACTATCTAACATTTCTTGATATTTAGCAAGTTTAGCTTTTTCCTCATTAATTTTTGCTTCTGGGGCTTTACTTACAAACCCTGGATTTGACAACATTTTCGTTGCTCTTGCTACTTCTGATTCTAGCTTTTCTTTTTCTTGAGATAAACGCTCCTTTTCCTGAGCTAAATCTACTAGGTCCTCAAATGGCATAAATATTTCTATTCCATCTGTCACAACAGATACTGCATTTGCTGGAATATTCTGTTTATTACTTTCTATTTCAACATTACTTGCAAAAGCAAGTTTGTTCAATATAGCTGTACTTTCTTTTATTAAATCAGTATAGTTTTCTGTTACAACAATCAATTTAGATTTTCTTGATGGATGTACATTCATATTATTTCTTATATTTCTTATTCCACTAATCAAATCTTTTAATTTTTCAATTTCTTGCTCTTCATTTTTAAAATTGTATTTTTCATCAAATTTTGGCCATTCTGCTGTCATTATTGTTTCATCATTATTATACAATTTAGTATAAATTTCTTCTGTTATAAATGGCATTATAGGATGTAATAATTTTAAAGAATCTGATAAAACTTTATTCAATGTATATTGTGCTGCCAATCTTGTTTCACAATCTTTATCATACAAACGAGTTTTGCAAATTTCAATATACCAATCACAAAATTCATTCCATATAAAGTCATATATTTTTTGTGCATAAACTCCCATATCAAAATTATCTATATTTGATGTTATTTCACTAGCAAGATTATTCATTTTTGATAAGATCCATTTATCTTCTTTACAAAGATTTTTTTCATCAAAAGCTCCATTATAATCTTCCAAATTCATTAACACAAATTTAGATGCATTCCATAATTTATTTGCAAAATTTGAAGCATTGTCTAATTTTTCTGGCATATATCTTATATCATTTCCTGCAGTAATACCTAAAATTAATGAAAATCTTAAACTATCTGTTCCATATTTCTCAATAATCTCAATTGGGTCTATTCCGTTACCAAGACTTTTAGACATTTTTCTACCTTGACTATCTCTAACTATTCCATGAATTAAAACATTATCAAATGGCTTCTTGCCAGTATGCTCTAGTCCAGAATAAATCATTCTTGATACCCATGCTTGAATTATATCATATCCTGTTACCAATGTATTTGTTGGATAGAAAGTTTTGAAATCTTCTGTATTTTCAGGCCAACCCAAAGTTGAAAAAGGCCACAATGCAGAGCTAAACCAAGTATCTAGAGTATCCTCATCTCTTGTTAAATGAGTACATCCACATTTAGGACATTTATCTGGCATTTTATCTAAAACAACAATCTCTCCACAATCATCACAATAATAAACAGGTAACTGATGTCCCCACCATATTTGACGAGAAATACACCAATCTTTTATATTATCCATCCAATTAAAAAATGTTTTCTCATATCTTTTTGGAATAAATCTAACTTCATCATTTTTTACTGCATCAATCGCAGGCTTTGCTATTTCAGACATTTTAACAAACCATTGATCAGATATTCTTGGCTCTATTGTTGTATGACATCTGTCACATTTAGCTACATTATGTGTATAATCCTCAATCTTCAATAAAGCTCCAATTTCACTCAATTTTTCAACTATTTTTTTCCTTGCTTCATAAATATTCATTCCGGCATATTCTGGACATAAATCATTCATAATTAAATCTTCATTAAATACCTCAATAATTGGTAAGTCATGATCTAATCCAGCTTGATAATCATTCATATCATGAGCAGGTGTAACTTTAACAGCACCTGTTCCAAACTCCATTTCAACAAATCTATCCCCAATAATAGGAATTTCTTTATTCATAATTGGAAGTATACATTTTTTTCCAATTAAGTGATTTAATCTCTCATCTTTTGGATTAACAGCTACAGCAGTATCTCCAAGCATTGTTTCAGGTCTAGTTGTAGCAACAACTAAGTATTCATCACTATCTTTTATTTGATATTTAATATGCCATAAATGTGTTGCTTCTTCTTTATATTCAATTTCAGCATCAGATATTGAAGTGTGGCAACCTGTACAATAATTAATCATACGTTTTCCTTTATAAATATATCCTTTTTCATACAATCTCTTAAATGCAGTATATACTGCTTTTGAAAGTCCTTCATCAAGAGTAAATCTTGCCCTTGACCAATCACATGAGCAACCTAACTTTTTTTGTTGATTAACAATTGTACCACCATATAATCTTGTCCAATCCCATGCTCTTTCTAAGAATTTTGCTCTTCCTAGGTCTGATTTTTTCAATCCCTCTTCTTTCATTTGTGCAACAATTTTAGCTTCTGTAGATAATGCTGCATGATCTGTTCCTGGAACCCACAACGTATTATAACCTTGCATTCTTTTATATCTAATTAATAAATCTTGTAAAGCTGCATCAAGAGCATGTCCCATGTGTAGTTTTCCAGTAACATTTGGTGGTGGCATAACTATTGTATATGATTTTTTTGTTTTATCCATACTTGGCTTAAAATATCCGTTTTTTTGCCATTCGTTATATAAACTTTCTTCAAAATCCTTTGGATTATACTTTTCTGCTAATTTGTGATTCTTTTCCATAAAAAACTCATTCCTTTCTTTCTAAAGGCACACATAGCTATGAAATTTTTTTTATTTATTTCAAACTAAATTATCCTTTAAATTATTATATTAATAAACAAATAAATAAAAGTACACCTATTTACATAAAATCAGAGCTCTTAAATTTATTTAATTTTATTTAGGTCACAAAAAAACTCCTCCTGTATAAGGACGAGTTTTAATATTCGTGGTACCACCTTAATTAGTAATATTTATATGATATTTAGTATTATTCAAATCATAAAATATTACTATCTCTAACACTTTTAACGAAGCTACCCGAATATACCTACATCTTTAATTATTAAGTTTTTTATAACAAATATTAATAGATTAAATCAAAATATTTTTATATTTAAAACTTAAATTAAATTTTCTCAATATATTAACACAAAAAGCTACCTTCAATTTACTATTCTATAAGGAATTTTCAGCAGGTTATTCCTTTTCTCTTATCTAGAAATTATAAATTTACTCCTCTTTTTTATTGTCTTTGCTCTAATATTGTATTTAATATTAACACAATCACTAACATTCTGTCAACTAATTATATTATTTTACAGTAATTTTCCCTTAACTTCTGTAAATCTTTGTATATCTACTTTACAGCCATTATTTTCTATTTAATTCTGATT
>CAKPRA010000055.1 GCA_934180065.1 uncultured Clostridia bacterium | reverse complement strand
ATCCACCTACTATTTTTGGGGTTGTTATATTTCCTTCTCCATTTACATTTATTCTTACTGCTGATGATAAATTATTTCTTTTATCAATTACTTTAACAAAAGTTGTACCTGTTGATTTAGAAGTTATAGTTCCATCTGATGATACAGTTGCTACATTTTCATCTAATGATTTATATGTATATGTTGCACTAGGTACTGTAGATCTTATTAAATTAAATTCCATTGATGTATTATATTCTATTTTTTCCGTTTCGCCAGCTTTAGTAAAGTTTATTGTTTTCTTTGGAATGTTTATTCTTTGTTTACTTATGCACCAAGGTGTTATTAAATTTTCTAATGTCTCATTTCCTATTTCACCATACCCGTTATATCCTACTGTATACACCATTCCATCTTCATCTGCTATTGCACCTGTTTGATAACTGCTACTTGAATATCTACATCTTGTTGCTCCTACTGTTATTATATCTTTGTCTGTTTCTACTGGTGTTGCATATAATTTATAATTTGCATCTTGTGTAAATAGGTGTCCATATGTATTCCATCCACATACATACATTCCTTGGTTTTCTCCATCTGCTGTTTTTTGTCTTGTTATGTATGTTGAATCTCCTCCTGCCACTATATGTTTTGCATTTGTTATTGGTCTTACTTCTGTTGTTGTTCCATCATCTGTTTCTATTGTTGCATTTTCTCGTACTTGTACTATTCTAGTTCTTGATGTATCTGTTCCATCACCTAATGCTCCGTTGCTATTTAATCCTGTTGACCATACTGTATTATCTTCTTTTATTATTACTGTATGATATCTTCCTGCTGCTACTTCCCTTACTCCATACAAAATGCTTCCATCTGTATTTTGCATTTGTATTGGTAATGAATAATTTGATGAATTTCCTATTCCAAATTGTCCATAATCATTACATCCTACACTCCATACACTTCCATCTGCATCTAACATTGCAACATGTCCTTCTCCTGCTGATATTTGTATTATGTTTGACACCTTTTGCATTTTTACTGGATAATATCTATTTCCTCCTGCATTTATTCCAATTTCTCCATATCCGTTATATCCCCAAGAATATACACTTCCATCTGCTGTTAAAGCATGTGCGGTGTTATCTTCTGCTGTTATTTGTACTATATTTTCTAAGTAATTTCCATTATCGCTTAATTTTACTTTATGGAATACTGTTGTTGAAGTTGTTGTTCCATTTCCTAATTGTCCATATCCATTGTATCCAGCTTCCCATACTGTTCCGTCAGCTCTTAATATCATTGTATAGCTAGCACCTGCTGCTACATCTATTGCATCTGTTATTTCTTCTTCCTTGGTTGTTCCATCGTCTAATGTTACCTCTGCCTTTATCTTAGTTGGTTCTGTTCTATTTGTTGTATCACCTAAACCTAATTGTCCATTACTATTTAGGCCCCAAGTCCATACTGTTCCATTTCCTTTTAATGCTACAAAATGATAATTTCCACCTGCTATTTTTGCAAATGCTTTATTACCATCTCCATTTACATTTACTCTTACTTTTGCAACTAAATCATTTTTGCTATCAGTTAATTGTATATATGTAGTTCCAAATCCTTGTGCGGTAACTAAACCTGTACTACTTACAGTTGCAATACTTGTATCTAAAGATTTAAATGATATATCTTTATCTATAAATTGATTTGTTAGTAAATTGAATCCCGTTAATCTTGAATATTCAATTTGTTTTTGATTTCCTTTTACTTCTAAATTAATTACACTATTTTTACTTATATCAAATTCTGATTTTTGTATACACCACGATTTTACTATATTTTCAGTAACTTCACTTCCAGTTTCTCCATTTGCTCCATATCCAACTGTTAAAACTTTACCTTTTGAATTTATTACAGCACCTGTTTGCGTACTTGTGTTTTTTGTCAATGATGCAGAAATAACTTTTCCAACATCCTCTACTTTGTGTAATCTTGATCTAGTAGTTGTTGTTTCGGTAAAATTCTGTGCATAATTTGCATATCCTGCAACATATAAATTATTGCTACCATCAATAGCCATAACTCCATATCCACCAGCATATATATGTTTTACATTTTGTATTTTACTATCAGTTGATTCTTCAAGCATTGGCACTACATAATTTCTATAACTTGAACTAGAACCTGCCAATTGACTGTAATTATTATGTCCTGTTGAATATGCTGTTCCATCTTCTTTTATTAAATATGTATTAAGGGTACTACAACTTGCTTCTTTTACTCCTTGAATTGCATTAGATCCTGTTTCATCCATTATTTGTTGAGGAATAGTCATTGTATCTGCGGAACTTGCAATTCCTAATTGGCCATAATTATTATATCCTACTGACCACGCATTTCCGTCTGCTGTAACTAAAACAACATGATTATCACCTGATGCTATTTGCATAACATTAGGAATTTTACACATTTTAGTTGGTATTGAGTTAGCAGAAGATGATGATGTATTATTTCCAAATTCACCACTTGAATTTAAACCTATAGACCATACAGTTCCATCCTTTTTTAGCATTTGTATTGTATTAGATTCGGCAGATACAGCTATTACATCATCTATATTTTGTACTTGTTTAAACACTGAAGTATTACTTGTTGTTCCATCACCAACTGTTCCATATCCATTATATCCAGAAACCCACACAGTTCCATCCTTTTTCAAAATAACAGTAAACTTATATCCTGCAGCTATATCAATTGCATCATTAATTGATGTTTTTGTAGGATCAGCTCTATAAGTAGTATCACCTGTTCCTAATTGACCATAATCATTATATCCCCAAGTATATGTAGTTCCGTCAGATTTTAAAGAGACAAAATGGTTTTGTCCACCAACAATTTTTGGATATGTAACACCATCTATTTCATTAACATTTACCTTCACAGTTCCATATATCTTATTTGTTTTATCTGAAATTCTAACATATGTTGTTCCTACACCAACTCCAACAACAGAACTTCCGCTTACTGTAGCAACACTTGTATCTAAAGATTCATATGTTAAGTTTATATTAAATTCATCATTCATTACATTAATACCAGCAGAAAAATATGGATTAATTCCCTTACTTTCACCTGATTTTAAATTTATAATTGGCTCATCTGTAAGTATTTTGTAATCACTTATACTATATGGTTTATATGAATATGATGTATCAGTTGTACCATTACCTAATTCACCATTACCACTATATCCCACAGTATATATTCTACCAATATTATCAACATAAGCTGTTGTTTGACTTGAAGGAGCCATTGTTACAGCTATATTGCTTACACTTACATCTATATTTACTTTAGTCAATCTACTCAAATTAGTTGTATTTCTTTGTACTAACTGACCATAATTATTATATCCACAAGAATACAACTCACCTTTATTCGTAATAACAAAACTAGTATCTCCAGATGCATAAATATGTTTTACATTACTTATAGCATTTCCATCTGTATCAGTCATTGCATTAACATAGACTTTTGTTGAACTAGATCCATTACCTAATTGATAATAATTATTATATCCAGTTGAATAAACTTCACCATTATTATTTAACAACATTGTATGATATCTACCTGCTGATACTTCTTTTATTTCACTAATATCTTGTGATCCATCTGAACTTTTCATTTTAGTCCATACAGCACTATTACTACTATTTCCTATACCTAACTGACCTTCAGTATTTCTTCCAGCTACCCAAACTTCGCCATTATTGTCAAGTGCAATTGTGTCATCTTCACCAGCGGATATTTGTTTTATATTTGTTATACTTAATTTTACAGGGAGTGTCCTTAAAGAAGTATCTCCCAATCCCATTTGACCATAACCGTTATATCCCCAAGAATAAACATCGCCATCATTTGTTATAGCATACATAGTATTTACACCTGACTCAATATATTTAATATTAGTCAAAAAACCTGTTCCATCCTCATTTTTTACTTGTACAAAAGAGCTTTGTGAAGAAGTACTATTTATACCCAATTGACCATTGCCATTATACCCAGCCATCCATACAGTGCCATCTTTTTTCAAAACAGCTGTATAATTTCCTCTTGCAGCAATGTCAATTACATTGTCCATATTCAAATACACAGGTGTAGTATAATTTGATGTATTACCTAATCCAAGTTGTCCATACCCATTGTATCCCCAACCATATACTTTGCCATCTGCATTTAAAACAATAAAATGGTCATATCCTCCTACTATTTTGGCAGTTGTCATTTTATTTTTTAATATTTCATTTGTTGCACTATTAACAGAAATGCTCATTTTTTGATCTATAGCATTTCCACTTCGTTTTATTAAATTATAACCACCAATTCCTAGTAATCCAAAAATTGTTGATAAGATGAACAAAATAATTGCTCCAATTACTAAAAATTTTTCATTACTCTTTTTTGTTATATTTCTCTGCTTTTGCTTTTTCATTGATCATTCTCCCTTTACAAGTACTATTAACAAATTATAATTATATATATTTATAGTTTTCAAATCATAAATATTAATATATACATATATACATATATACGGAAAAAGACATTTGGAACTTATTATCCTTTTTTTTACAATTTTATTAATTTTTCATTACAAAATATCATTTTTTTCTAAAAACCTTAGGGAATATTACTTTTTACAACTACCACTGTATTGTTTAATATTTTTTAATAATAGCTCTATAGTTGCTTTGAAGATGTTAAATAAAAAAATCAGAAACACGACAAATAGACTTGCCAAATGCCATTTTTTTAAGCATTCTCAAGCCTGTCATTAAAAATATTAAATATATTTTTGAATTAAAACTTTTTTAACTATTTTTGCGTACGACTAATAAACCTTATATAAAGGTTTTTTTTTGCAATTTTATTAATTTATTATACTTAAATTATTATATTATTGTTATCACTAAGGGCTAAATTGGGTAACCCTTAATGATAACTGATTATACTTATCCCAATTATAAGATAATCATTGTTAATATACTATATTGGGTATAGCATATTAGTTATTTTATATGCATATATTTGGCCTTAAAATCGATTTTAAGCGTTTTTTATTTTTTCGTTAATTAACTATGTATTCAGTCTTTTTTCCTCTGTAATTTACTTTAAATGCCTTGTTTTTACCATTAACAATAACATTTATAACTTCTTGATCAAGTTTTTTACTTATTGATTTAGATAATACAATTTTGTACTCATCTTCTTTATATTTTTCATAATATTTATTTAAATCTAATGTTCTATCATCTTTTGTTAATCTCTCTTTTCCTATTAAAGCTCTTTCACCTGCTTCTTCTAGGTAAATCTTAACATTTTTCTTACGTTTTACAACAACAATGATAATTAATGTAATTCCTGCTAAACCTAGTATTATTGCAATAATACTTAATATATCTCTTAAGTTATCATTATCATTTGGTTGTGGTTCATCTTTTGTTATTTTTACAATATCTTTATTATTATCATTATTTTTATTGTTATCTTTTCTCTCATTTGTTTTATTATCTTCTGTTTGATTATTATTTGTATCTTTTGTACTTTCCTCTGGTTCACTAGGATTTTCTTTTGTTGTTTCAGATACAATATTTGTTGAAGTATTCTTTGTTGTATCACTTGGTTTTGTATCTTTATTTCCACTTGGCTTATTATCTGAATCTGGGATAACTGGGGTTTCATCCTGTTTTTGTACTGTTACACCAAATGTAACCTTAAATCCTTCATAACTTACTGTTATAACTTGATATCCTTCTTTGTTTTTATCAAATCCTGAAACCATATCATTTGTAATATTTTTTACAGTCACACCACTATCTTTTATAACATTTAATGTTGCTCCTGTTAAATCTAAGCTTTCGCCTTTTTTGTATACGGTTTTATTTGGTAAATCTTTTATAGATATTCCTAATGTTCTGTCCTCTACATTTACAGTATATGTATAAGTATTATCTTCAAATTTTACTTTAATTGTTTTTGTACCTGGGGTTGTACTATCAAAACCACTTATCATACTATTTGTTAATTCATACTTATTTCCTAGTTTTCCACTAGCATATACTTCTGCAATATATCCACCTGTTAAATCAATTGAGTCACCTATTCTATATTGTCTTTTTGTTGGAGCATTAAATTTAATTTCTTTAATATAATCTTCTCCAACTGTAACACTAAAGTATCCTGTAAATTCATTACCTTTTTCATCTGTGTATTTTACTGTTATCATTTGTTGTCCAGGTTTAGTTTTGTTGTAACCAGATACCATATCTTTTGTAATATTTACATTTTCTGTTGTACCATCTTCCATTACAACTTTAATACTACTTCCTGCTAAATTTAAGTTTTCACCATATTTATAATCTGTTTTAGTTGGTGGTATTACTTCAATATGATCTATACTATTTATTACGGCTACTTGGAATTGTTTTGTTATTTCTTTGTATTTTACAGTAATTGTTTTTGTACCTGGGGTTGTACTATCAAAACCACTTACCATATCTTGTGTTAGTGATATTACATTTCCTGTAGCTCCACTTGCCATTACTTCCGTAATACTTCCGCCTGTTAAACTTAAACTTTCGTTTATTTTATATTCCTTTTTATCTGGTGGTGTAAGCTTAATATCTTTAATATAGTCTTTAACACTTACACTAGTTTTTACCTCAAAATCTCCATATTTTATTGTCAATTCTTGATTGCCTAGAGTTTTTGGATTATATCCTGTTACCATACCTGATGTTACAGGTAGTTCTTCTGTTTTTCCACTAATATATTGAACTACTATACTTAAATTGTCTAAGTCTAAATTTTCTCCATATTTATAGTCTTTTTTGAATCCTGTATCTTTTAATGATATTGATTTTACTTTTTCATTTACTGTTACTTTAAATGTTTGTGTATAAGTTTTTCCATCTGTATATGTAATTGTTACATCTTGAATTCCTAGTTTATTTGGATTATATCCACTTATCATATCATTTGTAACATTTATTGTTATTGGCTCATCTGGGGTTGATGCCATTACTTTTGTAATAACAGCTCCTGTTAAGTCTAATGCCTCTCCATAGTTGTAGCTTACTTTACTTGGTGGAGTTATTACTACACTTTGTATATAATCAACTACTTGTACAGTTATAGTTTCTATTGTATTACCTTCATATTCTATTGTTACTTGTTGTTGACCTAAACTGTTTTTATTGTAGTTTTTAATCATATCACTTGTTACTGGTATTTCTGTATCTCCACTAGCTCTGCTTATACTTAATTTTAAGTTAGATACATCAAATTCTTCACCATATTTATATTCTGTTTTTGGAGTTCCCTTTAATTCAATTTTATTAATAGGATCTACAACAGTTACTTCAAATGTCTTTTGTATTCCTTCGTATTCTACTGTTATCGTTTGTTTTCCGGCTTTGTTTGCATTATATCCACTTACTGTAACACTGCTGTCTGTTAAATCTACTGCTGGCTCTTGTGCTCCACTTGCCATTACTTTCTGTACTTGGCCTCCTGTTAGATCTAATGCTTCTCCGTATTTATATTCTGTTTTTGTTGGAGCTGTTAGTGTTATGTCTTTTATGTAGTCTTTTACTGTTATCTCAAATGTTGTTTCTTGTCCTCCATATGATACTTTTACTGTTTGTTTTCCTACTGTTGTTTGGTCATATCCACTTACCATATCATCTGTTATTGGAATGTCTATTGTTCCACTTCCTTTTACTACACTTATTGTTGCTCCTGTTAAGTCTAATGACTCTCCATATTTGTATTCTGTTTTACTTGGATTTGCTTTTATACTTATGCTTGTTACGCTATCTTTTACTGATACTTCGTAACTTGTTTCTTTTGTTTCTCCATTTTCTGTGTATGTTACTTTTAATGGTAATTTTGTGTTTTCTTTGCTTGAGTCGAATCCTGTTACCATATTTTCTGTTATTTCTATTACTTCTGTTTCCCCTGTTTGTCTTGTTACAAGTATTTCGCCATTTGTTACATCTAATGCATCATTTACATTATAATTTGTTTTTGGCGTTGTATGCATTTGTATGCTTGTTATTTTGTTTATTATTTCTATTTCATATGTTGCTGTTTTTTGTATTCCGTCTTCTTCATATTTTATTGTTAAATTCTTTGTTACTTTGTGATTTTCTCCGTATTCACTTTCATTTGGACTCATATTTACACTAGAGCCTGTATTTGTTTCTGTTACCATATCAGATGTCATTTCTGGGGTTTGTTTTGTTCCATCTGCATATGTTACTTCTATCTTTCCACCCTCTAATGATAAACTATCTCCGTGTCCATATGTTGTTTTTGTTGGAGCTGTTATTTCTATTGTTTTAACTGTATTTTTTACTGTTATTTCAAATGTCTTTTGTATTCCTTCATATTCTACTGTTATTGTTTGTTTTCCGGCTTTGTTTGCATTATATCCACTTACTGTAACACTGCTGTCTGTTAAATCTACTGCTGGCTCTTG
>CAKPRA010000054.1 GCA_934180065.1 uncultured Clostridia bacterium | reverse complement strand
ATTTAGTAGTAGTTTTATATTTTGCATTTTATCTATGTCTGTTATCTTCATTTCTTTTATTAGTTCATTTATCAAGTATCTTTTCTGTTCTATCTTTTCATCTATTAGCTCTATAATTTCGCTTTTTAATTTTGTTTCATATATTTCTGTTGCAATCTTTCTTTGTTTTTGTAATATTGTTTCTTGTTCTATAAGCTCTTGTTGTATTAATTTCAATTCTTTTTCATATTCGTTTATTTTACTAAAATCTTTTTCTTCTATTGAATAGCCACCACTTATAGCCTTAACATTTTTTACAATATTGTTATCCTTATATGTATTTTTTACTTTATTATCTTTTATATCATTTATTATATTTTCTTTTAGATTTATGGAATGGTTTGTTGCAATTCTAGTTTTTCCATCTTGTGATATAATTTCTAATGGTAAATTTGAATTTTTAAATATTTTCTTATATCTAAAATTATTTGGTATTAAATTAAAGTCAAGCATCATTTCTAATCCCACACAAAATAATGTTCCTATTATTACCGACATATTTGTTTTTCTTATTACTGGAATATTTTTTATATATAAAAATGTATATACTAAACCAATTAAAATAATTATTGATATTGAAATTATGTTTTTGTACCCTTTATTTTTGCTTGATTTTATTAGATTTATTATTGCTACTACTATTAAACATAGAATCCAAGCAACTATTATAAAATACCCTATATTATGATTATAATCATTTATATTGCTTTTTATTTTGAACACAATATTATGTAGGCTATTTGTAAGTACTAATAAGAATAGTATTGTTGATATAATTATTGTAGCAATTCTTCTTTTTTTATTTTTACTGTTTATTAAATAACTACTACAATTATAATAAAATGTTGGAATCAGCAATAGCGGTATATAATACAAATACCACAATATTTCTGTTGCATACCCTGTTGTATATGTTTTAAGCATTCTTACTACCATCCAAAATGCTAATAGCACACCTATTGATAATACATATTTTTTTAGTGTTTTATCAAATATTCTTATATATAATAGTGTTATCCATATTGTATATATTGCTAATGCTAATACAGTTTGTTGAGTCTGTGTCATATTTACTCCTTTTTAGTTTTGATTTTTCTATAAATTTTATTTGTCTATAATATAATAACATAATAGCAGATTTTCTATTTTTTTTTCAACATATAGCAAAATACTAGCCTCCTATAGCTAGTATTTTATAACTTTAATTTTTCTTTTCATAATTTAAAAATATTTTCTCCTAATTTCATATTTTCCCCCTTTCACATACAATTATATAAGTGTTACTGTATAACCTCTACCAAAAGTCTTTGGAACTTTGTCAAAGACTTTTAACATTTACTGTACATAACTAATATTTTAATTTTAATCATACAATTTGTATTATTTAATATAATTCATCCTTTTTAACCATTTTATTGTATCTTTAATTGTATCCTTCATATCTCTATTTTTATATTCCAATTCTTTTTTAGCCTACTACTTTTTCATAATCAAAGTTAGTAATCTCTGTTATTGTTTCATTATTAGGCTTTTCGGTAATTGAATGTACACTACTTACATAAATAAGTTTTGCATCTATTTCTAAAACTTTATCTACAATATTTTTTGTGCCATTAACATTAACATCATATACAATTGGGTTATATTTAGATTTTATATACACAACTCCTGCACAATGTATTACATAAACTTCTTTTCCATCAACATTTTCAAAAACTGATGATAAACTTTCCTTTTTAGTAACATCTCCATAATAAATTTTACAATTCAAGTTATCCAATGCCTTTATAGAATCATTAGGTAATACAAGTGCTCTTATTTCATTTTCACTATTTTGCTCTAATTTTCTTATTATATTATTTCCTAGAAAACCATTTGCGCCAGTTATTATATACATTTTTTTCATATCACACCTCCAACATTTACAGATAGTTACTAATTAAAAATGTATAGCTTTCTTTTTCATAAATACCTCCACAATAACTTACTATTAACTAATTCATATAATACCACAAACTCATTTATCCTGTCAAAATTATCTATTGGACAACCTTATTTTATTGCTTCTGCCATTAATTTTATTCCAGTTTTACTCCGCTCTTTAAAATACTTTTGATTATAATATGCAATAATTTCATCATACATATCCACTCATCTTTAATTATGATTGCTAAATCTTCCTAATCAGTCGCCTCACGATCGATTTTGTGGCAATTTTTATTCATTTTAGAAAGTTATCGATTAAAGAAATGTTAAGCAATATCAAGCGTTTCTGATATTTCCCCAAATTGTATGCTCATACGGGGGTAAAATCTCCAGGATGAGAAAATAATACAAGCCATTTTCCTTTGTAATCGCTTAACTGAATATTTCCAAATGTCGTTACTGCTTCGAAGTCTGGTGCCATTTGACCTATTCTTACAGTTCCGTTCATCATTACTTCATAATCCATATAAAAAATCCTCCAATTCCATTTTTGTATATTTTATGGAATTGGAGGATTTTTGTTACTTTATTATTTACAATACATCATACTTATTTAACAATTTTATCAATATTTTCATTGGTCATCTCTGTTGAAATTTCTTCAAAATTATCTTTTTTGAACATTTCAAAAGATTCTTCTTCTGTATCATACTCCTCTAATATTTTAAATTCATAATTTTCAATTTTATATATTGTTGTTAAATCAACTGATTGATTTACAGACTTTACAATATTATTTTCTTTATCTAAGAATTCATCACAATAATCAGATCCAGCTGATGTTTTTGATATATATACTTTACCATTTTTATATGTTATAAGTCTTGTATGGTTAGAATCCATTATATTACATTTTATTAAATATGCTGGCATATTTCCTATATCATTAATCTTAATAATATACCTAGATGTTTTCCATATCATACTACCATCTTTAAGCTCTTCATCTAAGTCATTCTCTTTTAACCAATTTTCATCCATTAGAGCTTTTTTTATTTCTTTGTTTGCATTATCATAATTGTCACTTTGAACATTTTCGCTTTGTTTTTTATTAATTGAATTTGATATTTGATTTTCATTATTCATATCATTATTAGCTGTTTTGTTGTTATTTTCATTGTTATTTTTTAATTCAGCTATTTGATTTTCTAATACCCCAATTTTTTTGTCTGAATCTTGTTTATTTTTTATTCCGAAATATACTACCACTCCAAGCACCACAATAATCAAAATTATTGCAATTATTAAAATAATTTTATTTGTTTTTTTCATTTTTATTTCTCCCCTTTTTAACTTTTATAAAATATCATTTTGTTCATACCAATTTATTCATTTTGAAATGCATTATTTACATTGTAATATTCTTCTATTTCATAAAATAATCTTTTAGTTTTTCTCTTTTTGAAATCGTAAATCACTTATTTTATTATAACTACACACATTATAAAAATATACTTTTCTGTATCACTATTTTAGTCTGGTAATGTGAATCCACTAACCTTCCATTTTCCATTTTCTTTTACCAATACAAATTTGTATTCCTTTGTTATTATATCTTTTACATCATTTGAACTATTATATATTTCATAGTCTTCCTCATTTGCACAATACTTTTCTATTGATGTAAATTCTATTTTCTTTTCAGTTATGCTATCTATTTTTAATTCATTATCTAGATAAGATATATCCCCACCTCTGTCTGCTGCTACAATGTAATACTCACCATCTTTTTCTTTTATAAGTTTTTTATTCAAAAAATCACTGAATGCTTCATCTACAAGTACAGATTTTATTTCATTAATATTAGTAATTTTATAATATGAACTACCATTTTTATCTATATCATAACTTGAATTTTCTGAATATTTAACTCCATTCCAATAGCAGTTTTTGGCCTTTTTATACATTTCGTTTCCAATTGTTAGAGCTTCTTGCGTTGATAATACACTAGTACTTTTATTTTGTGTTTGATTTTCTGTATTATTTTGCACCTGTGTAGAATTTTCTGTTGTAGTATTTTGTTGTACATTGTTTTGCTCTGCTGTATTATTGCTTTCTATTTCCTCATTATTTTTTTCTGCTACTACATTATTTGATTTTTTGTTTATATTGATAATTTTATCAACCACTATAAATGTTACTAATCCCACTATAATTAAACATAATATTATAATTAAAATCTTTACACTTTTTTTCATCTTATATTCTCTCCTTTACCTTTTAGACAAATATCATTTTGTTAAAAAATTTATAATTTTTTAACATTATAAACATTTTAAACTAAATGAAAATATATATCAATAAAAATTTGAATATTTACTGTTTTTTCAAATGAAATCCTATATATCAAATACTTCCTATTTTTAGCTCTTTCTTTTTTCCATAAATATTTCCTTATCATTTTTATCTATCTCGAATTCATTAGAAGATATCCTTATAAGTTCTGTTCCTACTGGATTACTAATATAATTCAAAATATCTGGATCTATTTGATATACTTCATATACACTCACTAATGCGATATTCTTATAATCATTATAGTATTCATCATCTTCATTTCCTGCACAAAAAGACCATCCACTATCATTCTCATTTACAGGTTTATCTCTGCGCATATATCCAACTTTCCAGTCTTCTTTTAGTATTTTTTTAGAAAGGTATGCAGTTTGATTAAAAAGTTTCATTCTATTTTTAGTTGGTTCCATATATTTTTCAGAATCTTTAAATTCAGTTATTTTTTCATCGTTTATCTCAATATCTGTATTGATTTTATCTATACTTCCATCCCAAATACTTTTATCATCTGCTTCGTTTTTTAATATTACAGCTAGATTAAATAGTTCATTTTCTGCTACTTCTATTGAAGCTTGTACTTCTTTAATAATTTTATTACCTCTATCTCCATAAATATATAATGCTATTCTACCATCATTATGAATCAATAACTTTACCGCTCCTAGATTTTGTTCATCATTGTAGAACACCATAAAACTAGGTAAATGCTCATTAACATACCAATCAAATTCAGTTCCATTTTTTCCATTCATATAATAAACTGCACCATTTTCTTCTAAATCACTTAATAGTACTTCTGATAAATATTCACTTATGTTTTGTTTAATTATTTGTTTTATCTCATTTAAAATTCTATTCATGAATTATCTCTCCTTACTATTTTCTGCTTGAACCGTTCATTTTTACACTATTAACGACAGTCCTAATTATACAAAAAATTATTAAAGATTTATACTTATCGATTCTGCCTTTCATTTATATCATTTTCGTGATTTTGCTTTGCCTTATAACATCTCTCAATGAAAAGACCACTTGCTATCGCTGATTTAGTACCCTCCATAACTGCATCTGATCTTGTACCATATTTTCCATTTCCAACATCTTGCAATCCTGTACAGCCTCTTTTTTTTAGATATTGATCAAGATCCTTATTTTTTATTTCTTCAATATCTTCTTCTGGAATAGTCCAAGAGCTACTTTTACCAAAAGAATACGAATCTTGCTTTGGATTATATATACATACAACTTGCTCACTTGCATATATTGTAGTTATTTTTCCATTTACAACTGCTTTGTTTGTATCATCTATACCAGCTTCACAACTCACATAATAGTCTACATCTATGCCTTGCTCTTTAAGTATTTCTTTAAATTTTTCTTTCATGTTATTAATTCTATTATAAGCACCTTGATATGTATCATTTCCAAATGGTTGATTTGGAACATCTGACTCTGTTTTACTAGAATATATTTTTATTTCGAATTCTTCCTCTGGAAGATATTGTCTAAATGCTTTTCTAATTCCATCAATTTTATCTTTTGATGTTGTTGCAATTGCTAAAGTTATTTTTTGTTTTTCCATAACCTCAATCACTCCTTATTCTTATATATCTCTCTGATTATTATCTTCCATCATATGGATCTTCTTTCCAATTACGCTCCATACTTTTAAATGGAATAAGTTCTTTAAAATCATCATCAGTACATTTTCTAAATATTCCTTCGGGATTCTGTTTTGTTACATCTACTACATATGTAATATCATCTATTTTAACTGTTAAACAACGTGTATATCTATCTCCAACTCCAGGATCATTCTCAACTTTTTTCCATTCTTTCTTACGAGCTCTAGTTCCAATTTTAATATCAACAATTTCTTTAAAGAATTCATATATTCCCGCTGAGTCAAGATCCATTTCATTTAATATTTCTGCTGTAAATTTTAAAAAATTTATATCATCTGAATCAACATCATCATCCCTTGATATAGATTCTTTATCGAAAAAATTAGACTCATTTCTTTTAGATTCAATATAATCTTTTGCAATCTTGCCTCTATTTTTATTAAAACTTCTTAAAACAGACCCAAATTTATCTGATGGATCATCCAGAATTTTAATACCTTCTAATGTTAAGCCTGTCTTCATTCTAGTAAGATCCTTTATTTGAGTAAAATCATCTAGGTCCAATGATAAATAGTAATCATTACATGCTAGCCCTACCAAATAATGTGTAACAGCTTCGTCCCAAATTATACATACATCGTAATTTCTAGAGTTTCCAGAAAGCTTAAGTGCTTCACTTATAGATTTTGCAAGTATTCTAGAAATTTCAAAACAATTTCTTCTGTTATGCTTTTTTCTATTTTCCTTCCATATTGAATTTGGATCTCTTCCATACTCATCTGGCAAATAAAAAGTCTCATCATCATTCTTTTTTATATAGGATAATACATTATCATCATATGTATAATCCTCACATAGTTTTTGGTATATTTTCAATATCATTTCTTCATTACTAATACCGCTTCCAGCAATTTCTTCAATAAAGACATTTAACTCCTCTGGTACTTCCCAATCATCGGCATCAATTCCTACAATTATGTCATTTGCAGTTCCAAACATACGATATGATTGCTCTGGATTCGGGTCTAATATTATAGTTGGTTTTCTCTTTAAATCATTGCTTACTAAATTATTTAATTTACCAATTCTATTAAAATTCATATAACCTCCTCAATTATCCTCCATAATACATATATTGATTTTCTGCGGAATTAAATACGAATAAGTTTTTATCTAAATCATCAACATTTATGACTGATAAAGTCTTATCAATACTATCTAGTAAATATGTCTTATCATCATATTTAAAATATAAACATCTCTCATATCTTTTTTCATTTGCTTTCTTATCTTCTTTCCATATCTTTTCAATTTTGATACCAAATTCTTCAATTAAAAACCTTACATATTCAAAAAAACCTTGTGAATCGATATTATACTTATTTATTGTTTCAATAGATTTATTAATATATGCAATAAAATCTTTATCTTTTAAATTTGCTCTTGCTTCATCAATTTCTTTTAACTCCACTAATTTACCCTTATTAAACTTCTCAACTGCTTTTGTAAATGCCCCTGTTTCATCTCTTAAAATATGTATTCCTTTTATTGTTAATCCCATCTTTAATCTTGTAAGATCTTTTATACTATTAAAATCATCTTGATCTAATATTATACTATAATCTTTTCCTGTTAATCCTACAACATAGTGAGTATTTTCTTTATCACCAATCATGCATGCTTCTAATTCAAATTTCCCGTCAATTAATGTATTTATAGCTTTAGCATAAAATCTTGAAAATTCGTAGCAAATTCTTCTATTATGATTTTTTCTTTTTTCTATCCAATCTTTTCCGACAACGCGACCATACCAATCTACAGCAATATATCTTATATTTGCAGAATCACTTGCATCTCTTTTAAAGAAATATAAAACATTTGCATCATATATATAATTCATGCATATAAACTCATAAACTTTTATAATTTTATCTTCTAGGCTAACTGTTTTGTCCTTTATTAAATTATCTACTAAATCTTTTAGTTGATTTTCCATTTCCCATTTTACAGTATCATATTCAATCCATTCTTCATTAAGTGTTCTTTTTGGCTCTAAAATTATTTTATAATCTCCCTCTAAGTTTTTACATATTTCGTTATAAAATCTTTTTATATATTCATCTTGCATTTTATATTTCTCCTTTTACTAATTATATTTTACAAATAAATTATCAGTTTCTGGATTTATTTTTCCTTTTCTAATTAAATTCTCATACATATTTTTTGTAATTAATTTTTGATAAGTTTCTTCTATTTTTTCTTCATTTACCCCTACACTGATTAGAACTTTTAACGCCATTTCTTTTCTTATCTTGAAGAAAATAGCTTCATCTTGTAAAAATTCTTTTATTTTTTCATTTTTGGTATAATCCTCATTTTTACTTTTCTTTAATCTTAGCATAGCTTCATTCATAACTTTTATAACAACGAACTCGTCCATTACTACCTCCTTTTCTTTTTATAAAAAAAATCCTTTATACTATTTTACTATAAATTGGTAAAATTGTCTACACTACAAAAGTCAATAACAGGTCTAAGACATGAAAAATTTTTTTCATGTCTTAAATCTATTGCAATAACTGCTTAAGAGAGATTTGAAATAT
>CAKPRA010000053.1 GCA_934180065.1 uncultured Clostridia bacterium | reverse complement strand
GGAATTTTGATTGCGATCAAAAATTCCGTTTTTTCTTTTGCCTATTTGTTTCTCTAACTTTAAGGGAAAATTACTGTGCTTTATAAAAAATGGTATATAATTTTAAGTTAACTAATTTTAGAGATAAATGATTTTAAACTATCACCTTTTGACATACGAATTCTACTTAATTTGTATGGATTATCACCTGGTCTAATTCTTCCGTATGCTGTTGTAAATGCTAAATTATAACCTGCTTCATTTAAAATTTCTTCACATCTTTGATTATAATGTCCAAATGGGTAGCAAAAAACAGTTGCATTTCCAATAAATTTTTGTGAAGTTTTTAAATCTTCTATTGCTTCAGTTTTGTCTAATGTTAATATTCGTCCTTTTCCATCAGTTCCAGCCTTATGCATATCATGTGAATGTGATTCGAAAATTATTTTGTTTGTATCAAATTTTTTTAGATAATCAGAGCTTTCTATCCATGATGTAATTAAAAATGAAGTTACTTTTACATTGTATTTTTCAATTACAGGTGCGGCTAAATCAAAAAATGTTTTATCTCCATCATCTACTGTGATTACAATACTGTGCACTGGTAAACAAGATTTTCCCTTAACATAGTTTTCAACCTCTTCCCATGTTGGAAAATAGTAATTATTTTCTGTTAAATATTTTAGTTGCTCTTCAAAATCATGAATTTCCATATAATTTCCATCTATTTTTGAAGGAATATTATTTTTGTCATAAAAGAAATGATACATTAAAACTGGAAGACCACTACTTTTTTCGGTTGATATATTTTTTGAGCCTTTATCTACAACATGTACAGATCTACTGATTGTTGATTTGTTTCCAGACGAATCTTGAACTGTGTAGTTAACTGTATAATTTCCTTTTTTTGTTGTATCTATGTTATTATCAATATTTATTTTTGTTGTTAAATCACCATCGATGTTATCTGTGGCAGTGCATCCAAGGTCTTGATATTTGGAATTTATAGCAATATTTATTTCTGAATTACCTTGCAAAGTTAGTGTTGGTGGAACTGAATCTTTTTTTTGCTCTACAATATTTGTTGTACTAGATTGCTTTTGCATATCTGCAGGTTGTTTGGAACTTTTCGATAATTTTGCAAATATAAATATTAAAATAATAATGAATAATAAGAATATAAATATTTTTTTCTTATCTAGTTTTCTGGCATTTTTTCTGCTCCTTGTCATGAGAAATCCCTCCTTTTTATATTTGAAATTATAAGATATTGAATAATGGAAGTCAATAATGATGAAAATTTATATTAAAAAAGTTACGCCCAAAAGTCCTCACGTTAATTTCATTTTATAGTTACAGTATATGTATATTAAAAAAGTTACGCCCCAACAGCGTACATTGTATATCAGATTTTTTCGTATTAAAAATACTCAAAATCTGATACAATGTAACTTGTCGGTTTCCACCTTAACTTCACTTTCTAAATATACATATACTGTAACTATAAAAAAAGAAAGATGTTAAATGTATTTAGATGCTCTAGAAATTAGAGATAATTTATAGTATAATTATAAAAATTGAAAAAGGAGATAAGTTGTATGATAAATGTAATTAAAGATTTTGAAAAAGCAAAGTTTGTTACTCATGCTGGAAAATTTCACGCAGATGAGATTTTTGGTACGATTTTATTAGAAAAAATATATGAAAATATTGATTTGATTAGGTTACCAGAAGTGGATCAATATAATTTGGATGGAAAAATTGTTTATGATATTGGAGGAGGTAAATTTGATCATCACCAAATTGGTGGCAATGGAGCTAGAAATTCTGGGATTAAATATGCTGCTTTTGGTTTATTATGGAAAGAGCATGGAAGACAGTATTTAAAAATGATTGAAGCTGATAATATTGAGGATTGTTTTTTTAGATTTGATAAAAACTTTGTGCAATTTATAGATGCTGGTGATAATGGACAAATACCTTTTGAAAATATCGATATAAAATTAGAAACTTTATCTGATGTTATAGAGGGATTTAATCCAAACTGGAATGAAGATGTAGATACAGATATTAAGTTTATTGAGGCTATAAATATTGCAAGGGCAATTTTTGATAATAAAATACAATCAATAATAGCTAAATGTAGTGCTAAAATGCTTGTTGAGGAAGCTATCGAAAAATCTCAAAATGGTATCTTAATATTAGATAAATTTATGCCATATCAAGAATTTGTTTTGGAATCTGATAATCCAAAAGCAAAGGATATTTTGTATGCGGTTTTTAAATCAAATAGAAATGGTTATAATGTGAGAGCTATTCCAAAAGTGTTAGGAAGCTTTGAAAATAGAAAAAAGCTACCTGATACATGGGCTGGATTGAGAAATAAGGAATTACAAGATATTACAGGTGTTAAAACGGCGACATTCTGCCATAATGCAGGTTTTATTTGTGTGGCTGAAACTCTTGAAGATGCATTGAAACTTGCTACAATGGCAGTTGAATATTAGAAGTTAGAAAAAAGTATTTACATAATATGTAAAAAGTGATATACTTAATTCTATGAAGTTTTGAGATAATTAAAAATTGGTTTAAAACAATTTTTACTTTGTTTTAAACCAATTTTTTATATAGTAGGAAAGTTTAATATATGGAGATAATTTTACTTTGTAGAAATATTTAATATATTGTATAAAAAATATGTATTTCCTATTAATAAAATGTGCCAAAACATATGTTATATAAAATGAAAATAAAGGGAGATATTATGAAATTTTGTGAATTAAATTTATCAGAAAAAATACTTAGAGCTTTGGAGGATATAGGATATACAGAAACAACTGAAATACAACAAAAAGCAATTCCTGAAATACAAGCGGGATTTGATATAATTGGTTTATCTCAAACCGGTACAGGAAAGACAGCGACTTTTGGAATACCTGCAATTGAAAATATTGATATTAAAAATAAAAAAACACAAGTATTAATTTTAGCACCAACAAGAGAGCTTGCTTGTCAGATAACAGATGAACTTAGAAAATTTACTAAATATATGGAAAATATTAAATTGTTAACTGTATATGGTGGTCAATCAATTGAAAAGCAAATTATCCCATTAAGAAAAGGTGTTCAAATTGTAGTTGGAACTCCTGGTAGAATAATGGATCATATGAGAAAAAAGACTTTAAAACTTTCAAATGTTAAAATGGTTATTTTAGATGAGGCTGATGAAATGCTTAATATGGGATTTAGAGAAGATATTGAAACAATATTGGAGCAAGTTCCTGAGGAAAGACAAACATTGTTGTTTTCAGCTACAATGAATGAGAAGATATTGGCTATTACAAAAAAATATCTTAAAAATCCTAAAAAGATTAAAATAAAGGCAAAAGAGCTAACTGTAGAAAATATTGATCAAATAGCTTTTCAAACTAAAAACAGCATGAAAGATGAAATAACAACTAGAATTATTGACTTGTATAAACCAGAAAAACTAATTGTTTTTTGTAATACTAAGAAAAAAGTGGATCAGTTATTTGATTATTTGAAAAGACATAAATATAATGTTGATGTAATACATGGAGATATAAAACAAGATCAGAGAGATAGAACTATTAAAAAATTTAAAAATGGAGATATCAAAATTTTAATTGCGACAGATGTTGCTGCAAGAGGAATTGATATTGCAAATTTGGATTTAGTTATTAATTACGATATTCCACAAGAAAATGAATATTATGTACATAGAATAGGAAGAACTGGTAGAAATAAAAATATTGGAAAAGCTGTAACTTATGTGGTTGGAAAAGAAAAGAATAAGATTAAGGAAATTGAACAATACGCAAAAACAAATATTAGATATGAAAACATTCCAACAGTAACTGAAATTAATAAAATTAAGGATTCTGAATTAATAGAAAGAATTAAAAATTGTATTAATAATAAAGAGTTTACAGATTCAAAAGTTTTTGAGGAGTTTTTATCTGATGAAAACTTGAATTTGAAGGATGTTGCTAGAGCATTATTTTCATTTATAAATAATAGATTAGTTGATGATAAGAAAAATGAAAGCTATGAAACTGATGAAAATGGTTGTGTAAAATTATTTTTTAGCTTAGGGAAAAAAGATAAAATAATGGCTAAAGATATTATTGGAAGTATTTCTTCAAATACTGCTATATCAGGTAGAGATATTGGAAAAATAAATATAATGGACAAATTTTCTTTTGTTGAAGTTCCAGAAATTTATGTAGATGAGCTTTTATCTATAATGAATGGAAATACAATAAAAGGAAAGAAAGTTAATATAGAAATAGCTAAAAAATAAATAATTAATAAGCTCTGAATACGAATTTTAACAATAAAATCAATACAATATCAATACTTTATACTGATATAGGTAGCAGCATAAAGGGCAAGATTTATTGTATTTGACAAAAATAGTTAAAATTTAGTATAATTTGTATGATGAATTTTACATAATAGAAATATAGAGATATAATATGTAAAATCAATTAATAAGGGAGGATATTTTTATGGAAAATAATAATATTAATAATCAAGAAAAAACAAGAATTGCATTAGGTGTTGCATCTTTAGTATTAGGAATTTTATCAATTGTAACAATGTGTTTTATAATTATTTCAATTGTTTTTGCGGTTTTATCAGTAACTTTTGGAATATTAAGTATTATTTTTGAAAAGAAAAATAAAATTGGTATAGCAGGTTTGGTAATTGGAAGCATAAGTATTTTTATCACAATAATTTTATATATAACATTAGGTGTATTTAGTGCAGATTTATTTATGATACCTGATTGGTATAAATTTTAATTTTATAAAATAGGATTTTTAATAAAGATACTTAAAATGTCAAAATTATTTGATGTTTTAAGTATTTTTATATGATAGGAAATAATATAAAACTTTAAGTTTCGCAACTCAAAGTGGAAATAAATATTTTATTTTCAAAGGAAATTTTAATATATGAGTATAATTTTACTTGTGAGTGATGTTGAAATTATATACTATATAAAAAATATATATTTCCTATTATATAAAAAAGGCTACGCCCAAACATTGCAAATTTTAATTATGTAAAGTTTGATGGTTTGATGGAAAAATAGATATATGCTAAAATTTCAAAATGAGGTGTGAAATGGCTTTTTCAAGTGAATTAATAAATGCTTTAGATAAGTTATTAAATGAAAATGTTTCCTTTGATGATATAAACCAAAAAGCAAAGGAAATAAGCAAAAAATATAGAGCTAATGATAATAATGGAATTAGATTAGTTACAAAATCTAATGAAGCTATTGCTTATGCACTTTCAAGAATGCCTGCAACATATGAGTCTGTTGCAAGTGTTATTGAAAAAATTTTTGAACTAAATGATTTTGAAATTAATACAGTATTAGATGTGGGAGCAGGAACTGGTGCTGGCACATGGGCTGTATTTGATAAATTAGGTCCAAAGAATTTTTTATGTCTTGAAAGAGAGCAAGAGATGATAAATATTGGAAAAAAACTTATGTGTAATTCTGAATTAGAAAAAATAGTAAATTGGAAACAATTTGATGTATTAAAAGATCAGTTAGATAATAAATATGATTTAGTAATAATTTCATATATGATAAATGAATTACCAAAAGAGCATATACAGAAAGTTCTGGAAAAAATCTGGAATGCTACAAATGAAGTTCTAATAATTATTGAACCTGGAACTCCTAAAGGTTTTTCTAATATTTTGGAAATTAGAAAGAAACTTATAAATGAAAAAGCAAATTTAATTGCTCCTTGTTCACATGAATTAGAGTGTCCTATAGGAAAAAATGATTGGTGTAATTTTTCTTGTAGAATTCAAAGAAGCAAAGTTCATAAAATGTTAAAAGATGGCCAATCACCTTTTGAAGATGAAAAGTTTTCATATGTTGCATTTTCAAGAAAAAAAGTATATAAAGTAGATAATAGAATATTAAGACACCCAATTATAAATAAGGGTTTTTCTGAATATAAAATATGTACTAAAGATGGCATAAAAAATGTTAAAATTTCTAAGAAAAATGGCATTTTATATAAAGAAGCAAAGAAAAAATCAACAGGTGATAGCTTAAATCTCAATAATTAATTAGAATATAGAATTAAGGTCATATAAGATCTGAGAAAGGAAAAGAAAATGGGACTAGATTTAAAGATACCAAAATTTAAATTTCCAAAATTTAAATTTAAAGAAATGGAAAATGTTGAAAATATTAATTTAGAAAAAGAAAAGGAAAAATCAGAGAAAATTAAAAAAGACAAAAAACAATATGAAGCAACAACTTTTAAAACAATAAAAGAAGTATTTAAAAATAGTATGGAAAAATTTCCTGACAATACTTTAATTTTAGAAAAGAAAGATCATAAATCTCCATATACAGAATTTACATATAGAGATTTTGGAAATGACGTAATTAATTTTGGAACAGGTCTTATAAAATATTTAAATTTAAAAGATGAAAGAATCATTATTATAAGTGAAACAACTTATGATTGGTATGTGTCTTATATGACATTACTATGTGGGGCAGGAATTGCTGTTCCAATAGATAAAGAGCTTCCTGTTAACGAGATTGAAAATTTAATTAAAAGATCAAGAGCTAGTGCAGTAATTTATTCTACCAAAAGAAAAGAATATATAGACAAAGTTAAAGATAATGTACCTATGGTTAAATATTTTATTGAGATGAATTCTGATAATAAAGTAAAGGGAAGAGATGTTGGTTTTAATCATGTTTTACAAGAAGGTAAGAAAATAGTTGAAAAAGGTGATAATACATTTGAAAATATTGAGATTGATCCAGAAGAATTCAAAATACTATTTTTTACATCTGGAACAACTTCTCAATCAAAAGGTGTTATGTTGAATAATAAAAATTTAGCATCAAATATTAATGCTTGTACAGCATATGTTGATTTAAGACCTACAGATAGATTATTTTCAGTTTTGCCATTACATCATTCATATGAGTCAACAATTGGATTCTTATATCCATTTGCTATGGGTGCTTCTATTGCAGTTTGTGAAGGTTTAAAGTATATTTTACCAAATATGAAAGAATCAAAACCAACAGCTATATTATGTGTTCCAATCTTGGTTGAAAATATACATAAAAATGTAAATAAATCAATTGAAAAGAGCGGTAAAACTGCTATTGTAAATTCAATGATACATGTTACAAATGCTTTAAAAACAATAGGCGTTGATGTTAAACGTAAGGTATTTAAGGAGATTTTAGATAATTTTGGTGGAAAATTAAGAATTATAGTTTCCGCAGCAGCTCCAGTTGATCCGAAAATTGGAAAATGGGTTCAAGATATAGGAATTACATTTTTACAAGGTTATGGACTTACAGAAACAGCCCCTATTTCAGCATTAACACCAGATTACGAACCCAAAATAGGATCTGCAGGTAAAGCTGTTAATTGTGCTGAAATAAAAATTAAAAATCCAAATGAAAAAGGTGAAGGTGAAGTATTTATAAAAAGTGATACTTTGATGATTGGATATTATGAAGATGAAGAAGCAACCAGAGAAGTTGTTACAGAAGATGGTTGGTTTAATTCTGGAGATGTAGGATATCTAGATAAAGAAGGTTTCTTGTATATAACTGGTAGAAGTAAAAATGTAATTGTTACTCAAAATGGAAAAAATATTTATCCAGAGGAAATTGAAGGTTTATTGAAAAAATATCTTGAAGTAAAAGAATGTCTTGTATATGGTAAATCTCAAGAGGGTAGCAAGGAACTTGTAATTACTGCAAGGGTTTTACCAAATATTAAAGAAATTCAAGAAAAATTAGGTAAAGATGATGTTTCTGATGAGGAAGTATATGATATAATATGGAAAATCGTAAAAGAAGTAAACAAAGAAGTTACCTCATATAAAGCAATTAAAAAATTAGAAATAAAGAAAGACGACTTTGAAATGACTACAACTATGAAGATAAAAAGATATAAAGAAATTCAAAAAGATGTGTAAAAGTTTAGAAATTTAAATATTAACTAGTAATTAATCTATGGAAGGATCTTTAATATGAAATTAGAAAACGAAAAAAGTAAGAATGCATTTTTATGTGCTATTAAGGGAATAGGACAGGCAATTAAAACTGAGAAAAATTTAGTTTTTGATATTTTTGTAGCAATAATTGTAATTATATTGGGATTTGTATTTAAAATAAGTTTTCCTGAATGGATTATATGTATATTATCAGTTGGATTAATGCTTTTTGCAGAGCTTATGAATACTGCAATTGAAACTGTTGTAGATATGTATACTAGGGAGAAAAATGATATGGCTGGAAAAGCTAAAGATATATCTGCTGGTGCAGTGCTTGTTTTAGCTATTAATGTTGCTATAATAGGGGGAATAATATTTATTCCGAAAATAATGTCGATATTTGCAGTTTGATGCGTTTTGTATTCAATGTTTTTAGACCGGAAATGTGAATATATATATATAAAATGCGTGACTTGCTGGTCGCCCGTACAAAGTAGTGTGAGAGTTGTAGTGCCCTCGTTTAAGTTTGGAGGTATTAAGATTTTATTTAAAAGCTCCCAAGCTGCACGTACTTTTTATATATAAACTTACTATAATAGACCGGAAATGTGAATATATATATTAAAAATGCGTGACTTGCTGGTCGCCCGTACAAAGTAGTGTG
>CAKPRA010000052.1 GCA_934180065.1 uncultured Clostridia bacterium | reverse complement strand
GCATATTGCTCATTTAATTGTCTTTGCTTCCATTCTTGTATTTCTGGTATTATTTTATCTGTTATGGCTGTTACCATATCTGGACTTATTTTTACGCCATATATTTCTTCTATTTGGTCATGAATATCCTTATTTGACATTCCTCTTGCATACATTCTTATTATTTTACTTTCTATATTTGAAATATCTTTTTGTCCTTTTTCAACAACTATTGGATCAAAACTTCCTTGTCTATCTCTTGGTACATTTAATTGTATATCTCCTTGAGATGAATGTATGGTTTTATTGGAATATCCATTTCTATAATTCTCGTTATCATATGTATATTGATTTTTTTCGTAACCCAAATGTTCCGTTAATTCTGCATTTAACATTTCTTGAAGTGTATCTTTGAATAAATTCTTTAACGCTTCTTCCACATCTCCTGCGGTCTTTAATTCATTACTGCTTATGAATTCCTTAATTAATTTTTTTCTTTCTTCACTTATTTTTTCTCTTTTTGCCATATAAAAAACCTCCTTATGACATTTATATATTATCATAAGAAGGTGTATTTTTAAACTTTACACAAATTTTTCTATATACTCGAAGTTTCAAAACTTCCGAGGTTTTTTATTAGTGTTCGGTGTTTTTTATTATCAAGCATCTACAAATATTGAAATATAAGCATTTTTATTTTAGTACATGTTCGCCTTTCAAATTCGTAATATACACGTAATATGCGAGTAATATACAAATTTATTTTCCATAGTCATTAATTTATCTTTCCGAATCTTCTATTTGTTTTCTTTTGTATTTTTTATAAAATTCTATTAAATCTGGATCATTTTGATTTTTAGGTAAGTTATTCAAGTCAAAGAATTTCATTTCTTTAGATTCTTCATCCAATTTTAATTCTCCAGTATAATGTCTTATGCAATATAGGGCTGTATTATTTATTACAACATCACCATTTGGATAACTATTTTTTCTAGTTTTTCCTGATACTATATCTATTAATTCTAAATCTTTTTCTTCTACATCTAAATTAGTTTCTTCTTTAATTTCTCTAATCATAGTATCTGTAAAACTCTCTCCTAATTCTTGACACCCTCCAGGTAATCCCCATAGATCTCTATCAGCTCTACTTTGAAGTAATATTTTCCCTTCACTATTAATTATTATTGCTGCTGCACCATCTTGTAATAGAATAATTTTATGTTGTAATTCTCCCATACATAATCTAATAAAAACAGGATATCCTATTATATTACTTAATTCAATTATTTCATCAGGTGTCATATATTCCATTATCTCCTTTAATTTCTCGTAATTGATTTTCCTTTTTTCTTCATTAGAAAGTTCTCTTATTTTTGCTAATATTTCTTTACTATTCATTTTATCTCGTCCTTTTTCACTTAACATTCTATCATATAACTTACTATTTATTTATTATAATTTTATCTTTAAATAGCTTATAATATATATATGAAATGACAAATCCACAAACGTGGTTTTGCCGAATTAAGTTTGAAAAAACTCACACCTAACTCGCCAAAGTTACAGATGTGAGCTTTTTTTATTTATGTAGTTGCTTTGTCAACCCAGTTCTTATACAGAACCGCTATCCAGGCAACGTTTAATGTTAAAGAAAACGTTAAGGATAATATTAAAAATAGTATCACTTTAATCATAAACATCACCACCTCTCCTACAATATTTCGTAAAATTAAGGTGGCAAAACCACATCTGTTTCTCATCATTTCCTATGCTAATTATTCTACAATATTATTTAAAATTTGTCTATAATATTAATAAATTTATAAACTATTTCCTTTTATAAATTCATAAATCTTATTTTTAATATGGCTATTTCCTAAATAATAAAATCTAATAAGAGTTATTTAAAATTATAATGTAATAATCTTATAATATACAAAAATGTCATTTTTTATTGAAAAATCAACATTTGTAATTTTCAAAGAGATAATTATATGCAAATTTTTATTATTTGCAAAAAGTCCCATATTTTAAAACAATATGGGGCTTTAAATTTATATAATAGAAAATTTCAAAAAATTATTGACATATTTGGTAAAATATAGTATCATATATAAGTCAATTAAAGAAGAAGCAATCCACTTCTCACCTTATCGAGTAGAAAAAGGTTAAAATTTTATAATAATTTATTAAGATTCATTATTAAATTGTTAATTATAAATTTTTTGTGGGTTGATTTGTTCTTAAAAAGAAACAAATCAATTTTTTTTGAAAAAATTAAAGATTTGTAAAAAAGATTTGGCGATATAACTAGTAGGAGGTGTTTTACTATAAAACAAGAATTACCAATTAATGAACAAATAAAGGCAAAAGAAGTTCAAGTCATAGATGAGAACGGACAAAAATTAGGGAAGCTTCCTTTAAATGAAGCATTGGATACAGCTTTTGAAAAAAAATTAGATTTAGTTTTAGTTTCTCCAAATTTAGATGTTCCAGTTTGTAAAATAATGAACTATGGTAAATATAAATTTGAGCAATCTAAAAAAGAAAAAGAAGCTCGTAAAAAGCAGAAAACATTAGAAACAAAAGAAATTAGAGTTACTCCTAATATAGAGCAACATGATTTTGAGTTTAAATGTAAAAATGCCAGAAAATTTTTAGAAGATGGCAACAAAGTTAAAATAACAGTTAAATTTAGAGGAAGAGAATTAAACTATGTAAAACTTGGAGAAGAAGCTTTAAAACAATTTATAGATGATTTATCAGATATAGCTACTCCAGAGAAAAAGCCTTTATTAGAAGGTAAAAACATGTTTGTAATACTAGCTAAAAAAACTGATAAATAATTAGAAGGGAGAAATTATTATGCCAAAATTAAAAACAAACAAAGCAGCTAAAAAAAGATATAGCTACACAGCAACAGGAAAGGTTAAAAGAACAAAAGCTAATAGAAGACATTTATTAGCAAATAAAACAAGTAGACAAAGAAAAACAGGAAAAATAATGGATGCATACGCAGATAAAACATGTGTAGCAGGAATTAAAAAAATGTTACCATATGGTACAAAAAATTAAGATTATATAAGGAATGGAGTTGAATTTTAAATGGCAAGAGTTAAAACAGCAATAATTACTCGTAAGAAACATAAAAAAATATTAAAAAGAGCAAAAGGATATTATGGTGCAAAACACTATAGATTCAGAGCAGCTAAACAAGCTGTTATGAAATCAGGAGCTTATGCTTATGTTGGAAGAAAAGATAAAAAGAGTAATTTTAGAAAATTATGGATAGCAAGAATTAATGCTGCTGCTAGAATGAATGGATTAACATACAGCACATTAATAGCTGGTCTAAAAAAAGCTAATGTTGTAATAAACAGAAAAATGTTAGCTGAATTAGCAGTAAATGATGCTGCAGCATTTGCGAAAATAGCTGAAATGGCAAAAAATGCTTAATTTAGGTTAAAATTTTGAAAATACTACTTAAAATTTATAAGTAGTATTTTTATTATTCTAAATATATAAAAACAAATTATGAGATGATATAAATATTATGATTTAGAGCTAGTAAATCGCAGAAGATATTTATAAAGCAGTAATTTGTAGTAAAGTGTGACATATGTTTGATAAACCGACACAAGTGAAATTATTGTTCATTTTTGTCACTTGCATTTTTTGGTAATATATGTTAATATAAAATTCGGTGGTGCATTATTCTAGTTATGTTATCTACTATGAGGGTGGGGCTAAAAATCCACTAAAGGGCACATCGTTGAAGTTTCTTGTTGATGCGCGGAATGCCAGTTTTGTGTGTTTTCAGGAAGTAAGATTATAGGGAATTATGTAATGGCATACATAATAATCCCCTATCGTCGCGGAGGCTTGAAATTTATACTACTTTCAAGTGAAACCTATATAAAGTGCCAAGACACAATATATAGCGTAGCCTGTCTTGAGTGAGAGTTCTGGGATTGACATTTGAGGTAATTATTATTTGGCCAAATAATAATTATTTATATTGGTCATGAAACTTCTTTTGCAAAAGAGACTAGTAATAGATTAAACATATTAAGGAAAACTTCTAGAGTGTTTGCGAAAGCATGAAAGTTTAAGGATTAAAGTACGGATTTAAGTGGTAATCTGGTAATCAATTAATCTTTTGATTATTTTCTTTAAATGGAAACGGCTAAATAGTAATGTTTAGTAGGAAATAGAGAAATTCAACTAGACCTAAACCGTAGAATTTACTTGAATTTTACCACCTATAAATTATAAATTAGGAGAGCTATAAATAAAGAAATGAAAAATAGCAAAAAAAATGAGAAAAAAGATTCATCAGAAATTAAATGGTTTATAACAATATTTATCACTGCATTTATATTATCAATTATATTTTCATTCATATCAACAACAGCAATAACAGGTTTATCAATAATACCAGCAATTTTTATTTTATTATTTGTTATATTTATAGGTATATTTTTTGATATAATTGGTGTAGCTGTAACTGTTGGTAAGGAGTCAGACTTTAATGCAATGGCAGCAAAAAAGATATCAGGATCTAAAACTTCACTAAAATTAATAAAGAATTCTGCAAAAGTTGCTAACATTTGTGCTGATGTAATTGGAGATATTGCAGGTGTACTTAGTGGATCTATAAGTGCTTTAATAGCATTGAAAATAACGAGTGCGTTAAATGTAGAATTTAATTTACAATTTATTATAAGTGCAATTGTTGCATCATTAACAATTGGTGGAAAGGCAATAGGAAAAGGAATTGCACAAAGAAATTCTACCAAAATCGTAAAATTCACAGGTAGTGTACTAAGTTTCTTTAATAAAAAAGAAAAGTAGAATTAAGATGATTAGACAAGCATATAATAAAGTTATATAAAGGGGTTAAAAAATAAGTAGTAATCTCTTTTTTGATTTAAAATAAATACTTAAAGAAAAGGAATTTTTGATTTTTGAAGTGAACCCAAATTGTTAGACAAAATTTGTTTAATAAGGAGGGTTCTTTTTTATGTATCTAAAATAAGTAAAAATTACTATTCATAGTATTATAGTTATAAATAGCTATAGTGTATATATTTTTTGGGGTTAGCTAAAAATGAGTAATTACGAATTGGATACTTACAAAATCACTATTATACTATATATAGAATATTATCTTGATAAATGTATATAAATATGCTAAATTATAATTCGGAAGGAAATGATTATATGACTAAAATATATAACTGGAAAGAAAAAATAGATAAAGAAGAGCTTGATGAAGTTTCAAAAATTTTAAAAAATAATGGATTAATAATATTTCCAACTGAAACAGTATATGGAATTGGTGGAAATGCTCTTTCAAATGAGGTAATTGATAAAGTTTATAATGCTAAGAATAGGCCTAGAGCGAAAGCTGTAAATATAATGGTGGCTAACAAAAATGAAATAGAAAAATATGCAGAAATTACTTCAGATATAGAGCAAAAAATAATTGATAAGTTTTTACCAGGTCCGCTTACAATAATACTAAAAAAGAAAAATGATTTTGGCAATTATTTTACAGCTGGAAATGATACAATAGGAATAAGAATTCCAAATCATAAAATAGTTAATGCAATATTAAATAAAATTGATTTTCCAATAATTGCACCTAGTGCTAACATTTCTGGAGAACCAAGCGGAATTGAAGTATCTAATATAATAAAAGATTTTGATGGTAAAGTTGATGCAATAATTGATGGAGGTAGGGCTTGTTTGGGTCTTTCGTCTACAATTGTAAAAGTTGTTGATAATGAAATCAATATTTTAAGATATGGAAAAATAACAAAAGAAGAGCTGTTAAATAAAATTAAATAAAGTGGTTATAGGATAGCCAAAAACCTAAATACAATAAGGAGATATGCATATTTGTATGCAGTAAAAAAATGAATTTTAAAATAATAAATGGAGCAGTAGAATTTGGTGCTGAAACAATTTTGGAAAATATAAATATTGAAATAAAAGATAAAGAAAAAATTGCTATTATAGGACGAAATGGAGCTGGTAAGTCAACTCTATTAAAAGCTATTATAAATAATCAACTACTTACAGAGGGGACTGGCAAAGACAAGTTTAATATCTACAGAGAAGGAAATCCTGTAATTGGTTATTTAAAGCAAATGGAGTTTGAAAATGATCAAATTACAATGATTGATGAGATATTGAAAGTATATAAACCAATTATTGACTTAGAAAATAAAATTAATTATTTAATAGAAGAAATGCAAGTAAATCATTCTGAACAATTGGCATTGGAATACTCTAAATTAATGGAAAAATATGAATTTTTAGATGGTTATACATATAAAAAAGAATATGAAATTGCAATAAAAAAATTTGGCTTTTGTGAAGAGGATAAACATAAGAAAATAAGTGAATTTTCAGGTGGACAAAGAACAAAAATAGCCTTTATAAAATTACTACTTAGTAAACCGGATATCTTACTTTTAGATGAACCAACAAATCACTTAGATATTACAACAATAGAATGGTTGGAACAATATTTGAAATTATATCCAAAAGCAGTAGTTATAGTTTCTCATGATAGAATGTTTTTAAATAAAATAGTTAATAAAGTTTATGAAATTGAATATGGAGAAATTACAGAATATTCAGGAAATTATACTTTTTTTGAAAAGCAAAAAAAGGTAAATTATGAAAAACAATTAAAGGATTTCGAATATCAGCAAAAAGAAATAAAGCGTTTAAATGATATTGTAACTAGATTCAAATATAAACCAACAAAAGCAAAAATGGCAATGTCTAAGTTAAAGCAAATAGAGCGAATGATTAAAATAGAGGCTCCGAATAAATATGATTTGACAACTTTTAAAACCAATTTCTTAATAAACAAGCAAAGTGGTAAAGATGTAATTTATGTTAAAGATTTGGAAGTTGGATATGAAAAGGCAATTCAGAAAGTTTCTTTTAATCTATATAGAGGTCAGAAGCTTGCAATAATTGGAGAAAATGGAATTGGAAAATCTACATTGTTAAAAACATTAGTTGGTAGTATAGATAAAATTAGCGGTGAGTTTGAATTTGGTCATAATGTTGAAATCGGGTATTTTGACCAACAAATGGCTTTATTAAATTCAGAAAAAACTGTATTTGAAGATTTTAGTGAAGAGTTTCCTGATTATACAACAACTGAGTTAAGAAACTCATTAGCAGCATTTATGTTTTATGGAGAAGATGTTTTCAAAAAAATAAGTATGCTTTCTGGAGGAGAAAAAGTCAGATTACAATTGTGTAAAATATTGAAAAAAGGTCCAAATTTATTAATTCTAGATGAACCAACAAATCATATGGATATTATAGGAAAAGAGAGCTTGGAATTATTGCTTAAGGAATATAATGGAACAATTTTATTTGTATCTCATGATAGATTTTTTGTAAATAAAATAGCTGATAGTTTGCTTGTATTTTCTACAGATGGTGTGAAATTTTTTGATGGAAATTATGAAAAATATGAGGAAAGTTTATTAGAGAATTGTAATAATATAGAAAAAAATGAAAATAATAGCTATGATAGTAAAAATAAATATAATAATTGTAATGAAAAAATAGTAAATAATTCATATTTGTTACAAAAAGAAAAAAATAGAGCTTCAACAAGAATAAAGAAAATTGAAAGAGATTTAGAGCTGTTAGAGCAAAAATCAAAGGATTTAAATTTACAGCTGACAAATGAAGAGATTTATAGTGATTATGAAAAGCTAACAATGATTCAAAATGAAATTGAAGAAATTAATAACCAAATAAATCAATATATGGAGGAATGGGAAAAACTTCAAACATTTATAGAAAAATAAAACAAGGCGTTTAAATATATACACATACTGTATCTAAAATAGTTACTATAAAGTAATAACGAAATTACGGTAATGTTTTTTTATAAGCCGGATATATGAATATATATTAAAAATACGTTCCTTGCTGGTCGCCCATACAGAGCAGTATCCTACTCTATTAGATTAAATTTATATTTAGCTGTGAATAGTAACAGCTAAATAAATTATTATAAATATAGACTTTTATATTGTAAAAAATAATATTATTGATATAATACAATTATAAATTGATTTTTATAGGAGGATTCAAAAAATGATTAAAAAAGTTGCAATTTTAGCAAATGGAGGAGATGTTTCTGGGTTTAATGCTGTTATAAGAGCAATAGTTAAAACCGCAGAAAAATATAATATTGAATGTTATGGTTTTATAGAAGGGTATAAAGGCCTTCTAAATAATGATTATATAAAATTAAGTACATCAGAAAATAATAGAGCTTCAGGAATATTACCAAAGGGAGGATCTATTATTGGCTCATCAACAAACTCTAATGTTTTTCATTATAAAGTAATTGATGAAAATGGAGAAACTGTATATAAAGATTTATCAGATATATGTGTAAAAAATATTAAAGAAGATGGTTTTGATTGTTTATTTACACTTGGAGGAGATGGAACACAAAAATCTGCAAGAGATTTTTCTTTAAAAGGAATTAATGTAATTGGAGTACCTAAAACAATTGATAATGATGTTGCTTGTACAGAAATTACATTTGGTTATAATACTGCAGTTTCTGTTGCTTCAGAAGCTCTTGATAGACTTCATACAACAGGAGAAACACATCATAGAATTATGGTATTGGAGGTTATGGGAAGATATGCTGGATGGATTGCATTAGAATCTGCAATTTCAGGAGGTGCAGATATTGCTTTAATACCAGAAATACCATATGATATAAATAAAGTTGTTGAAAAAATAAATCGAAGAAAATCATTAGGAAAAAACTTCTCAATTGTTGTAGTGGCAGAAGGAGCAAAACCAAAAGATGGTGAAATTTCTGTATTAGAAACTAGAAACAATGGAGAAGGTGTTGATAATACAAAACTTGGAGGAGTAGGCGAAAAAGTTACTAAAGAGCTACAAAGACTTACAGGAATGGAAGCAAGATGTACTGTTTTAGGATACATGCAAAGAGGAGGAACACCAACTGCTTTTGATAGAGTTTTATCAACAAAATATGGTGCAAAAGCTATGGAACTTGCAATAGAGGGAAAATTTAATGTTTTAACTGTAATGAAAAATGGTAAATTAGATAGTGTATCATTAGAAGATGTTGTTGGAAATAATAAAAAAATAGGAGCTGTTTCTGGAAATACAGCAGAAAGTAACATAAGAAAAGTAAATATGGATGACGATTTAGTAAAAACTGCTAGAAACATAGGAATTTGTTTAGGAGATTAATTGACAAATCTCATATATAATGTTATAATATTATTAGTTCTAATACTTCAAGGAGGTAAAAAAATGAACGAACTTATGAAAAGAATTGTTAACGAAAAGCTGGTCAGATGGGAGCGGAATTTAAGAGTATCTATAGGATACGAATCTGTGATTCTTGATGAGTTAGAAAGCATGAATTATTTTAAGGACAAAAATTTTCTTATTCGTTTAATGAGATCAGATGAAATTCGTTCCAAAGAAAAAGCAGAAGAAATCAGAAAAATGATGATATTCTACTACTAAAGTTAACAAGAAAAAGGGGGAAGCAATGCTTCCTCTTTTTTTATAGTGCGACAGGCATGTCGTTTAACTAATCGGTGCAAGTCCGTATTGGAGGTATATATCGCTAACCA
>CAKPRA010000051.1 GCA_934180065.1 uncultured Clostridia bacterium | reverse complement strand
GATTCGCAAGACTTTATATTTAATGAGTATAAAGAAGAAAAAGGTAGTAAGACAATAGAAAATGGAATATATGAAATTGAATATGTGTCGTCGAAGGTAATAGATGTTTTGGATGCTTCAATATTAAGTGGTGCAAATGTTCAATTATATGAAAGAAATTATGGATTATGTCAAAGAGTTGAAATTAAATATGTTGGAGACGGATATTATACGATAAAATTTATGCATTCAGGAATGTATTTAGATGTAGCAGATGGAAAAACAAATAATGGAACTAATGTGTGGCAATGTAGAGAAAATGAATCTGATGCGCAAAAATGGATAATAAGAAAAAATGAAAGTGAAGATTATAATATAATATCAAAATGTAGTAATACATATTTGACAGTGGAAAATGGAAAAGATGAGAACGGAGCAAATATAGAAATAAATGAAAAGAAAAATAATAAGTCTCAAAACTTTAAATTAAACAATAAAACAGAATTAAAAGGCATTGATGTTTCATCACATCAAGGAAATGTAAAGTGGGAGGATGTTAAAAAATCGAATATTGATTTTGCAATAATAAGATGTGGCTATGGACAGGATCTGTTAAATCAAGACGATAAAAAATTTACAAGAAATATATCTGAGTGTGAGAGATTAGGAATACCATATGGAGTATATATATATTCATACGCATTGGATGAAACAGCTGCACTTTCAGAGGCTAATCATGTTTTAAGATTAATAAGCGGACATAATCCAAAATTAGGTATTTGGTTTGATATGGAAGATGCTGATGGATATAAGAGAAAGAATGGAATGCCATCAAATGAAAAGTTAGTAAACATATGTATAACATTTTGTGAAAAAATAAAACAAGAGGGATATAATGTCGGAATATATGCTAGTTTAAGCTGGTTAAGAAATCAGCTAAATGATAGTAAATTGGATGTGTATGATAAATGGGTAGCACAATGGGCTATTGGATGCACTTATAATAAAAGATATGTAATGTGGCAGTATACTGATAAAGGTACTGTAGAAGGAATAGATGGGTATGTTGATATGAATAAATATTATATGTAAATAAAACAAAAGTACAAGAAATATCTTGTACTTTTTACATTTTTTTGATATATATATAATAAAAAAATAGGAGGAAAATATGAAAAAATTTGATTATTTAATAGTAGGGGCAGGATTATATGGAGCAACATTTGCATATGAAATGAAAAAAAAAGGAAAAAAGTGTTTAGTAATAGACAGAAGAAATCACATTGGAGGAAACATATATTGTGAGAATATAAATGGAATAAATGTACACAAATATGGTGCACATATATTTCATACAAGTGACAAATATATTTGGGAATATGTTAATCAGTTTGCAGAGTTTAATAATTATATAAATTCTCCAATTGCAAATTATAAAGGCGAAATATATAATTTGCCATTTAATATGAATACATTTTCTAAATTGTGGGGAATTGCAACGCCAAGTGAAGCAAAAACAAAAATAGAAGAGCAAAAGGTCGAATTTAATATTGTAGAGCCTAAAAACTTAGAAGAACAGGCAATCTCATTAGTTGGAAAAGATATTTATCTGAAGTTGGTAAAGGAATATACAGAAAAGCAATGGGGAAAAGATTGCAAGGAATTACCAGCATTTATAATAAAAAGACTACCAGTAAGATTTATATATGATAACAATTATTTTAATGATAGATACCAAGGAATACCTGAAGGGGGATATAATGTAATAATAGAAAAAATGTTAGATGAAATAGAGGTTAAATTAGGTATTGATTATTTAAAAAATAAAGAAAAATATAATGAATTAGCAGACAAAGTTGTATATACAGGAATGATTGATGAATTTTATAACTATGAACTAGGTAATCTTGAATGGCGTTCTTTAAAATTTGAAAATGAAATTATGCCAAATATAGATGATTATCAAGGAAATGCTGTAGTTAATTACACCAGCCATAATCAAAAATATACAAGAATAATAGAGCATAAACATTTTGAATTTAATAAGTGCAAAGGCACAATAATAACTAAAGAATATCCACAAGATTGGAAAATTGGAGATGAGGCATATTATCCAGTTAATGATGAAAAAAATAATGCATTATATAACAAGTATAAGAAACTAGCTGAGAAAGACAGTAATGTAATATTCGGTGGTAGATTAGGAAATTATAAATACTATGACATGGATAAAGTAATAAAAGCAGCTTTAGATATGGTAGAAAAAAATCTATAAAAGAGGGAAAAATATGAAAAAAATATCAATAATAATACCTGCATACAATGAAGAGGAATCATTACCCTTATTATATGATAGGTTGAGTAAAGTAATATTAAATTTAAAAAATTATGAATTTGAATTATTATTTATAAATGATGGAAGTAAAGATAATACATTAAAAATAATAAAAGAGCTAAGAGAAAAAGATTCAAAAATAAGCTATGTTGACTTTTCAAGAAATTTTGGAAAAGAAGTTGCAATGATTGCTGGTTTAGATTATGCCAAAGGAGATTGTGTAATTTTTATAGATGCAGATTTACAAGATCCACCTGAGCTAATTCCAGAATTAATAAAATACTGGGAAGAGGGATATGATGATGTATATGCAAGAAGAAAATCAAGAAAAGGGGAAACATTCCTAAAGAAATTTACATCAAAAATGTATTATAAAGTATTACAAAGTTTAACAAGAGTAGAAATACAAAAAGATACTGGTGATTTTAGATTGTTAGACAGAAGATGCGTAAATGCATTAAGGCAATTAAGAGAAACACAAAGATGTTCAAAAAGTATATTTAGTTGGATTGGATATAATAAAAAAGAAGTTTTATTTGATCGTGATCCAAGGGTTGCAGGAACAACAAAATGGAATTACAAAAAATTAATAGATTTAGCTATAGACGGAATAACATCATTTACAACATCTCCATTAAGAATATCTACGTATTTATCAATACCAACATTTTTAGCATTAGTTATTTATTTTATATATGTAATTGTGAAATGCGTAACACAACATATTGCAATACAGGCTTTTCAAGCGATAATATTATTAGTATTATTCTTTGCTGGAATTCAAATAATGTTGTTTGGAATACTAGGAGAGTATTTAGGACGAATATTTAATGAAACGAAAAATAGGCCATTATATTTTATAAAAGAATATAATGGAATAAGAGAAGAAAACAAAAATCAAGTTTAAATTCTTCAGATATAGAATTGCAAGATTATATATTACAATTAAAATGGTAATAGTTTATATGAAAATTTCAATGTAAAGTTAAAAAATATCTTTATTAAAAAGGAAAACAACAATGAAAAATATATTAGTAACAGGTGCTGCAGGATTTATAGGAAGTAACTTTGCAGAATTTATGGTAAACAAACATCCAGATTACAATATTATAGTATTTGACAAATTAACTTATGCTGGAAATATGGATAATTTAAAAAAAGTACAAGATAAAATTACATTTGTAAAAGGTGATATTTGTGATTTAGATAAAGTTTTAGAAACTTTTGAAAAATATAATATCGACGCTGTTGTACATTTTGCTGCTGAATCACATGTTGATAATAGTATAAAAACGCCATTTGTATTTACTCAAACTAATGTGTTAGGAACACACACATTATTAGAGGCAGCTAAAAGAGTATGGGGAGAAGGTAGCAAAAATAAATTTGTACATATATCAACAGATGAAGTATATGGAACTTTGGGAGAAGAAGGATATTTTACAGAAACATCTCCAATAAAACCAAATAGTCCATATTCAGCATCAAAAGCAAGCTCTGATTTAATAGCATTTGCATATCACGAAACATTTAAAGTTAATGTAAGTGTTACAAATTGCTCTAATAACTATGGTCCATATCAACACAACGAAAAACTAATTCCTCATATGATAAAATTAGCTTTAAAAGACGAAAAACTACCTGTATATGGAGAAGGTTTAAACATAAGAGATTGGCTATATGTAGAAGATCACTGCGAAGCAATAGACCTAGTATTACATAACGGAAAAGCAGGAGAAAGATACAATATAGGTGGTCATAATGAAAAAAGAAATATTGAAATTGTTAAATTAATACTAAAACACTTAAACAAACCAGAATCATTAATAGAGCATGTTGAAGATAGAAAAGGACACGATTACAGATATGCAATAGACCCAACAAAAATTAAAAACGAACTAGGATGGGAACCAAAAACAAAATTTGAAGATGGAATTATAAAAACAATAGACTGGTATTTAGAAAATCCTGAATGGTTAAAATAATTAATATAAAAACAAGCAGAGAAAATTAAGATATTCTTTGCTTGTTTTATTTTATAGAAATGTCAGAATTATAATATGTTGTAATAGGATTAGTAAAAGAATATAATGTGTAAAATAAAATTTATTAGGGTATTGTTATTAAAATAAAAAAATTATATAATATCAAAAGTAAAGGAGAACAACTATGAAAAATAATATAAATATAAAAACAATCTTCCCAATCGTACTCTCATCAATGCTTTTCTGGATTACTCAAAATGCAATACTAAACTATGACCAAATAATATACCAATTTAATCCAATCTACCTTATAGTAGGTATAGCAATATATTTAGCTCTATTAATATTTACAAGTAAAAAAATAATTCCCAAAATAGAGCACATAAAATACATACATATAGTGTTATTTTCAATATTTGGAATATTATCAATAGTATTAGGACAGCTACTAAAAGTAAATCCATCGTGGGATATGGGAGATGTATTTAATATAGCCAAAAACTATACAATAGGAAGTGAAGATATAGGAGCAGGATATCTATTACAATATCCAAATAATCAAATGATTACAGTCATATATATAGTTGTATTTAAAATAGCCTACATATTTAAATGTAGTGATTTTATAACCATAGCAACATTATTTAATTCATTGATAATAACAGCCACAGTAATCTTATTATATTATTGTATAAATAAAATTTACAATAAATCAAAGGCACTATTAGCATTAATAATATGTTTATTAACAACACCATTATATATGCATTGTGCAATATATTATACAGATTCTTTATCAATGTTTTTCTCAACATTAATATTATTTTTATTTTTAATTTTAAAAGAAAATGAAAATAAAACAACATTGAAAAATATTTTATTAATTATAATGGGAATAACTTTAGCTATAGCTTGGAAAGTGAAGATTACAAGTATTTTTATAGCTATAGCAATAGTTGTATACCAAATTCTTACAAAAATAGATAAAAAGATATTAAAAAATTATTGTATTATTGGTATAACAGCTATAGTCGTATTATTAGGATTTTCAGTTACTATGAATACTCAATTAAATAAGTCATCTAACACAGAAAATTATAAAATGCCGATAGAGCATTGGATAATGATAGGATTAGTTGATAATGGAAGTTATAACGAAGAACTTTTAAATTATACACTTTCTTATGATAGTTATTCAGAAAAAAGAGAAGCGGATAGGTTAAAAATAAATGAAATTATGAGGAATTATACTTGCAATGACTTTATTAAACATTTAACTGTAAAATTAAAATATGCATGGACTGATGGAACATACTATGCACCAGAAAAACTAAGTAGAAACCCAGTAAATAAAAATGGAATTCATGAATGCATATTAAATGACGGAAAATATTCAAATGTTTATAAATATTTTCCACAAGTAATGCATTTAACATTGTTAATTTTAATAATCTTTAGTTGTATTAAATTGATAAAAGAAAAAGATTATACAAGTTATAAATATATATTATCAATTTCAATGGTAGGAATTATCGTATTTTTACTAATCTGGGAAAATAGATCAAGATATATACTAACAATGTTTCCAATATATTTAGCTTTGGCTATAGATGGTATAGATTATATTTGTAAAAATTTACGAAAATATTTTTTTAGAAAAATGAATTAAAAAATATTATTTATATAAAAAATTGATTAATTTTATATAATGTGCTATTATATAAATCATAAAATAAAGGAGTCAATAATGAAAAAGATATCAGTTATAATACCAATGTATTATGAGGAAGAAGTAGCAGAGAAATGCTATGAAAAAGTGACAGAAACTCTAAATAATATAAAAAATTATGATTATGAAATAATATGTATAAATGATGGAAGTAAAGATAGAACTTTACAAATATTAGAAAATATAGCAAAAAAAGATGAAAAATTAAAAATATTATCATTTTCTAGAAACTTTGGTCATCAATGTGCAGTGACAGCAGGACTAAAATTTGCAACAGGTGATGCCATTGTTATAATAGATGCAGATTTACAAGATCCACCTGAGCTAATACCAGAAATGATTACATTATGGGAAAATGGAAATGATGTTATTTATGGAAAACGTAAAAGTAGAAAAGGAGAATCACCATTTAAATTGTTAACAGCAAAAATGTTTTATAAAACATTAAATGCTTTATCTGATGTAGAAATACCAAAAGATACAGGTGATTTTAGATTAGTTGATAAAAAGGTAGTTGATACAATAAATTCATTACCAGAGCATAATAAATTTTTAAGGGGTCTATTTAGTTGGGTTGGATATAATCAAGTACCTCTAGAATATGAAAGAAAAGAAAGATATGCTGGAAAAACAAAATATCCACTAAGGAAAATGCTTAAATTAGCTAGTGATGGTATTATAAGTTTTTCAACAAAACCATTAAAGATTGTTGGATGTTTAGGAATATTAACTATTGTTTTATCAATTATACTGTTGATATATGCTTTAATTTCGTATATATTTAAATTAAATGAATTGTCAGCAGGCTGGACATCTTTAATGATATGTATTACATTATTTTCAGGTGTTCAATTATTATCATTATGGATTATGTCTGAATATATTGGAAGAATTTATGATGAAGCAAAACAAAGACCTCAATATATAATCGAAAAGAAAATTAATCTGTAAATAATTAGTATTGGTTTGAATAATAAATTTTTTAGAAAGGTAAGGTGAAATAATATGGCAATATTATTACCAGGAGGAGCAGGCTACATTGGCAGTCACACAGCAGTTGAATTATTAAATTCAGGGAAGGAAATCATAATTATAGATAACTTCTCAAACAGTAAACCAGAAGTACTAGACAAAATAAAAAAAATAACAGGAAAAGATTTCAAATTTTATGAAATGGACTACTCAAATAAAGATGAGTTAAACAAAGTATTTACTGAAAATAAAATAGATGCAGTTTTAAATTTTGCGGGATTTAAAGCAGTAGGAGAATCAGTAAAAAAACCAATAGAATACTATATGAATAATATTTCAGGAGCTCTAGTTTTATTAGATGTAATGAGAGCACACAATTGCAAAAAATTCATATTTAGTTCATCAGCAACAGTATATGGAGATCCAGCAACAATGCCAATAACAGAAGAATTTCCAACTGGAGGAACAACAAACCCATATGGAACAACAAAACTATTTATAGAGCAAATTTTAAAGGATATTTACAACTCAGATAATACATGGGATATTTGCATATTAAGATATTTTAATCCAGTAGGAGCACATGAGAGCGGACTAATAGGTGAGGAACCACAAGGAATTCCAAACAATTTAATGCCATATGTGGCAAGAGTTGCAGCAGGAATCTTACCAGAGCTATCTGTATTTGGAAACGATTATGATACTCCAGATGGAACAGGTGTAAGAGATTATATACATGTTGTTGATTTAGCAAAGGGTCATGTTAAAGCACTTGAAAAACTTGAGAAAGAAAATGAAGGTTTATATATTTACAATCTAGGAACAGGTACAGGTTACAGTGTACTAGATATGGTTAAAGCTTTTGAAAGAGCAACTGGTAAAGAAGTAAAATACAAAATAGCACCTCGTAGAGCCGGAGATATAGCAAAATGCTATGCAAATCCAGAAAAAGCTAGAATAGAGCTTGGATGGGTTGCAGAAAAAAATCTAGATGATATGTGTAAAGATTCATGGAGATATATTGAGATGAGTCAAAAAGAAAATTAATAATAAAATTGTGTAATATATGTTATAAAAAATTATATTTTATAATGTATATTACACAAATGCTCTAAAAAAAGTCTTATATATTGTGAACTAATAGTGATTACTTAAATCGAAGAAGTTTTTTATCAATTAATTTAAATTGGGGGAATTATAGAGAGAATATTCTCGAAATTTGTCATACGAAAAAGCTTGAAAAATCAACGAATTTGATATATTATGTATAAAGTTAAATTTGATAACTTTAAAGTTAAAAATTATTTCTGAGCATTATTTTTGTAAGCTCAAACAAAATTTTATCAAAAAAATTAAAATCTAAATAAAATCCATAAAATTTTAAAGATTATAAATTAAGTTATTATTCACAGTTTTATAGCTATTAATAGCTACAGTATAATATTTTAAAAGTTAAGTCGAGTTGTGGAGGCAACGTTTTTATATATACATATATTGTAACTGAAAAATAATTTACTATGGATGATAATTAAATAAAAAATAATTGTAGTTTAAACTATTGCGTAAAATTTAACTAATATGTTAAAATATAAGAAAGGATTAATATGATACAAAATAGTAAAGCACAAAGAAAATATTTACCAACAAATGATGTTATATTTAAATGTTTATTCGGAAATGCCGGAAATGAAAGAATAACAAAAAACTTTTTAGAATATGTTACAGGAGAAAAAATAGAAGAGGTATCAACTGATTTTAAATTAGAGTTATTAAAAGAAAAACCAGAAGATAAACAGATGATATCAGAAGAAGAAATTGAAAGATTATAAGATAAAAAACATATTAACATTTGTTCAATTAAACTATTGAAAAGTCTATTTAAATTATATAAAAAGGAATGTTTATCTAATATGGAAAACATTCCTTTAAAATTCTTATATAAAATCTAATATATTGAAATATAATTAAGCAGCTGGTTCTACTGGTACTGCTTCTTCAGGAGTAGTTGGTGTTTGTGGTAATGTAGATAAGATATCATCTTTTGTGATTCTTATTCCATATTTTGATAATTTACTAGGTAAATTATTTGAAGCATTTGTAATTACATCAGTATAGATTTTTTGAAGATCTTCTTTTGATTTAGAGAATACATCAACTGAATTTGATTCTGTTAATTCTGGAATATCAGATTTTCCATATGTTATAGATCCATTAGATTTTAAATCAAATTTATAAGTTGAATAACCTGCAGGAATCTTTCCAGAAATATTAAATTCAGTTTTTTGTTCATCTGTATCAATACCAGTAATATTACATACTAAATCAAAAGAAACACTAGATAGTAAAGGTGATGAAACAGATATATTATTTTTAAATTCAGACTTTGAATTAACTTTCTCATATTTTATAGAAAGAATATCTTGTTTTCCACTTGATGTTTTAGCAGAAACTGAAATTTCTCCTTTTCTTGAATCATTTGATTTTTCATAATTATCAACAATTATTATTTTAGATATAGCATCAGCCATTGGTGTTACTTCATTTAATGAAGATGTTTTGCTACTTTTTAAAGATTTTGTATATGATGATGTAGAATAATCTTCATCGTCTTCATCTGTATCATCAGATTTTGAGAATGTATTAATTAATTCTTTAACATCTATTGTATAAGTATTTTTACCATCTTCAACATCTTCTGTAAATATTACTTTTCCGTCATCTTTAGCGTCTTTTACTATAGCTACTTCGAATTTAACTGGATTTTGTTTTTTATCAGAGTAAATTGTAAATTTTAAAGATTTTTTCAATTCAGAAAAAGAATCTTTAGAATCTTCAAGCTCTTTTAAAAATTCATCTATAAATTTTTCAATATCAGAATTTGATAAATCTGGTAAAACATCTTTATCTGTGCTTTCATCTAAAGCTTGAATATATGTATTATTATAATCTTTTAATATTTTATATTTCTTTATTATTAAGTCTTTTAAAGTACTATCATCTTTAGCTTTTTCTGTTAATTTTGTTAAATAGTTATATGCATCATTTCCTGATAATGTTAATGAATAAGCTGTTGTTTTTATTTCATCATCACCAACAGAAACTTTTTGATTTTTCTTAGATGTATATTTATCTTTATCAATAAGAGTTGTTAGTAAATCTCCATAATTTTTATCTAATGCTTTATATTCATCTTCTGTAAGATAGAATAAGTCATATATCATTTCTGAATAATTTTTTGAATCTTGACCTTGAAGTAATTTTAGAGAATCTTGTATAGATTTTAATTGATCTTGATCAACTTCAATATTATTTGTTTTGCAGAATGATTCATATTTTGACATATCAAATGTTAATTTTTTGTCATATAAATCACTACATCCGATACTAACAGTATTACCTTTTAGTAAAGTATCTAATGAAATCATTTCTGAACCTTTGTAAGAAAGACCAATGTTATTAGCTACTGCTTTTGAGTTTGCATCATAACTTCCAGACCATTTTACACTAGAAGAATTTAATAAATTTTGTGTAGAATAATCTAACATTTTGCTTGGTAATGAAACATTTAATGAAACATTACCTTCAGCCTTATAAGAAGAATCTTTAGCTTTTAATTTTTCAATACTTTTTAGGTAATCTGAATAGCTGTTTTCTTCTTTTGCGCCAAATAATTTCTTGGCTTGAATTGAAAAATTGTTACTAGCTGGTTTTAGAAAATTGAAAACATCTGTGAAGAAATATAAACAAGTACATGTTCCAATAGCTAAAACTAAAACTGAAACAATAATAATAATTGCTTTTTTCATATAAAAAGCCCTCCTTTTATTTAATTTTTTACAATATACATTATGTCATAAATAATATTTTTTTACAACAAAAAATTGAAATTTTAAGGATATCAACTGCTACTATTTAAATATATTAATTTAGTAAAGTAGGATATGTGGATATATATATATCCACATATTCAGTTTATTTAA
>CAKPRA010000050.1 GCA_934180065.1 uncultured Clostridia bacterium | reverse complement strand
ATTAACATTAAGTACAACAAAACCAACATATACAGGACATACATTTAAAGAATGGAATACAAAATCTGATGGTTCAGAAACTGGTTATGCTTCAGGAGGAAGCTATACAAAAGACAGTTCAGCAACGTTATATGCAATATGGACAGTTAATAATTATAATATTAATTATAATTATAATGGAGTAAAGAACTACATTACACCATTGTCTACAAGTATAAAAGCTACAGGCTTCAAAGGTACTGCTAATACATGTTTTAATTTTGGAACAGTAAATAAAGATAGCTTAGAAGCAGGAGATAGATTAAAAGTTACATTCTCAGTTTCATACAGTGGTTTAACTGCAGCAAGTGGAAAAACTGCCAGTGCATTTGTACATGGATCAGGAGATGTAACTGAATGGTCAAATTGTTTCCCAACAGGACCTAAAGTAAATTGGTTAGGAACAGGAACAGATACGTATTCATATACAACTACAGCTTTAACATCAGCTCAACTTTCAAATAACTCATTTAATTTGAGATTAAGAACAGATTATTATTCAGCAGGAACTATAACAATTACAAACATTAAAGTAACAAGAGTAACAACTAAGACAGTAAGTAAAGCATATAATACAACTCTTGGAACATTACCAGCACCAGTTGAAGATGGTTATACATTAAATGGTTGGTATACAGCAACAAGTGGTGGAACTGAAATTTTACCTACTACAAAGGTAAAAGGTAGTGCAACATACTATGCACAATGGAGTCAGAATAATTATGAAGAATTAAATTCAAGTGGAACACATGTAAAATACTATGTAACATTAGCAAGTGCAATGAGTGGAGTAACAAGTAAAAATACTATTAAAGTATTAAATAATAGAACAGAAAACACAGCAGCAACACTAAATAGTAGTAAAACTGCAACATTAAATTTAAATGGTAAAAAAATAACAACTACAACAGATATTACTACTATAACTAATGAAGGAACATTGACAATACAAGATTCTATTGGATCAGGATATATTAAAAACACTTTAACAACAGCATCTCAATCTATAATTAAAAATACAGGAAAACTATCATTAGGCGGAACAAAAAACTTTATCATAGGAGGAAAATCAACAGATAGAAGTCAAAACATAATTTATAATGATGCTGGAACACTAACATTAAGTAAAGGAACTATACAACAGGAAGGTGTTTTAGATAGTACTAGTGCAAATAGATATGCAATAGCTAGCTTTAATAATGGAAGTGTTACAATTTCAGGTGCTACAATTAAAACTACTTCAGATTCAACTTCAACAAAAGATAATGGTATAGCATACTATGGAGAAAAGACATTAATTGTGACATCAGGAACAATAAGTACAAAAGGAAATGCAATTGTGTCATCTTCAACAGCTACTTCTGAATCATCACCAGCACTTAAAGTAACAGGAGGAACAATTGAATCAACAGGTAATAACGCTATATCAAATGAATCAATTGGATTAATATATATTAATGGTTCAGGAGTTTCTATAAAAGCCAAATCAGCAGGTATATATAATAATTCTTCTGGAACTATAAAATTTGTCAATGGAACGATAGATTCTAATGGTAATGGTATATATAATAGAGCTGGAACATTAACTGTATCAGGTGGAACTATAAAAGGAGATGATTCGGCTATTAGTAATTCAAACATAGTTAACATAACAGGTGGAACTATAAATGGTGTAAAAGCTGGTCTAAACCTAGTATCTGGAAGTGCTACAATTTCTGGAGGAGAATTTACAGCGGGAGGAACAACAAGTGACGGAACATCTGTACAAAATGCTGCGTGTATCTTAAACTCAGGTTATGGAACTGTAACAATTACTAGTGCAAAGATTCAACCACAAAGTGGTACAAATTATGGAATTAATAATAAATCAGAAGGAACAATACAAATGCTAGGAGGAACAATTACAACTGGATCTGGAGGCACAGGTATTAAAGCAACTAGAGGAAAAGTAATATTGGGAAGCAAAACTTCTGAATATGAGGGTGCATACGTTTCAGGATATATAACAGCAATTGATTTATGTGATAGCACTGGAGAAGTACAGCTTGAGTTAGGTGCAAGTACTGATACGACAGTTGATACTAATACTACAATCGAGAATAGAAGACCATATGTAACTGCAAGCGGAAAATCAATTAGTGGTGACAATAGCTCTAATATTAAAATAGTATTTAGAAATGGTTGCATTAAAACAACTGGTGCAAATACTGGTCAAGGTGGTGGTGGAGTTACTTATGTATATCCATTCTATAACATACCAGATTCTCAAATTACAACCGTAGATGGATATTTCATATATGGGGCAAATCAATCTGTAGTATCAGAGTATTTGACATATTTAAAGCCAAATTCAGAAAAGAATTCAGATGAAGAAAGTGACTCAGATGTAACAATTCAAAGCAGTATAAATAATTCAGTTGCAGTTATGAGTATTGATTCAGCAAATAATAGTATTAAAGTTGATGACAATAATAAAATAGAAAACAATGAAGATTCAGAGCAAAATCAAATCTCTACTACATCATATGCAATTACTACTGATGTAGTAGAGCATACTGAAATTTATAAAGATGGTAAAGTTAGCGAAAAAGTAAAGGGTGGAACAATTACCGGTGAAGATGAGAATCCTTATGAAACCGTATTAGAAGGTAAAATGCCACAAAAAGTAATAAAAATTTCGCCTACCAAAACTGATAATGAAGAGTATGAAATTGCTAAGGTTATAATTAAAGATAATAAAGATAGCAAAGAAGGTCAAGAAATCGATATATCTACAATTGTCGATAAAGATGGAAATATTGAATTACCAATGAAATATTTAGCTGATACGGTTAGTGGTATGAAAGGCAATAAACATATTGAAGTTGAGTTCAGAAAAAAATCAAAAGTAATTGTAAAATATCTAGAAAAAGGTACTGGAAAAGTATTATTTAAAACAGATGAAATTATTGGACATGAAGGAATGTCTTTTGAAACAAATAGAAGATTAATTACAAATTACTATGTTTCAAATGTTGAAGTATCAATTGATGCTAAGTTGAAAAACATAAATACAGATGAAAAAACGAATGTAACTGGCAGTATGTGTGCTGATGAATTAACAATAATTTATTGGTATGAAAAACCTACAAAAGGAATAATTGTAAAACATATCGAAATTGATGAAAAAGATAATGATGGATTAACTTTAAATAGTGGATTAATTCTTGATGAAGAATTAATTACTTGTGAACCTGATGATATCAAATCAATTAAAAGAAAAACATATAGTATTAAAAAAGATGATAAACAGATAACATATATTTCTGTAGATGGACCAAAATCTTCTGATGAAAATGTAATTATTGCAAATAGTAAAGAAGATGTTAAAGAAGTAACATATACAGAAGATTCTGTAATCGAAGTAAGATATTATTATGAAAGACAATATAATTTAAATGTTGAAATTAAATCTCATAAAGAAACTGTTGATGGTTCAACAATTGAAGTAAAAGGTGGCAAATTAATTAATGCTAAAGATAATCCATATGAAACTATTTTAAAAAATGGTTCAAATAGTACAGAAATTGAATTGAAACCAAATGATGGATATAGAGCAAAATATATATCTGTAAATGGTATAGCATTAAATTTAGATGGTTTGGAAAAAGATAATCATAGTGTAGTATTTAAAAAGGAATACTTTAAAAATGTGGTCAATGATATAAACATTGTGGTTGAATTTGAAAAAATTCCAGCTAAAGTAATTGTTAAGTATCAAGATGTAGATACTAAAGAAGACTTGATTCCAAATAAAGAAATATTAGGATTTGTAAATGATAAATACAATGAGAAACCAGTGGAAATAGAAGGCTATTTAGTATCTAATCCTGAACCAGAAGATGCTACAGGAAACATGAATGAAAATATTGTTTCAATAACATATTTGTATTCGAGAACTCTTTCAAAAAATAGTGAATCAAAGAAATCTGAAGAAGAGAGCTGCGAAGAAGAAAAAGAAGGGGAATAAACAAATAAATCTCATAGAATTATATTCTATGAGATTTATTTTCGTTATTAATTAGTTATAAAACTAAAATATTCTTACTAATTTATTAGCTTTGGAATGGAACTGAAGATAAGATTGAAGCTCCAACTGCATATAATATGATATATATAGCTATAGCTACTAATGAGCATACTAATCCAGCAACTGCCATACCTTTTCCAGCTTTCTTACCAGCTAATGAAACACCTCCAAGAATTACAGAAATAATTCCGCAAGGGAAACAAACAAATGGTATACAGAATAATACTAAAGCTATAATTCCTAAAACCATAGAAGCTATAGATAATCCTTTTGATTCTGTTTGTGGTACATTGTTATTTTGATCCATCAAGAACACCCCCTTAATATTAATACAAATTTATTATAACAATATGAATTTTAATTTGCAATAAAAAATGAAAAAAATAGTTTATAAAGTCGTTTTTTGTTTACTATTCGCTGTCATATTTTTTTATAAGCCGGATATATGAATATATATATTAAAAATTCGTTCCTTGCTGGTCGCCCACACAAAGTAGTGTGAGAATGGTAGTACTATCGTTTAAGTTTGGGTTATTATAAGATGTTTTCTAAAAGCTTCCAAACTACGCATTATTTTTTTATGTAATGTTTTTTTAATAAGCCGGATATATGAATATATATATTAAAAATTCGTTCCTTGCTGGTCGCCCACACAAAGTAGTGTGAGAATGGTAGTACTATCGTTTAAGTTTGGGTGATTATAAAATGTTTTCTAAAAGCTCCCAAACTGCGCGTCACTTCTTTTAATATATATATTCATATATCCTACTCTGCTAAATTAATATTTAGCTGTGAATTGTAACAAAAAGCCATAAAAAAATACAAAAAAATGCGCCGAAATCGGTTGACAATGTGCATATAAATATAATATAATTAATTGGTAAATTGTAAAAATCTAAAGATAATAATATAAGTTTTAATATAAAAGGTAGTTGTCAAAAAAAGAAAGGACTTCATACCTTTTTCTTGCAAATTATGGACATAGTTATGTTAATTTAAAATAAGAGGAATTATTTATATAAATGATTGATACAAATAGACTTAAGAGCAGTGAGGTTATTTGAATCAATTAATTTTATATATAATAAGAGGGACTTATTTTAATTTCATATATATTTTTATTCTGCTTAAATTTTTATAGGGGTGATTTGTTTTGTTAAAAGAAATAAAACATGAGAAAGCTGTAAGAAAAACTTTTTCAAAAATTGGTGATTCTATCGAAATGCCAAATCTTATCCAAGTTCAAAAAGATTCGTATAATTGGTTTATAGAAGAAGGTTTAGGAGAAGTATTAAAAGATATATCTCCAATAATCGATTATACAGGAAATTTGGTTCTTGAATTTTTCGACTATTACATGGAAGAAAAAACTAAATATACTCAAGAAGAAGCTAAAGAGCGTGATGCAACATATTCTACTAGACTACATGTTAAAGTTAGATTAATTAACAGAGAAACAGGTGAAATTAAAGAGCAAGAAATCTATTTAGGAGATTTCCCTTTAATGACAGAAAGTGGAACATTTATAATAAATGGTGCTGAAAGAGTTGTTGTCAGTCAGTTAGTTCGTTCACCAGGATGTTATTATGCTGCTGATTTTGATAAAACAGGAAAGAGAATATATACATCAACAGTTATGCCAATTCGTGGAGCATGGATTGAGTATGAAACAGACGCTAATGATATAATTAATGTTAGAGTAGATAGAACTAGAAAGTTACCTGTTACATCATTATTAAGAGCTATAGGAATCGAATCAGACCAAGATATAATCGAATTATTTGGTGAAGATGATAAATTAATAGCAACAATAAATAAAGATACCGTTAAAACTCAAGATGAAGCTTTAATTGAAATTTATAAAAAATTAAGACCTGGAGAGCTTCCAACAGTTGATGCTGCTAGAAATTTATTTAACGGATTGTTCTTTGATCATAAAAGATACGATTTATCAAGAGTTGGTAGATATAAGTTTAATCAAAAACTTAGTTTAGCTAATAGAATTACAGGCAGAATTTCATATGATGATATTATTGATCCATCAACAGGAGAGCTTTTAGTTGAGAAAGATACTGAAATATCAGAAGATGTAGCTAGAGCAATCCAAGATACTGGTATCAATATTGTAGATTTAAAAATTAATGATAAAAAAGTAAGAGTTATCGGAAATGGTACAGTTAATATATACAAAATGTTACCTGATGTTGATTTAAGTGAATTACATTTTAAAGAAGATGTAAATTATGAAGTATTAAAATCAATTGTAGATACAACTGAGCCTGAAAAACTTGTTAAAGTTTTAAGACAAAGAGAAGAAGAATTAATTCCTAAACATATAACAACTGAAGATATGATAGCTTCTGTAAGTTATTTATTAGGACTTGAATATGGATTAGGTGAAATTGATGATATAGATCACTTAGGAAATAGACGTATTAGATGTGTTGGTGAATTATTACAAAACCAATTTAGAATTGGTTTAACAAGACTTGAAAGAGTTGTTCGTGAAAGAATGACAACTCAAGACTTAGATGTTGTAACACCACAAACTTTAATTAATACAAAACCAATAACATCTTCAATAAGAGAATTCTTTGGAAGCTCTCAATTATCACAATTCATGGATCAAACAAACCCATTATCTGAATTAACACATAAAAGAAGAATTTCAGCATTAGGACCTGGAGGTCTTACAAGAGAAAGAGCTGGTTTCGAGGTTAGAGATATTCACCATACTCACTATGGTAGATTATGTCCGGTTGAATCTCCAGAAGGACCAAACATTGGACTTATTTCAGCACTTTCATGTTTTGCTCAAATTAATGAATATGGATTTGTTGAAACACCATACAAGAAAGTTGATAAAGAAACTGGTAAAGTTACAGATATAATTGAATATATGTCTGCTGATGTTGAAGATAAATACATAATAGCTCAAGCAACAGAGCCTTTAGATGAAGAGGGTAGATTCATAAATAATAGAATTAGAGCTAGATTTAAAGAGGAAATTCTTGAAGTTGATAAATCACAAGTTGACTATATAGATGTTTCTCCAAAGCAATTAGTATCTGTTGCTGCTGCAATGATTCCTTTCTTGGAGCACGACGATGTTAAGCGTTCCCTAATGGGATCAAACATGCAACGTCAAGCTGTTCCATTGTTAACTACTGAAGCTCCAATTGTTGGAACTGGTATTGAATATAGAGCAGCAAAAGATTCAGGAATTACAGTTACAGCACAAAATGAAGGTGTTGTAGAGAAAGTTTCAGGAGATGAAATTATTGTTAGAAATAAAAACAATGTTTTAGACAAATATAAATTACGTAAATTTAAGAGAACAAATGGTGGAACATGTATAAACCAAAGACCTGTTGTTACTAAAGGTGAAAGAGTTAAAGTTGGAGATATATTAGCAGATGGACCTTCTACACAAAATGGTGAGATGGCTCTTGGTAAAAATGTTATTATAGCATTCATGACTTGGGAAGGTTACAACTATGAGGATGCTGTATTAATTAGTGAAAGATTAGTAAAAGAAGATGTTTATACATCTATTCATATTGAAGAATATGATTGCGAGTGCCGTGATACAAAATTAGGCCCTGAAGAGATTACAAGAGATATTCCAAATGTTGGTGAGGATGGATTAAAAGACCTAGATGAAGATGGTATCATAAGAATTGGTGCTGAAGTTAGACCTGGAGATATATTAGTTGGTAAAGTTACTCCAAAAGGAGAAACTGAATTAACTGCAGAGGAAAGATTACTTCGTGCTATATTTGGTGAAAAAGCTAGAGAAGTTAGAGATACATCACTTCGTGTACCACATGGTGAAGCTGGAACAATAGTAGATGTTAAGATATTTACTAGAGAAAATTCTGATGAATTAGGACCTGGTGTTAATCAAGTAATTAGATGTTATATTGCTACAAAGAGAAAAATTTCAGTTGGTGATAAAATGTCTGGACGTCATGGTAACAAAGGTGTTATTTCAAGAATATTACCAGAAGAAGATATGCCATTTATGGAAGATGGTACACCAGTTGATATAGTTCTTAACCCTCAAGGTATTCCTTCTCGTATGAACTTAGGACAGGTTCTTGAAGTTCATTTAGGAATGGCTGCTAAAGCTTTAGGATTTAAAGTTGAAACACCAGTTTTCGATGGTGCAAAATCTGAAGAAATTGAAGATTTATTAGAGCAAGCAGGACTTTCTAGAGATGGAAAGAGATGGCTTCGTGATGGTAGAACAGGAGAAAGATTTGATAATCCAATTACAGTTGGTGTTATGTACATGTTAAAACTTCACCACTTAGTTGATGATAAAATTCATGCTCGTTCAACTGGACCATACTCACTTGTAACACAACAACCTCTAGGAGGTAAAGCTCAATTTGGTGGACAACGTTTTGGAGAGATGGAAGTTTGGGCACTTGAAGCATATGGTGCAGCATATACTCTACAAGAAATGTTAACAGTTAAATCTGATGATGTTGTGGGAAGAGTAAAAACATATGAGGCAATAGTTAAAGGTGAAAACATTCCTCAACCAGGAGTTCCAGAGAGCTTTAAGGTTCTTGTTAAAGAGCTTCAATCTTTAGGATTAGATATTCGTCTATATACTAAAGATGATGTAGAACTTGAATTAAAAGAAAATATTGAAGATGGGATAGATTTCAATATTGAAGATAAAAAAGTAATTGATGATACAGTTGTAGATGAATCTGAAATAAAAGACAGCTATATTGAGGCTGATGATAGCTCTGATATGGATGATGAAGATAGTGATGATTTATTTACAATGGGTGATGAATCATTTGATGATTTAGATGGTGATTCATATGATGAAGATGATTTATCTGATGACATGATGATAGATGATGATTATGATAGTGAAGATGAATAAATAATTGAATAATATATTTGAAGTAGGGATTTTAAACAACTTAGAATTGTTCAGCAGTGCAAATTAAAATCCCGAATGAATATATAAGAATGCTAACTAATGATAGCAAAAAAATTATTGTTATTAAGAGCAAAACAGATAGACTGTTTTGAAAGGAGGCCCCTACCTAATGGAGGAATTAGAGAATTTTGATAAAATTAAAATTGGATTAGCATCTGATGAGTTAATTAGAGAATGGTCAAAAGGTGAAGTAAAAAAACCTGAGACAATTAATTATAGAACATTAAAACCAGAAAAAGATGGTTTGTTTTGTGAAAGAATATTTGGACCAACAAAAGACTGGGAATGTCATTGTGGTAAATATAAAAGAGTAAGATATAAGGGAATTGTTTGTGACAGATGTGGTGTTGAAGTTACAAAGTCAAAAGTTAGAAGAGAAAGAATGGGACATATAGAGCTTGCAGCTCCAGTTGCTCATATTTGGTATTTTAAAGGAATTCCAAGTAGAATTGCTTTAATGCTAGATATTTCTCCAAGAAATCTTGAAAAAGTTGTTTATTTTGCATCATATATAGTTACAGACAAAGGATCTACAGGACTTATGAAAGCTCAAGTTTTAACTGAAAAAGAATTCCATGAAGCTGAAGAAAAATATGGAAGAGGATCTTTTAAAGCTGAAATGGGTGCAGAAGCTTTATATAAATTATTAGCAGAAGTAGATCTTGAAAAATTAGCTGAAAAATTGAAAAAAGAGCTTACAAAAGCTAGTGAACAAAAGAAAGCTAAATTAATAAAAAGATTAGATACTGTAGAAGCATTTAGATTATCTAAAAATAGACCTGAATGGATGATTATGCATGTTGTACCAGTTATTCCACCAGAGCTTAGACCAATGGTTCAATTAGATGGTGGTAGATTTGCTACATCAGACTTAAATGACTTATACAGAAGAGTTATTAATAGAAATAACAGATTAAAGAGATTACTAGAATTAGGTGCTCCAGAGATAATTGTAAGAAATGAAAAAAGAATGTTACAAGAATCTGTAGATGCATTAATTGATAATGGAAGAAGAGGAAGACCTGTAACAGGTGCTGGAAACAGACCTTTAAAATCATTATCTGATATGTTAAAAGGTAAACAAGGACGTTTCCGTCAAAACTTACTTGGAAAACGTGTTGACTATTCTGGACGTTCAGTTATTGTTGTTGGACCAGAGCTTAAGATTTATCAATGCGGTGTTCCAAAAGAAATGGCAGTTGAACTTTTCAAACCTTTTGTTATGAAAGAGTTAGTTGGTAGAGGAATAGCACATAATATTAAAAATGCTAAGAGAATGGTTGAAAGACTACATCCAGAAGTATGGGGAATATTAGAAGATGTTATTAAAGATCATCCAGTAATGTTAAACCGTGCTCCTACATTACATAGACTAGGTATTCAGGCTTTCGAACCTGTACTTGTTGAGGGTAGAGCTATCAAATTACACCCATTAGTTTGTACAGCTTTCAATGCTGACTTCGATGGTGACCAAATGGCTATACACTTACCTTTATCACCAGAGGCACAAGCTGAGGCTAGATATTTAATGCTTTCAACAAATAACTTATTAAAACCACAAGATGGTAAACCAGTTACAGTTCCTACACAGGATATGATTCTTGGTGCATATTACTTAACAATTCAAGTTGAAGGTGAACCTGGAGAAGGAAATTATTATTCATCACCAGAAGAAGCTGTAATTGCACATGAAAATCATGACTTAGGAATGCATGCTGACATTTTTGTTAAAATGAGAAAAGTTGATGAAAATGGTGTAGAAAGATTTGGTAAAGTTAGAACTACAGTTGGAAGAATTATATATAATAAAGGAATTCCACAAGATTTAGGTTTTGTAGATAGAACAAATCCTGAAACAGAATTTGATCCTGAAATTAATTTTGTTGTTACAAAGAAAAATTTAGGAAAAATAATTGCAAATTCAATAAATGTTCATGGTTTAAGTGAAACTGCTGAATTACTTGATTATATTAAATCAACAGGTTACAAATATTCAACAGTTGGTGCTATAACAGTTTCTGTTAGTGATGTTAAAGTACCAGAAGCAAAGAAAACAATTATTGAAGAAGCTTATAAACAAGTTGATACAATAACAAAACAATATAAACGTGGTTTGATTACAAACGAAGAGCGTTATAATGCGGTTATCAAAATTTGGTCAAAAGCAACCGATGATGTAAAAGATGCAATGAAAGAGAATTTCGAAAAATTAAACCCAGTTTATATGATGTCTGATTCTGGAGCCAGAGGTAACTTAGACCAGTTAAAACAAATTGCTGGTATGCGTGGACTTATGGCTAGTACAACTGGTAA
>CAKPRA010000049.1 GCA_934180065.1 uncultured Clostridia bacterium | reverse complement strand
TCTCACACTACTTTGTACGGGCGACCAGCAAGTCACGTATTTTTAATATATATATCCACATATCCGACTTTATTATAGTAATTATATATATATCCATATATTCTGCTTTATAATAGTAGTTTTATATAAAAAAGCCTATCTAAACTGTATCATCATTTCTATTTTTCAAATCAATTTTCTCAAGTTTCTCAAGCTCTTGAAGCTCCTTGTAGTTTTCCTTTTCCTCATTATCTACAAAATCACCCTTACTACTTTTTATAACTTTAACATCTTTAGCATCAAATTTCTTATAGTAAAAATCTTCACCATCTTTTATTTTTACTTTAACAATCTCTTTTAAAATTTCAACTCCTTCAACGGAACCTTCTCCAGAAGGAGTTTTAACTATTGAACCAACTTTAGGTAATTTTGAAATTTTCTCAGAATAAACATCTTGTTCATATTTTAGACAACACATTAGTCTTCCACAATTTCCAGAAATCTTAGATGGATTTAAAGCAATATTTTGCTCTTTTGCCATCTTAATAGAAACTGTTTCAAAATTATCTAGAAAAGAGCAACAACATAGCTCTCTACCACAAATACCATTTCCACCTATACGTTTAACTTCATCTCTTACACCAATTTGTCTAAGCTCTATCCTAGTTTTAAAAACACTCGCCAAATCTTTTACTAAATCTCTAAAATCAATTCTTCCATCTGCTGTAAAATAAAACAAAATTTTACTTCCATCAAATTTATATTCAACATCAGTTAAATTCATTTCTAAATTATATTTTTTAATTTTTTCCTTGCAGATTTTAAAGGCCTCTGGCTCTTTACTTTTATATTTTTCTTGTGATTCCAAATCCTCTTTTGTAGCTTTTCTAACAACTTTTTTCAATGGAGTAGCCATTTTAGACTCATCTATTTCTCTATCTGCAATAACAACTTTACCAATTTCATCTCCCATAGCTGTTTCAACAATAACATTGTCATTTTTTTCTATTTCCATATTTTCTGGATCAAAAAAATATATTTTTCCTGGTTTTTTAAATCTAACCCCTATAATTTTTTTCATTTATTTCCTCCCACATCTTTAATAACATATTATCAATTGTCATATCATAATTATTACTATTTATTAATTTCAATTTTGTGCTCTCAACAATTTTCATTGAATTAATAAACCCATTAATATTCCCCAAATTACCTTTTATCTTTTCAAATAAAAGTATATTAACATATTCTAGCAATAAAATAATGTCATCTTTATTATCATAAAATAACTGATTATTTTGAAAAAAAACAAGTTCATTTTGCTTATCAATATTCATAACAAAATCCTTTATTTTATCTAAAATATCAATTTTTTGAATAACAAATTCAGCTTTTAGAATACTTCCATTACACAGTTTCAAAATATCTTTATTAATATCAATTCCACTATTTTTTTCATTAACATATTTTATTATATCGGCATCATCTAGATTTCTAAAAAATATTTTTGTACATCTTGATTTTACAGTTGGCAATATATTATTTTCATTAGAAGCAATCAAAATTATAACAATAAAATCTTGAGGCTCTTCTAGAGTTTTCAACATACAATTTTGGGCCTCTTTTGTCATTGTTTCTGCATCATTTATTATATATACCTTTTTATTGCTTTCAATTGGTTTTTCTAATATACTTTTTTGCATTTGCCTTATTTGTTCAATTTTAATTGAACCACCATCTGGTTCAATAACAAAAAAATCCGGATTATTATTAGAATCAATCTCAATACAGGACTTACATTTATTACAAGGTTTTTCATCTTTACTATTACATAGGATCATTTTAGAAAATTCTTTTGCAAAAATTTTTTTACCAATTCCTTCTGTTCCGAAAAATAAATAACTATGTAAAACATTATTACTTCTAACTGTATTTTCTAATAATTTTTTATTATCATCATTTCCTATTATTTTTTCAAAAGACAACTTACACTTCCTCCATTAAACTCTTCCAAATTTATTTATTGGCCACCATCTCCAAATTACTTTTCCTTCAATTTTATATACCGGAATACAACCAAATTTTCTAGAATCCATTGATGCTGATCTATTATCTCCTAATACATATACACAATTTTCGGGAACAATAACATCATCACAAATTCCCCCACGTGACATATCCGTTTTCATAGCTCCAATTATATAGTCCTCTTGATATTTTTCGCCATTTATATATACACAATTATTTTTTATCTCTATATGATCACCAGGTAATCCTATTACTCTCTTTATAAAACTTGATTTTGAAATTCCCAAACTATAATACAAAACTTTATCTCCAAAACTTCTTGAGTTTTTATCATATATTGCAATATAATTTTTTGAACTTTCCAAATTTAATACACTTGGAGCTTCAAAAGTAATTACCTCTCCTCTTTCTGGAACTTCTGCAAAGTTTGTTGACCATGTACTTAAAAAGAGCTTATCTTCTGGATACAATGAAAAAATCATTGATGTTCCTTTAACTGTTGTTGATATACCGATAAAAGTTCTCAATATAAAAACTATTATTAAGGCTATAGTACAACTTGCAATCCATCCCATAATATATCTTCTAAATTTTTTTTTCATTTGTACATCTCCTAGATTTTTATACATTCTTATTATATTACATATTTTCGTTGTTTTCAATAATTTCTCTGCTTTTTACAGGTATTCTCAATACAACTTCTGTACCTTTTCCATATTCACTTTTTATATCAATACTACCTTTATTTTGCTCTATAATTTCTTTTGCAATTGCAAGACCAAGACCTGTTCCCCCAAGCTCTCTGGCTCTAGCTTTATCCACTCTATAAAATCTCTCAAAAATTCTTGGTAAATCTTTCTCAGGAATACCTATTCCATTATCAATAACTTTGATATACGCATCATTATACACAAAACCAACATAAATTTTTATATTTCCATTTTCAGGAGTATATTTAATACTATTTGTTAATATGTTTAAAATAACTCTTTCAATACCATATTTATCAGCCTTTACAAGAGGAACATCTGCAGTTACAAAACATTCAACTTTATGATGTTTTTTCTCAATTTCAGGTTGAACTTTCTCCAAACACTTTTTAGTCATATCCCCCAAATTAATTTCTGTTATTTCAACCTTATTTTTATTATTATCATAGCGTGATAAAGTCAATAAATCCGTAACCAATTTAGCCATTCTTTGTGATTCAGTTGATATAACTTTCAAAAATTTAGATTGAATTTCCTTATCATATTCCCCCTCTAATAGAGTATCTGTATATCCAATTATAGAAGTAATTGGAGTTTTCAACTCATGCGAAACATCTGCAACAAATTCTTTTCTCATATTATCCAATTTCACATGCTCTGTTATATCTTGCAATAAAATTAAAATTCCATTTGGTCTATTTTTGGTATCCTTAAACGGAGCAAAAAAAACATTAATATATTTATCATTTATAAAAACTCTTTGCTCAAAAGATGTAAGATCATCCAAATAAACAATTTTTTCTAGATTAACATCTAAATTAATTTTATTAAATATTTTTTCAAAAGTATCGTCATCTTTTTCCAACTTAAAAAAATCAATTGCAGCAGGATTAATATAAGTTACATTTCCAGATAAGTCAAAAGCAATAATTCCGTCTTTAATATGTAATAAAATTGCTTCAACCTGATTTTTTTGTTTATTAGCTGTTTTAAGATTCAATTTTAATTCTTCTGTCATATTATTAATAGTTTTCGAAAACTTATCTTCCATATTTTTTTTACCATCATCAAGATACTTTATTTCAACAGAATCTTCATCATCAAAAGTTCCAGCATTATCAACAATATTAGAAAATGGTTTAGTAATAATTTTCAGTATATAATCAACAATTATCATCGAACATACAGAAAATAAAAATATTGAAGCAATCCATACACAAACAAATTGAACTTTATTAAAACCATCACCATTAAAATTTTTTAAATTTAATAAATTATTAACTGAAATCAAAATTGAACCTATAAATATTATAATTCCAGTAATTTTAAATCTAACATTTTTCATTAATTAACCCCTTTTATAATAATATTTGAATTTTCTATTATATAAAAAGGAGAAACATTTTAATTTTTTAATGTTCCTCCTAATAGCCTACTCTGAAGCAATATAATATCCAACACTTCTTTTTGTCATTAATATTTTTGGACTAGATGTATCAGATTCTATTTTTTCTCTTATTCTTCTTACAGTAACATCAACAGTTCTTATATCACCATAATACTCATATCCCCAAACTTTTTCTAATAGAGTTTCTCTTGTAACTACCTGTCCCGGTTGTTTAGCTAGATATTTTAGAACTTCAAATTCTCTTAAAGTTAAATCAATTACTTTTCCTCTTACCTTCACTTCAAATTTATCTAAATCTAAATATAAGTCACCAACAGAAATTTCATTTGGAACTTGTGATTTACTTTTTACTTCTTCATTAGAAATTTTTGCAAACTCATTATCATTTTTTCTCAAATTAGCCTTTACTCTTGCAATAAGCTCTCTTACACTAAAAGGTTTTGTTATATAATCATCTGCCCCAAGCTCTAACCCTAATATTTTATCTATTTCTTCATCTTTAGCAGATAACATGATTATCGGAATATTGTAATTATGTCTGATTTTCTTACATACAGTTAAGCCGTCCATTTTAGGAAGCATTATATCTAGTAAAACTAAATCCGGCTTTTTTTCAATAACAATATTTATCGCCTCTTCTCCATCATTTGCTTCTAAAGTATTGTAACCCTCTTTTTTTAAGTTATATACTAATATGTCAACAATTGGCTTTTCATCATCTACTACTAATACTGTTTTTTGACTTTTTTCTTTCATTATTTTTTCTTTAATAATTTCATTATTTTCATCTAAATCAAATTCCAATGAAAGCCCCCCTTACTATATTATTAAAACTAGTATTAGTTATATCATAAGAAAAAATTTAATACAAGTTTTTTAATGATTTTTATTACATTTATTTATTACTATTCACTACTAACCATCAATTTAATTTAGTAGAGTAGAATATGTGAAAATATATATTAAAAGAAGTGACGCGCAGTTTGGGAGCTTTTAGTTAGATTTCTCATTTATCAAAATCAAAATGAGGGCTCTACCATTCTCACACCTCTTTGTACGGGCGACCAGCAAGTCACAAATTTTAATATATATTTTCACATATTCGGCTTCTTTAATATATATTAAAATTAAATAACGTGCAGTTTGGGAGCTTTTAGAAAACTTCTTAATACCACGAAACTCAAACGAGGGCACTACACCTCTCACACTACTTTGTACGGGCGACCAGCAAGAAACAAATTTTAATATATATTTTCACATATTTGGCTTCTTTAATATATATATTAAAATTAAATTTATATTCGGCTTAGAACAAAAGCGGACATAATAACATTTGCTCTGTTTAAAGCATTCTTAAATCCGCGCTTTGTTCATGCACTAAAATTACGCAGTAACTTCACATTATTATTTCAATTTCATTAACTTTTCCATTATTAACAATCTTAATTTTCTTTTCTGGAATTTGTTGTCCATTCAAATAAAACTCAAGTACTCCTGTATTTTTTCCATTAGGATTTTTCACTTTAATATTATAAACACTTTCTCCATATTTATATTTAATAGAATACTCACTCCAATATTTTGGAATTGAAGGTTTTAATGAAAGTTCCCCATTTTCTATTTTTAATCCCAAAATAAATTTTATTAAACATATATAGTACCAGCTAGCAGATCCTGTATACCAAGACCAACCACCTTGTCCGGCAAGATTGCCATATCCATAAATATCAGCAGAAATAACATATGGCTCAATTTTATATTTATCTGAAAGCTCCTTTGTTTTTGAATGTTCAATTGGATTTATCATTTTATACCAATTTATAGCCTTATCCCCAAAACCAAGCATAGCCTCAGCAATGATTGCCCAAATTGCACCATGAGTGTGATTTCGTTGTGACCATTTTTTGTCTCATATAAAATGTCACAAAATCATAGCTATATAGCCTTTTTTTCATATTCTTTTTTAGCTACACTAAAACTATTATTTAATTCTTGTAGTGGTTTAAAATTAAAATAAATATCCACTTGCTTGTCACTATGAATTTCAATTTTTTCTATAAATTCTCGTATTATTTCCTTATTAGGATTTTTCATTCTTAAAAATTTATCTATCAAATCTTCAAGCCTTTCCTCGTTTTTAGGCTTGCTATTTCCTTCAAGTTCTTGCTCTAATTCTTTTATAGAACTTTCATTTTGTTTTACAATTTCTTTAATACGTTCAGCATTTTTCATATATTCTTCCAATGAGATAATTCCAGATAACCTATCTTCATACATTAATTCAAGCTTTCTAGTTTCTTTATCATTTTGTTCTTTTATACTTTCAATTCTTGAACTGATGTCAATTATCTTTTCTTCGTTTGATTTAGCTTTTTGAGCAATTTCTTCTAGCTTTTTCATATTGGTATATTTTTTGCAAACATCCCTTAATACCTCTAACATCTGTGATTCGAAGACCTGATAATTAAAATTATGTGGTGAACACACCGAAAACTTTCCAAACCTTCCATATCTTTGACATCTACCATAAATATTTCCGTTTTTATCTGGACTTCTTATCCCAATATATCCTCCGCAATCATAGCATCTAAGTAATCCTTTGAAAATGTAGTCATTTGTTATAACTCTTGATCCTTTTGTAGCGTCTATTATTTTTCTAGCCCTTTCAAAATCTTCTTTGCTAATTATTGCCTCATGCATATTTTCAACCTTTACCCAGTCTTCTTCAGGCAAGTCTATAAACTTTTTAGATTTAAAGCTAACCTTTTTTCTCTTACCTTGAATTACAGTTCCAGTATATACTTCATTTGATAAAATAAACCTAACCGTTGACTGTTGCCATAATCCATAAGTAAGTGACCTTACTCCCCTTTTTCGTTTATTGTAATCAGATGGAATTGGAATTTTCTTTTTACTTAAGAAATCAGCAATTTGCATTGTTCCCATACCTTCTAAATATTTTTCATATATCAGTTTTACAACATTTGCTGCCTCATCATCTACAATTAAATGGTATTTGTTTTCTGAATCTTTTTTATAACCATAAGGTGGTGTTCCTAAATATTCGCCTAAATTTCTTTTAGCTTGAAGAACACTATTTATTTTTCTTGATGTATCTTTTGCATACATCTCGTTTAATATTGATTTAAATGGTGCTATATCATTGTTTGAGTTATCATAAGCTGTATCAATATTGTCTAAAATTGCAACAAATCTTACATTATGTTCTGGAAAATAATTTTCAATATATAATCCAGATTGTACATAATTTCTACCAAGTCTTGATAAATCTTTGGTTATAATCATATTTATTTTTCCAGATTCAACATCTAAAATCATTTTATTAAATGCTGGCCTGTCAAAACTTGTTCCAGAAACTCCATCATCAACATATTCAGCTACAAAATTAAGTTTATTTTGTTTAATATATTGCATAAGTAAAGTTCTTTGATTTCCAATACTTTCACTTTCTTGATACTTTTCTTTTTCTTCATCTTCTCTTGAAAGTCTTATATATATGCCTACTTTATAATCAATATTATTCATTATTGTATAGCTCAAATTTTTCCTCCCTTCTAGCTATAAAGAATATGATATAATATTGATACTCTTGCCAAATATTATATCATATTCTTCCTTCAAATACCATTGTTTTAATTGTTATTTTTTTACTTCTTTTAAGCAATAATTGCAAAAAGCTCTTTCCACAATTCTTTCCAAATTTTCTCCTTTTTCATTAAAAAAAATATTTATTTTAAAATCATTCTTTTTCTTGTACTTCTTTTTCGCTTGCATGCTATCAACTCCCTTTAGTACTAATGTTTCCATTTTTTCAAGTTTTATACAAGACTACAACCGGATTAAATCTCCACATAAGAATCTCACCTTTCTACTCATTTATAGAATTACCCCCATTGCGATGTCTGTGGCTAGGTAAAAGTATCATTATTTCGTATTATAGCCTTTTTATTCAATTTTCAATGTGCCATAACCTTTGACATTTCTTAATTTCCGTAATATAATTATGTCAAATTTGTATATGCTTATTATAATGTCTATAGCGAATTAATCACACTATACAACAACAAAAAATTTTTTTAGCGTTTTTTGTTGTTTGATGTAAGGGGGATTTTATATGAAATATAAAATAGCATACGACAGAGAAAAGGACTTAGAATTCTTTCTATATCCTCGAATAACAATAGATGATGGGCATTTTCACACAACTAAAAATCCTGCTTGTATGCCTAAAAAAATGGGAACATTGCTTTTAGATTTTATAAATACAAATTTTGAAAAAATAGAATACTTTACATTTTTTATATATCAGTATTGTTTTTACACTTTCTACACATTAGAGCATCCTGAAGAAAAACATAATTTTTATACAACAAAATTTGAATTTAATTTTGAGGATTACATAAGTGAGTCGCACAAACTATCAAAAGAACACCAAGACATGTTCTTATATGTACAGCACTTATGCTTTTATTATCTTAATCTTCCTTACAACATAGACTATTTAAAAGTAAGTCCTGATGACGATGATGATTATTCAGATATTATAAATGCGGATAGGAGTAATATTGATGTAAACAAAATGACACTCCCACTTGATGATATTACTTTAGATTTCGACTTATTTTCTTTTATATTTACCAAAACACCTCTTTATTCATATAATGTTCCATATGCATTTTGTAGTTATGATATTTTCAGTATTTTATCTTTGGAACTTAGAGAGTTTTTATCACGCAAACAACATATTATTAGGAAATGTCAGAATTGTGGGAAATATTTTATTCCTAATAACTTAAAAGAGACAAAATATTGTAATGAAGAAGATATTATTACAGGAAAAACTTGTAAACAGGTTGGAAGAGATTTGGTTTATAAAAAGTCTTTGCAAGAAGACCCACCTTTAGATTTATATAGAAAAAGATATATGTCCCTTGCTAGTTCTGTTTCTCATTATGGTACTGATAAAGCTGTGGAAAGATTTGAAAGATATAAAGTTGAAGGTGCTATAATGAAGAAAAAATACTTGAATAAAGAAATTACTGCTAAGGAATTTGAGCAATGGATAAATGATAGCAAAAAATAATTGTCAAATAAATTTTAAAGACGCACCTTGCTGGAAGGTACGTCCTAAATTTGTTACTTCTTGTACACGATTGCACCTTTCAGTGCAGTCTTGGCTTCTGCTATCGCGGTGTCCACTTTTGTGGAAGCTTCAACTAATGCGTTTGCATAGCCGATTTCAGCAGCTCTTTTTTCAAAAGCCTCACGACGAGCATTTTCCTCATCTCTCTGCTTTTTCAGTTCAAGCTCATGAGCTTCAGACTGAATTCTTGCATAAGTCGGCATCTGAGATTTGAGCTCTGCTGATGTTCTTACGATGCTTTCCTGATAGCCTTTCTGTAAATAATACGGTAACATATTTTTTCCTTTCTGCCTTTAATAAAAGGACTTGACTAAGTTGCAGACGGCGGACGATGTAGAAAGATTTCTGAATGAGAGAAAACTCTACTACAGTTATATTGTACCAAATTTCTGTCGAAAAGTCAAATTATGTAAATTGTATGCGTTTTCTTATAGAACTTTATTCTTATATTATTAATCAATTTGTACTAACACTTGATGATGTACAGCTCCATTACCTTTCTTTATATATTTAATGTCTTCTCCTCCACCTAAAACTAATGCAGGTGTAAAGAAAAATATTTCTTTATAATCAAGTTTCCCTAATTCTTTTATAGCTTGTTTGTATAAATCAGCTCTTAACACATTTTTTATAACATCTTCATCTAAAATATATTCTTCAAAAAATTCTTGATAAGAATATCCACAAACTTCGATTTTTCTATAATGTATATTTAATAAAGACACATCATTTTCATTATCTTCCAATTTTCTGTAATAGAATATATCTCCAAAAGCAGTTACTATTATTGGTATTTTATTAAAATCTTTTTGACCTAACCAAGTATATAAACTATTCATATATTCTCTAGGATCTACTACTTTAAGTAAGCCATCTCCATATTCTCCAAATCCGTATTCTTCCCATAATTCTATTATTTCTTTTGGTAACATTTGTTTACCAAAGTTTAAGATTTCCTCATCTGGCTTTTGTAAATTTTCTCCTGGTTTAAATTTTTCTATAAATTTGCTAATGCAATTATTCATAAAATATTCCTCCTATTACTTTTTATAATTAGTCAATACTACTTTATCTGTAACTTTATTTACTAATTAATTCTTCTATATCACCAGCACTTAATATAACAATAAAATGGTTACCATCATATTTTTCTCTTTTTTCAAAATCAATTTTTTTCAAAAATTCTTTATATTCAATCTCAACCAATTTACCTTCGCTATTTTCTACTGTTGCATAAAACTTATCTATTTTAGTTGTATCGTATCTATTAGCCGCAAAATAAAATTCACTTGTTGGATTTTGTGGCAATACTGTATCACAGTCTGTTGCTACTGAAATATATCCGTTAACACATTGTTTTTCATCTTTATTTACTTGATACAGTTTAAATACTGCATAAAATAAATCCCTTTGTTGAATCTCATTCATAAAACTTTCATAATTCTTCATTACAGTTGTAATATTTTCCATATTATCCACTAAAGGTAAATCTATTCCCCAACTTTTTAAATTATCAAGTGTTATATAATTGCGACATATCCATTCCTATCTTCACCTTCAATTATTTGTTTTTTCATTCTATCTAGCATTAAAAGTGTATCATTTATACCTAGTTCTATAAACCAATTTAATTGGCTTATATCTACTAATTCAAATTCTCCTACACTTCCTCTATAAAATTCTTTTATATTAAATTCATCACATATCATATTTACTAACTTATACAAACTTACAATTTCACTATATGTTGTTGGAAATGATGTCCACATACAAATATTATCATCTTCAAACCATAATTGTATTCCGCTACCATAATTATTTTTGTCAAATAATATAAAGTCTTTTGCTGTATCAAAGCTTTGTGATTTCTTTTCATCATACTCTTTACTTGTATTTATAAATTGAAGTTGCATTCTATAAAACTCATCTTGAACTCCTATTCTTGGATTTGTTTCACCTTCAAAAGCATTTGTACACGCGTTTTTCCATAATTCTTCAATTCTATATATATCAGTGTTGCTTTCAGGTTGTTTTATTTTAATTTCTATTCCCATATTTAATCTCATTCCTTCCTTGCCTTCGCTAACTCTACGTCTGCGGAAGGCACAAATCTTTATTAAAAATTCTT
>CAKPRA010000048.1 GCA_934180065.1 uncultured Clostridia bacterium | reverse complement strand
CGCCGTATGCCGAACGGCACGTACGGTGGTGTGAGAGGGAAGAAATTCATTAAGAATTATCCTCTACTCAATTAATACATAACAATTGAAAGCTTATAGAAAAAAAAAAGAAGAAATATTGTATTATTTCCCTTTCTTTTCAATGATTATTGTTATTCCGTGTGTATTAGCTATTTGAAGTAGTGAGTAGTTTCTTTCTCCAAGTTCAAATGCTTGAATACCACGCTCGCTCCTATGAATAGTTTTGCCAAACTCTTTCTGTGATAATTCCGTCCATTCTCGCAAAATGCGGAATATTTCTGGAGCAGTATAATCATTTGCAACTATCTTCATAAAAAAATCACCTCGTTGATAGTATGTGAATTATATAGCAGATTTATTTTTTTAGCCATTAACACGCACAAAATGTGCGTCAATAAATTTCTATAATTTTTCAATTCTATAAATCGGAATAGAAAAGGAGATATTTAATGGAACTAAAAGAAGACCTAGCGATATTAGAAGAAATAGATGCTGCTGTAAGGAGTGAAAATTGGAAAGAAAATACGGCTAAAGCAATCAAACCATATGGTAGGATAGCTGAGGTGGTCAGGACACTAAATCTTTTAATTGATATGAACAGATTATATGAGGCTAAAAAATACATAGAAATACAAATCGAAAATGCAAAGGGTATAACAGAGCAAAAATGTTTTAAAAGAAAAGTTAGGGCGGATTACTGCAAACATTGTAAAAACGATTTTTGTAACTTGAATGAAACGCCGAAGAATGAAAGCTATAAGAACTAATTTTTTGACGCTTTACAAAAAGCTTTACAAAAAATGGATATTATTGTAAAATACCTATATAAAAAAAGAGAAGGGGGCACAAGTGATGAAGAGCCGTGAAAGTCTTGTGGGAGTACACACACCGATTTCAGTCTAAAAAACTTGCTATAACAAGCAGGTCTCTTCGTCAGCCTAATTTGCTCTTAAACAATGAGGAGGGAAGAAAATGTAAGTTTTATGAACCAAGTTGTGTTTTACGAAAGTCTAAATAATAAAAGGAGGAATTTTTAAATGAAAAAAAGTGTAAAAATTTTAATTATAGTTTTGTGTTTAATAATTGTCGGATTAGCGGTATTTATTGTATGGGACAAAGTTATAAACAGGAAGTTAAATGTTTCAGAAAACCTTGAAATGTATAAAGGTTATTGGTACACAGACAAAGAAACTGGAGAATCGACAACCGAATATACTGAATTAAATATTAAAAATATAAACGGCAATGTAATTACCTTTGACTATACTTTAGCTATGATATGCGCTGATAAAGATATAACCACAGAAATAAAGGATGGTAAAGGAGAATTTAAAACAAATGAATCTCAAGGATCAATAAAGTTATCTGATAACAAAGTAGAACTAAAGGTTAAAAATATAAACTATGACGATACAGATTTTGAAAAAGTGTTTAGTTACAAATCATCAGGTAGTAGAAACAAGAATATTGTAAATAATCAAGAAAAGATAATTGGTGAGTGGCAGATAAAACGAATAGTAGACCTTAATACAAATACTGATATGGGGTATTCGCAACATTTTGGAAATGATTTAGCAAATAAATATCATTTTGAGTTTTATAATAATGGAACATATGTAAGATTGCTTGGAGATGTAGATGAAACAGGTACATATGAAGTTGTTGAAAATAAAGTAAATATGCATTCAAAGTTAGGAACTCAAATAAGTCTTCAAATTACTGAAGATGAAGATAAAAATTTGATATTAATTGAAAATGAAACAGAAACTAATGTAAGAGTTTATTATTCAAAATTAAATAAAACAAATGTACTAGATTCAAATGATGAACAATCAAATAAAAACCATGATGAAAACAAAACAATTTCTAATCCAGATGAAATACGTATAGTTTCAGATTACAACCATGTATCAAGCACATCAGGTTATATGAAGGTAACAGGTTTTGATTTAAATTCTAATGTTGTATGGACATATCAGACTGATACTTTTGATAGCGTTGAATACAGATGTAAATTAGATTGGTTTCATACGAATAGAGCATATATTATACAGAGCGAAATGATTACTGTGCTAAATGCATTAAATGGACTAATTGTAGGTAGCTGTAAAATTCCAAAAATAAAAGAAAATGAATCTTTTACAGATATTATGGCGACTTCAGTAAATACACAAAAAGGCATATATTATGTTTTGGCACGTCACTCTTATGACGTAAATGGTAAAGATATACTATATAAGATAGATGATAGCGGAAATATAGTTGGAAAATCTGATATTAAAGGTGATTTTGAAACCGAAACTGTTTATGAAATATTTGCACAGGGTGTTGAGGTGTCAGGAATAAGCGTAGACAACACAGAAAAAACATTAGAGTGTACATTAAGTATAGATGATGGTGGTACAGAAACAAGAAAATTTGATATTGAATTTAAATAGATACTGTGAGAGAGGAGAAAATTAAAGCTAGATGAACGAACTATAAGAATTACAGGAAAAGGAAATAAACAAAGGATTTTGTATCTAAATAACGCTTCAAAAGAAGTTATTAAAAGATATATGAGAGAACGACAAAAGATTGGCTATGACAATGCTGATAGAGATGCATTATTTTTAAGCTCTAGAAACAAAAGAATTTCAAGAAGAAATGTAGAATCTATAATAACTGATAAAATGACAAATTTCTTTGCAGAAAAAGATGGTCTTCATACCCACTCTTTAAGACATTCCTGTGCCAGTATGCTATACAATGTTAACAATGTTGATATCTTTATTTTGAAAAAGATTCTGGGACATAAGTCTTTGGCTGCAACGGAAATTTATACTCATATTGATTCTAAAAAAATGAGATACATAATGGATAACTGTACTATTTCAAGTTTATTAGAAAAATAAGATTAAGGAGGAACTTCTAATGGGAAATGATTATAATAAAGTCCCTGATTTTTTAGAAGAAGCATCTAATTACTTACTTGCAATTAGAAACTTATCTAAAGAATATGTAAAAGGCTTTAAATCAACTATAAGACAATTTCTGAAATACTTGAATACAAAGAAATTTGATAATTCTTATGATGTAATTTCAAAGATAACTTTAAACGATATTAGAGGCTTAAAAACAAGTGAAATATATAATTTTATGTATTACCTTGCTGAAAACAACTATAGTCCATCTTCAAGAGTTAAGAAAACAGAATACTTAAGACTATTCTTTGATTATCTATATAGGATTAAACACGATATTTTCCAAAATACACTTGGTAAAATTGAACGCAATAGAAATAATGCTAGACAATTACCTAAAGCACTTTCATTAGGTGAATCTAAAAAGTTGCTTAAAATCTATTCTGACAGCAAGGATATTCAAGACATCAGAGATAATGCAATATTACACTTAATATTAAATTGTGGCTTAAGATTATCTGAAGTCGTAAATCTAAATTTAAGCGATTTAAAATTAGATAACAATATGTTTACTATATTTGGAAAAGGTAACAAGGAAAGAACAGGTTATTTAAATAAATCTACTAAAGAAGCTTTAACAAAATATTTGGATATTAGAAATACTATTGATGTTGAATCTAAAAAAGACAAAGACGCCCTATTCCTTACAACTTGGCGTAAAAAGATAAAAAGATTAGAACACAAAGGAATTCAAAGACTTGTTAGAAAAGCATTATTTAATGCTGGATTAGAAGATAGACATTATACTACCCACTCATTAAGACATACCTGTGCTACATTACTATACAGGAATGGAATTGATGTAAAAATTATTAAAGAACTTCTAGGACATGTTAGAATTGATACTACCGAAATATACACCCACTTATATGATAAAGATGTAGAAAGAGAAATGCTAAATCACCCATTAGCCAAATTTAAGATACGAGATGCTCTGAATTACCAGATAGCGTAGAAAGGAAAAAGTTATGGATAAGATAAATAGTGCGAGTTTTGATGATAAAAGTATAGTTCCTGTAGTATTGGAACTTATAAATGGTCAAGTTGATATTATTTTAAGATCATTAGAGCTATATGGATATAATCTTGAATTTATGCTTAATAGTAATACAAATGAAAATGAACGTGAAAAGCTAATTTCACAGCTTAAATATACATATGAACAGATTTTATCAAGCCAAGCTGAACAAGTTAATGGTAAATCTGAAAATATGGATAGAATTAAGCAATTTAAAGGTTTTGCAGGACTATATTCACTAAAAAATGATGAAAAAAGTACAAATGTTGGCTAATTTTTAGGCTTTGGAAGAAAATCAAGAGGGAGTAGGGGGTGTAGGCTCTTTTTTGAAGAATGAATTTTTTACTATTTTTTAATTTTTGAAAGAAATAGAGCAGAAGTGGGAGATAGGTAGTACCAGAATATTTACTTAAGATAAAATAAATTAAAAAAATAAAAATATAAAATAATAAATAAAATTAGTAAATTTATAAAATTATTAAAATTTTAGATTTTTATGAATTTTTGATAAATTTTGATTTACAGATACAAAATTCAATTTTGCGCAAAGTTTTTAAATTTTGTAATTTTTATAAAACGAACATTAAAATTCAAAAATCGAACATTTGTTAAATAATTTTTGTTTGGTTTAAATTGCAAAATTTTAGTTTCAATTTGTAAATTTAATTTATAATTATTAAGCTTCAAAATCGATTTTAAGACATTTTATATTTAAACTTAACACATTTATTCATTTTGAATTATTAAATATTGTTTTAAATTAGATTTAAGTTTGAATTTTAATTTTATAAATTATTAGTTTTAGAATTTAATTACATATATAATAAATTTATATATGATTATTAGTCATGGATTTTTATATAATGAATCCTAATTAGTAATCATATTATTTGACGTCTTAAAATCAAATTTAAGACGTTTTTTTATTTTATATGATAAATTATTCATCTGGACTTATAAACTTATTTAAAATCCATCTATTAAATTAGTTAAAATTTGTACTAATATTGTAACTACTAAAATGCTCAAAAACGCCTAAAATAACGGCTTGCGAGAATCGATTTTAAGCCATTTTTATAAAAAGGTAATATAGTTTGTTGTCGGTAAAATGCGGTTATTCTAGGTTTTATGCGGCTTTGGAGGATTTTTAGAAAATTTGGAGGTAGGACTAAAAAATGAATACAAAATTTAATGGTCCAGTTTTTTAAAAAAAGACACGCTAAAAAATACGCAAAGATAAATTATATAGAAAAATCTGAAAAACAGCTTAAATAGTAAGCTCACGAGAATTAAGTATAAAGAATAAAAATAATAGAATTATATAAATTATTGAATAAAAAAATGCTAAACAGCTATAAGCTCAAATAAGCATAAATACTGGTGGGAGGGGTCTAATTGTGGCTCCAGGATAATTATTCCTACTCCTATTTGCGCAAAACTTTGATTTTGTGCAATGTTTAATATCTTTTTAAAGAGAATTTTAAAGGATACTCATATATCCTCCTACGTCAAATATAGTTATTTCAATGTCTTTCACATTTTTATACATTTAGTAAAGAATCGAAATCTATACCATTATCCTTGCATTTATCAATGAAATTATCTCTTAATTCCCAACATCCATTTTTATTTGCACCAATTCTAATTATGATATTTTTATCTCTTAAACTTTTTATATTTCTATAAACACAATTTTCACTTAAATTCAAAATTTTCGCAATTTCAGATTGAGTTATAAATTTTATTACCTTTAATTAAATTTAATACTTTATTTTCCGTTTTATTTAAACCTAAATAGCCACTCTCTTCCCTACTTCCAAGTTGTTGTGCTCTTGCAGATGCGATTTGTTCATACGTATATCTAACTTTTGCTGTTTTTCTTGAAATCATTCAATACATTTCACCTTTATATGTGATAAAAAGATTAGCAGAAAAAATAGCTAATCTTTTGTCTATATCTTTTAAAATTTTTTAATTATAAAAATTATAATACTCTAAATTGAAACCATGCATAATTCTCAAACTTATAATTTCTTACTTGCTCTATAAGTTCTTTTGATTTAGCTGATAAATCAGTTAATCGGGTATCTTTAACTAAAGGATTAATATATCTTTTTTTGACATCAAATCCAATATAATAATTATCTTTTGGTGGAGTACCCCCTTCATTAATATCTGTACTCTCCATAAAGCTTTTAAAATTATTACTAAGGTTCTTTTCATTGCAATTTATAATTTTATTAATTATTTCAATTTCAGAATATTTATATAAATCGATTTCATCAAATACTTTTTTGTTAATTGCGTTTTTCATTGAATCAGCAATGAACTGCATAACTAATTTATCTTTATTGCCTTGAAACTCCATCCACATCTTGCTTGCACCATTTACAAACTTTTCTGCTATTTCTTTATCTTTGAATCCTAATTCGATAATATTATTTTCATTAGATAAAACAGTTAAATTAGAATACATTTCTTTTACATCAGATACTTCCCATTCTTTTGTAAAACTCATTCCACTAGAGAATGTATACTCTAATCTATCTGCAGACAATTGTGGTGTATTATTATCGGCTATTGGGTATATTTTATAATCGCAGACTTCATCTATTAGTATATTATCTTTCCTCAACAATTTCATTATTTCTTGTGATTCTTCTATAATTTTTCTTGTATCCGCTTCTGTTACTTCCTGATTTATATAATCTTTATGTAAGAAATCAATACAATGGCTAAAACATGGTGTAGCAATATCATGAAATAAACCTGCTAATGTTTGTTTTTTGTCCTTTGTAAAATTCCATATAATTAAAGCAACACCTATACTGTGATCCAATCTTGAATAAAAGAATTTGTTATTAAAGATTTTTGTGTAATCAGTCCCACAATTCATTCCTATTTTTCCAATTCTTTGTAATTCAGGAGTATTAGTAAACTCATATAAAAAATATGGTATTTCAGGTGATAAAATATAAAAATACCTTTTTATTTCTTTATTTAAATTTTCAAAATAATCCATTGTTTAGCCTCCTATTAACCCCTTTAAGTATCCTTATAACCAATTCTTAATTACTTCTTCAGAAACATTCATATTTCCTAATCCAATTCCAAGTTTTATATTTGGTTTTCTCTCTCCATGACAATCTGTTCCTGCTGACATATATAAATTATGTTCTTTACAGAATTTTTCTAAAGTAGTTATTTGTTCTTGACTAAATCCAGAATAATATACCTCTACACCATCTAGAATTCCTTCTTGTACTAATTTTTCCAAATATTTAATATGGTCATTCATTGAATATAGATATAAATGTGCTATAAAAACTTTACCTCCGTGCTTTTCTTATTTGTTTTGAAACTTCTAGTGCATTTGGATATTGTTTAGAAAAATCTCTGTACAATACAAAATTTGGATTACATGTACAACTTCTAAAAAAGCCTTCTCGTATATTCCATTCATCATCAGTAAAAAATTTTCTATTTTCAATGTATTTAGTAATATCATTATAAATAATTTTGGTTGGATATTTTAAAGACTCATCATATTCTAAATCTTTTGTTGTTTTTATATTATTTTTTTTGCATAATTGTAACAATTCATCAAATTCTTTTTTGTATCCTTCTATTTCATCCATAGTATTATAAGTTTTATTTATCCACTCTTGTAATAATTCAGGACTAAAATCATAACCTAGTAGTTCAATCTTCGTATTGTCAAAAAATGCATTGAATTCTCCTCCAACAATAATCCTTCCAGAAAAATAGTTTTTAGTATCAATCTCTTTTAATTTTATGTGTGGCATAGCAGTATCGTGATCAGTAATTGCTAAAGTTGATATTCCTGCTTTTTCTGCATTTGATAGCATTTCTTCAAGGGTCCATGTGCCATCTGAAAATATTGTATGTGTATGTAAATCAATCATATTATAACACTCCTTTTTTGATAAATTTTATTATATCCCCTAGAATAATCTAAGGGATATAATAATAATGTTGATGATTTTTCCTTATTTCTGAACTGTTTGCGAAACTTTGTCACATTCTTGTTGTTACCTGAAGGAAGGAAGATTTCTTTACTCTCATCATATCTTACTGTATCGAGAATAAAAAAGCCTCCTTTTTTTAGCCAAGTTTGTACCTACATGCTCTAATGTTTTCTATAAGATTATTGAAATTTTGTAAGAAAATATCAGCACCATTTTTTCTGCCATCCGGTTCATGAAAATTATTAAATGCTTTTATATGTGATAAATAAATATCTGTTGCTTCTTTTAAATTATGATTTTCAATATAACATCTCACATAATAGTATTTTACAAAAATATCGAATCTATATTTAGATAATAAATTTATAGCTTTTGTTTTATATACATTAATATTTTTTCTGTGTGTTAATAAACTGTATATATAATCATTATCTAGGAAATTTCTTAACTGCTTCCAAGAAATTTCTTTTGTTAAGGTACTCTCTAAAATAGGAGTTTCTTCTACAGAATTGATTATTCTATTATTTGGATTATAAAACCTTCCAAATTCAATTTTGCCCATTCCTCTTATTACTTTTTTCATTCTTATACGGCCTCCATTTTTTACAAAAAAAGAAGACAAAGTTACCGTAAAGTAACTCTATCTTCTACAAATATTTATAAAAATGAAAGATAATAAAAAAACATATAGTTTTATTGATAATATTATTAAGTTAAATTTAAATCTTGATTCACTAAATTTCATTTTATTCTACTTTCTTTTTTCTTTTATTGAGCACATTATACAAGCTTTTAGGCAATGTGTCAATATACATATTAGAATTTTTTTATATACCAAGAAGCGGAAATATAATAACCATATTAAACTGCGACATTTTGGGAATTTTAGAATATAAATATTTCGACAAAATTATAGTTTTCATTTATTTATAGCGGTTTTCCACTGTTTTCTCGTTTACTCTTTTTCTAAACTAATATATTAAATTTACCTCATAGAAAATAGTCATATTACTTTCATTTTGTGCAATGTTTAATATCGGATTTTGATACCCTGCATAGAGATAATTTTGAAAATTTCCTATCTCTCTTCTATCGTTATTATATATTTATGTATGTATGGCTGTTATTAATTATTTTTTATCTTAATTTATATTTATTATTTTATTTTTATAATTATATTTTATATATTAGAATTTCTTTTCCAAACTTATTTTTCTTTTTTAAAAATTATTTTTATAAATTTTATTTTTAATTTATATAAAAATCAATCATTATACTAAAAATTGCTATTTTTCTCCCCTACTTCTCAAATTTGTTAAATTCTTAAGAAATTATAAAACAACAAATTATATATCTTTTTTATAAAAATATCTTTTTTATAAAAATGTCTTAAAATCCATTTTCATTTCTATAGAAACGTATTATAAATAAAAAACAAGACTCTCAATTTTGAAGAGAAAGTCTTGTTTTTTGGTCAGTAATTTTTTACTTAATGATATACTTGGCTAGTTCTTTAGCTGCTCTTGCGGATTCCAATTTGCCACACTCAATGTTTCTGCGTATAATTGGCAAATTGCGCATATATTTTGCATTAACCATACTGCGTATGGCTTTGGGTTTAGACTGCATTGGCTTGTCTAAACAAGGATCCCATACAAATTCCTTAGGTTCATCTAAACAAGAGTTCCGGACCATTTTTTTAGGTTTATTGCTCATGTCAAACACCTCGCTTAAGTTTACGGTGACTTCTCATCATTGTTACGTAACTTTCTCTCTTTAGTTTATCTGCTTCTTCTAAGTGCTTTTGGAGTTCTGGTATTGCTTCTTTTTCCATCATCAATAATTCCTGGTACTTTGGAAGTTTTATTTCCATTGTTCCACATTCTATTTTGGGTTTGGGTAAAGTTTTCATTTGTACTACCTCCACTAAATTTAGTCTGAATATGTTTCATCTGCTAATCTCATTGTCCTATGTAATTCTACTCGGTATTGCTTAGCTGAACGTGATATTCTCTCGTTTATACGTTCTGCAGTATGAACACCTAACCTTTCAATTCAAATAGTTCTGCCTTGGCAAGATTTCTTTTTAAGAAGTGAACCACAGCTGTACTTCTTTTTCAACTCATCAAAAGTTCCCATTAGAATTTACCTTCCACTAACATATGTTCAAATTGCTTTTTTACTGCTGCATTATTTGCTTCTGTCTGAATTGATATTTGGTTTTCAAGAAAATAAGCTGCTTTTGATGATACCTGTCCTTTAGGTGGTTCAATAATTTTTATTGTACTGCTGGATTGCAGAAGTTCTTTAGGTATAAACCGTTTTATATTAGAGTCTTTCATATAGATACCTCCTAAGCATCAACAACAACCATGAGTTTTAGTCCAAACTTTTGCTTCAGCATCATTCTCACGTTGCTTTTTGCACTTTTTAGCTAGTTTTCTGTTCGTTTTGGCTATCTTTTCAGGATCAGCAGGAATAACTTTTGCACCTTTTATTAGAACTCCTGGACATAACTCCCGCATTTTTCCATTAGGTAAGTGGATATACCTTTTGGGGCGTATAATTTCCATTAATGTATCCTCCTAATTTAAGGTTGTAAGCAAAGTAAGCTGACCTTCATACTTGCTTATGGTTTTGTTAGTGTTGAACACGAATATATGCAAATTCTGCATTATTCCACTAACTCGGATTGTATATAAACAGGCAAATTGCCTGGAATTTATGGATTTATATTATCATCTTTTATGTAAAATGTCAATTATACTATTGTTATACAAAAATAACCCTGGGCTTCGTAAGTTTCCAGAGTTTCGTAATTGACCCAAGGCTTTATTAGTTTCTTGGATACCGCTCACATATATATTAGCACTTTTTATAGTAACTTTCAATTACTGTTACTACTATTTTATTAACAATAGAACTTAAGTTCTTGCCCTTCAAAGTAATTTTTCCATTTTGCTAATATTAAAAAATAGTTATCATTTACAACCTTTAAAATCTTCTTTAAATCATTCATAGGAATATTGCTTTTATTATTTGCAACTATTGTTCCACCACTTTTTGTAAGCCAAATTTTTGTTGAATTGCTTGTAGGATTTCCTTTAGATATATGTATATGAATTGGTTCATCATTTTCATTTGACCAAAAGTATATCTTATATCCGCATTGTTTCAAATATATTAGGCACTCTCAAGACCTCCTTCACTAGCAATTTCATAAAAATGTGCTGCACCTTGTTCAACAACTTTCTTAAATATTTCAATTTCTTCGTCTGTATAATTTCCATCATTTTCTACTATTTTGTAGCTTGGCAATTCAAAAATAAGTGTATCGAACCCGTGTTCTGTTGGTCTTTCAAATACTACTTTTATTATTTCTTCTCCGTTTTCTCTTTTTATTATATCTGAAATTACAAGTTCTGTATTATCTGCATATTTGCATATTGTATGCATCATTTTTGTCACGCTCCTTTTATTATTAATATAGTCTTTAATGATATTATTTTATCATAGTACGATAGAAGCGGTCAAGATGTTAGAATAAAAGTCAGTAATTTTCCCTTAACTTCTGTAAATCTTTGTATATCTACTTTACAGCCATTATTTTCTATTTAATTCTGATTTC
>CAKPRA010000047.1 GCA_934180065.1 uncultured Clostridia bacterium | reverse complement strand
TTCAAAGTAATGCGTAATTTTGATATTTCAAATCTCTCTTAAGCAGTTATTGCAATAGATTTAAGACATGAAAAAAAATTTTTTCATGTCTTAAAATAGTGTAAAATGGTAATTGACTAAATCTACAATAAATGTTAAAATTTTACTAAAGCGTTAATAAAGGAGGTATTGATATTTTATGAAAAAAGTATTATTAGGAATATTAATTATACTATTAATTGCAGTAATAGGTTTTGTGGGGTGGTATTTAATTGATACAGTAAACAAAGAAAAAAGTAAAGTAAGTGAATTAGAAAATAAAATTGCACAAATGGATTCAAACAAATCAAATGAAAACTTAAGTAGTAATAATAATAAAATAACAACAAATAGTAATAATTCAACAAATAGTCCGGATCACAAGAAGATTTATGTAGGTAGAGAAGGAAACAAAGATGATAGTATAGACATGAAATTATACAAAAGTAGTTTAGGATATGAAATGTATTATACAGATGATTTTAAAGTGTCTAATTCTAATAATGAAGATGTATACCAATTTAATGAAGATGAAGAATGTGGATTATTTGTCACAAAAGAAAATATCTCAATAAGTCAAAAGCTAAAATCAGTAGCAAAATATCAAATGACAAAATTAAACAATGGAATTGAAGTTGCCGTTGAAAATGGAAAAGATGAAGGAATAATTTTTAAAAGATATTATATTTCTAATGGAGATAATATAACATATATAGTAGAAATGGATTGTTCTCCATCACCAGAAATACAAGAAGGTGTAATGGCAATTATGTATGCAATGTTTAATACATTTAAAATTAACTAAAAATAAGACAAAAAGTAGGGACGATTCTTAATTAAAGTCAGGGAGCGTCCCTATTTATAGATTCTATAATAAAAACGATAATAATTAATTGAATAAAATTTATTCTTTTGCTATAATGAAAAAAACAGGAGGATAAAATAATGAAAGAAATAACAAAGGAAAATTTAAATAATATTGAATCACAGTATTTAAATAATACTGCACATACTATAACAAGAAGAGCATTAGTGAAAAGTAAAATAAGTGACTTAATAAGAGTGAATGAACAAACTGAATTTTCAAGAGATATGTTCTCAATAAACTTAAAAACTTTACCAGTAACAGATCAAAAACAAAGTGGAAGATGCTGGATATTTGCAGGATGCAATGTAATTAGAGAAAAAATTGCAAAAAAATACAATTTAAAGGATTTCGAGTTATCACAAAATTACATAGCATTTTATGATAAATTAGAAAAATGCAATTATTTATTAGAAAATATCATATCTTTAAAAGATAAAGAAAAAGATGATAGAGCTCTAGATGGGTTATTAAGCAGTGGAATTCAAGATGGCGGTCAATGGGATTTATTTGTAAACATAGTAAATAAATATGGAATAGTACCTAAAAGTGCATTCCCAGAAACATTCCAAAGCTCAAATACACGTGAAATTGATGGATTACTAAATAGATATATTCGTAAGTTTGCATTTGAAATAAGACACAATAATGAAAATATAGATGGAAAAAAAGCAGAATGGATAGAAAATATTTATAAAATTTTATGTAGTAGTTTTGGAGTTCCACCTAAAAAATTCTCATTTGAATATGTAGATAAAGATGATAATTACAATATAATAAAAGACTTAGATCCTATGAGATTTTATAAGGAAATAGCAGACATAAATTTAGATGATTATGTAAGTATAATAAACAGTCCAACAGATGATAAACCATTTAATAAAGTATATACAGTAGATCATATTGGAAATGTAATTGATGGAAAAGAAATATTATATTTAAACTTGGATATGAATAGACTAAAAGCACTAACAATAAATCAATTAAAAGATGGAGAGCCAGTATGGTTTGGTTCAGATTGCTCAAAAGCAAGAGATATTGATGATGGAACATGGGATGATAAATCTTTTGATATAGATACTTTATTTCAAATAAACAGCAAAATGTCAAAAGAAGCAATGATAGATACAAGAGAAAGTGCAATGAATCATGCAATGGTAATAACAGGAGTAAACTTAGAAAATGATACACCAACAAAATGGAAAATAGAAAACAGTTGGGGTGATAAAAAAGCAAATAAAGGTTATCATGTAGCAACAGATACTTGGTTTAATAGCTATGTATATCAAGTAGTAATAAACAAAAAATATCTAACACAAGAAGAGCAAAATATACTAACAACAGAAAAAATTAGACTAAAACCATGGGACGCAATGGGAACATTAGATTAAATTTGAAATTTCGTGCTAAAATAAAAATATTTAAGAAAATTATTGTAAAATAGAGCAATTGATCTAAAATATCAATTGCTCTATTTTAGTAACTAATATGAAACTTGTCGAAAAAAGTATTGCGAAATTTCTTGAAATATCCAGCAAACTATGGTTAAATAAGAAATCATAGAAATTTGAAAACATAAAAATTTTATTCAAAAAATTTAAATTCAAAAGTGTAAATTCATACACAAAATCTTCAAAATAATTGAACAAACAAAACAAATATGCTAGAATGGAAGCAATATTAGTTTTGAAAATATGGAGGAACTAAAAATGATAGAAAATGAAAAAGTAAAGAAAGCCGAAGAAGAGCTAGAATACTTAAGTGGAAACGAAGCCGAGAGAAGAATTGCATATTTAAGAGAAACAGCCGAAATAGACAGAAAGTTTGCAATGACAGCCGCAAGAGATCAAGGAAGGGAAGAAGGAAAAATAGAAGAAAAAATTGAAACAGCCAAAAAAATGTTAGCAGAAGAAATGGATATTAATTTAATTATTAAAATTACTGGACTTACAAAGGACGAAATTGAAAAATTATAAATTACGATAAACTCAAATTTCTATGTAAAACATTAGACTTGTTTTTGGCATATTTAATAAGTCTGATGTTTTATAATAATATGAAGAAATTATATAGATATAAAATGGAAAAGAGATGAAAAAATGGAAGAATCAACAAACAAAAATTTATATATAGCAAAAGCAAAAAAGTATTTTAAATTTAACAAAGATGTAAAAACAGCATTCATAAATCAAATCAACAAATTTTATGAGCTAAATTCAAATTTTAAGTTACAACCAAATGACTACAATATTGGAGATTTTCTTGTATTAAAAAAGCACACTTTTCTTCATGGAGCAAGATCAGCAATGGAACACCTTGATGAAATAAAAAAAGATGGAATTATCAGTCAAGATTTTATTACAACATATAACAAAAACAAAAAAACTCCATTTTGTGCATCAATGTGGAATATACAAAAAGAAATTACACTAGGTAAATATGTTAAATTGTATAGTGGAGCAACTGTAACAATAGGAACTGCGCAAAATAAAGCTGTAGAAATAAAACTCGTTCCATATGGAGAGCTGGATCAGGCACTTGATAAATTCAAAAACACACCAAATTGGAGATGGATTGCAGAGCAAACAAAAGAAAGCAGATTTATGCCAAGCTTATCAAACAATAAAGTAGACATTGCATTTATTTTTAATACTCAAAGTCAAGAGGCTCAAGACTTTATAAAACAAGATGTATTTAATTTGAATTTAAACCCAAAAATTGTGAAAACAATTTTGAAAAAGTGGTTCTATAAAAATTATATATATTGTAAAGAAAGAACAGCTCTTACGACAAATAGAGAAAGTGCAATATTATTTGGAATGCCATCTTGTTTTATAGAGGGAATTTTAGTTAGTAAGGAACTTGAAAAGAATTTAGAAAAATTAAAAGTATTAAAAGAAAAATATCCAAAATGTTATATAGCAAATTTAGAAGGAAAAATTATAATGTAATTAAAAATAAATAAAAAGGAGAAATTAATGAAAAAGAGATTTATATTTGACCTAGATGGAACTCTTCTTAATGGAGATTTTTCAAAAGAAATAAACTACTTTAAAGATGTACTAGGAAAAGAAGCTGACAAATTTCTTTCAGTATATTATGAGATATTAATAGAATATGAAAAAAAACATACAAAATATGATGTAAATGATTTAAGTAATTATTACAAAAATAAAACAGGGATAAATATCACAAGTGAAATAATAGAAGGATGGATAAAAATAAATGCAGATATTAATGATATTCTACTATCAGAAACAACAGATATGTTAAAACACTTAAAATCAAAAAATAAAAGTTTAGTTGTATTAACAAATTGGTTTAGATACACACAAGTAACAAGATTAAAAAATGCTGGAATTATAGAATATTTTGATGACATATATACAGGAGATACAGTACTAAAACCATACAAAGAGAGCTATATGAATGCTTGCGGACAATATTCTCCATCAGAATGTTTAATGATAGGAGATACAATAGATAAAGATGTGCTTGGCCCTAACAAATATGGAATAGATTCAATTTACTATAATCCAGAAGGCAAAGAATATGACAAGAAAAAAATTATAAGTATAGATAACTTTAATGAAATGAAAAAGCTATATTAATGATAGAAAACAAGACAGAGGTTTTAAAATTACAAAAATCAGAAGAAAATATACAAGTATTAAAATAATGGGAGGAATAATGATGAAAATATCTATAGATGTAATTCAAAAATTATCAAAAATAAAGAATTCGGTATATGACTCCATAAAAATTGAATATTTATATCACTCAAATAAATTAGAAGGAAGTACTTTTAGCAAGGAAAATTTAATAGATTTATTAGAGCAAAAACAAGTAATAGGAGAGCATTTTTTAAATGACGTTATAGAAACCAATAATTCTTTAGAGCTATTTGATGAAGTCATAAAATCATTAAATGAGCCTTTTGACAAATATCTATTATGGAATTGGCATCGAATTTTAAAAAAAGGAAGTGTTGATGATGAAATAGATAATATTGGTAAATGGAAGAAATATGAAAATAGACTTTCAAAGACAGATTTAAAACTATGTGAGCCTCATTTAGTTGAAAATAATATGTTTAATTTGATAGAGGATTGGAAAGAAAGTAAAAAGGATATATATGCAATAGCTGATTTTCATCAAAAATTTGAACAAATACATCCTTTTCAAGATGGCAATGGAAGAATAGGAAGATTTATTATACTTAGACAATGTATAGAAAATGATATAGATCTTATAGCAATTGATGATAAATACAATAAAGAATATAGGGCTGCATTATATAAAGCACAAACTACTAAAGACATAAAAGATTTAGTCGAAATATTTGTAAAATGTCAAGTAAGACTTGATGAAAAATTAAAGGAGTATGAAGATTTAATAAATCAAGTTTCAAGAGAGGTAAATAAAAATTAAGTCAAAATAATTATTTTATATTTTAATTAATGATGTATTTGGAAAAATTGTAGGTGAATATAATTTTATAAAATACAGATGTATACACATTGCAGAGGAGTCTATGATTTTATAAAATAAGAAATTTTAAATTTAATTTACAACTTTGTTACAACTTTTATAAAAAGCTGAAATAACTATTTTTTATAATAAAAACAAAAGAGGAGGATGATTAATATGAAAAAAATATTAAAGTATACTTTAGCAATACTTGTAGTATTAAGTATGATGCTAGCTATAACAGGATGTGGAAATAAGGATAAGGATAAAAAAGAATATAGCAAAGAAAATGAAACAATAGAAAAACAAGAAGAAAATAATGTAACTGATGAAAAAAATAGCACTGAAAATAAAGACAGTGAAGAGAATCAAACAAAAAATGAGAAAAATGAAAGTAATATAACAAAAAATAATACAACAAATAGCATAAAGGCTTTTTCAAATGAAGATCTAACAATTAACGAATTTAAACTTGGAGAAAGTGCAAAAGCAGTAGAAACCATATATGATGAAACTCCAGAAAGAAAAACATATACACAAGATGCAACAGGAACAACAATAACGGAATTAGATTACAAATCTTTATGTCTAAAAGTATATAATGAATTTGAAGATAGTGAAGATGATGATGGCAAAATGACATCAATCGAAGTATATGGAACTTCAAAATTACAGACAGCAAGAGGTATAAAAATAGGATCTAGCAAAGAAGAAGTATTAAAAGCATATCCATCAAATTCAATATTAAAAAGTGATTCTGTAGATGAAAATACAATTATAGTTGGATATCCGGGAAGTGAACCAGTATATGGAAGCAAAAATGGAAATATATATTATTTTATAAAGAATGGAAAAGTATCAAGAATTTTATTAGCATATGCAATTGCAGAATAAATAAAAAAGCAATTATTTTAGTAAACAGTTAAAAAATTTGTAAAAACATAAGAATTATCACATATTTCTTATGTTTTTACTTATAAGTAGAAAATAACTCATACTAAATATTGCTTTTTTTGTTGATTAATTAAATTGCTAATATTATAATAAAATCACCAAACTAAACAAAGGAGTAAGTATGAGAAAAATTTTAATTGTAGATGATGAAGAAAAAATAAGAGAGCTTATTAGAATGAATTTAGAGCTAGCAGGTTATAAATGCGATGAAGCTGAAGATGGTGAAATTGCTCTTGAAAAATTAAATAAATTTAGTCCAGACTTAGCATTATTGGATATAATGCTTCCAAAAAAGAATGGATATGAAATTGCACAAAGTTTTATTAAACAAAATGTCCCAATAATATTTTTGACTGCAAAGGATAGTGTAACAGATAAAGTGAAAGGTTTAAAATTAGGTGCAGATGATTATATTGTTAAACCATTTGAATCAATGGAATTATTAGCGAGAATAGAAGTTGTTTTAAGAAGAACAGGTAAATTTTCAGATGTATTTGAATACAGAAATATAAAAGTTGATTTTGCTAAAAGAGAGGTCTTTAAAAATAACGAAAAAATTGAAATGACTGCACAAGAATTTGAACTACTTAAAGTATTAATTCAAAACAAAAATTTAGCTCTTTCAAGAGAAAAGCTGTTAGAATCAGCTTGGGGATATGATTATTATGGTGATACAAGAACAGTAGATATGCATATACAAAGACTACGAAAAAAGCTAAGTTGGGATGATATAATAGTTACTGTTTATAAATATGGATACAGATTAGAAATATAATTTTTGAAAGGAAAAAATATTATGAAATTATCTCTTAAAATGTTTTTTGGAATCTGTATACCAGCTATTATATCGTGCTTGGTAATAGCAGTTTTCCTTATAGAAAAAAATTTAGATGAAAATATTGAGGCTGAAACTCAAATTGCAATAAAAAATGTAGAAAAGATAGAAAATAGAATAAAGTACAATGTAAATAGTACAATTTTATTTACGTCAACAGAAAAATCTAACACAGAGAAAGATGTAAAAATTTATTATTATAATAATAACCAATTGGAATATGAAACAGATGAAGTATTACAACCATATGCAGATGAATTTAAAACAACAGAAAATAACAAATATATTGCTCAACAAAAGGAAATTAATGATAAAAATTATATATTTGTATCAACAAAGATTGGGGAAGATAAAACAATTGTATATATAGAAGATATTGATTATATATATAATTCAAGGTCAGTGTTAATAAAAAATTGTATATATATATGGCTTGTAATGATTGTGTTTATTGCAATTATAGCGTATATAATATCTAAAACCTTAACAAAACCATTAGTAAAAATGCAAAAAGAAATGGTAAAGTTATCAAAAGGTGACTATAAAATAAACTTAAAAGAAAGCAATAGTGAGTTTGGAAAATTAGCTAAAAGCTTTAATAAAATGTCAAAAGAGCTAGAAAAAAGAAACAATGATTTAATAGAATCTGCAAATAATAAGCAATTATTTATAGATAATTTATCTCATGAAATGAATACGCCGTTAACATCCATCCAAGGATATGCTGAACTTTTACAAAAAGCTAATTTGACAGAGGAGCAAAAAGATAAATATTTAACATATATTCAATCAGAGTCAAAAAGAATCTCAGATATGTATAAAAAATTATTGCTATTATCATACAAGAAAAATGCAGATTTAGATTTTAAAAATGTAAACATAAATAATGTTTTTAGCGAAATATATAAAACACTAAAAGATCGATTAGATTCAAAAAATATAGATCTGATAATAAACAATCAACTTGAAGACATATATGGAGATGAAACACTAATTATAATGTGTGTATCAAATTTAGTAAAAAATGCAATAAATGTTTCAGATGTAAATAGTAAAATAATAATAAATGCACTAAAAATAAACGACAAAAAGTATATACAGGTAGTAGATTATGGACCAGGAATTAGCAAAGAAAATATAGCAAAAATAACAGAGCCATTTTATAGAGTTGACAAAGTAAGATCGAGAAAAAATGGAGGTGCAGGACTTGGATTATCAATATGTAAAAGCATAATGGAGTTACATAAAGGAGATTTAAAGATAGAATCAGATATAGGTAAAGGAAGTATTTTTATACTAGAATTTTCAAAATAATTTACAACTCTGTTACAACTTTTATAAATATTTGAAATAAGTTAAGTTTATAATTAAAAACATAAGAGGAGGATGATTAATATGAAAAAAATAATAAAATATATTTTAGCAGTAAGTTTAATGTTAGGAATGGTTGTTACAATGACAGCTTGTGGAAAGAAAGATAAAGATACGAAACAATATGGCAAAGACAATGAAACAATTTTTAATGAAAATAAACAAGAAAATAATACAACAAATACAGAAAAAGAAGATTTAAATACAACAAATGATATTATAATGTCATCAAATGAAAGATATAAAATATTTGCAAATGGACTAAAATCAAATTTGAAAAAACTACAAAAGTCAACACAAAATCTTGATGGTAACACTGTAGATGTAGATTTAGTAATGTATAATTTTAATAATATTGCAATAAATATTACACCAGCTGGTGATGCATACTTATGTTTCTCTTCAAATAGTGCAATGGCAAGAAAATATGGAACAAAATATAAGGTAAAGTCTAACATTATAAATGCAGGAGTTTCAGAATATGGTCAAGACGGAGCAAAGATATTTTGGTTTATAGATGAAAATGGAAATGTATTCTATTATGATATGGGAAATATAAGTGCAGATGAAAATTCATATACAGTTAATTTAAATTTAAAATCATTACCAAAATTAAAAAATATAACACAAATCATAAGCAAGTCTTATCCAGATGGAGTTTGTTCTGCAGGAATTGATATAGATGGAAATATAATAGAAATTGATGAATTTTAAGGTATAATTTAACAAGTAAGGAAAGCCTTACAGAGGAGTCTTAGTAAGTTTATTAAAAGTATTATGATAAGCTAAAGGGCAATTCTGTAAGGCTTTTGTATAATAGAAAAGTTCAATATATGAGTATAATTTTAATTATGTATAATGCCTAATGTTGTACTTTATTAAAAAATCATACATAAAGGATTAAATAATTTTATTTTTAAAAGCTAAAGTTTTTATTGTAAAATTATTGTTATTCATATAAAATAAGGATATCATAATTGAAATAAAAATGGAGGAAGCAATGAAACAAAGATTTATATTTGACTTAGATGGAACTCTTCTTTATGGAGATTTTTCAAAAGAAATAAAGTATTTCAAAAACACATTAGGAAAGGATTCAGAAAAATTTCTTTCAGAGTATCAGGAACTACTACTTGAATATGAAAATACGCATTTAAAATATGATACAGAAGATTTAAGTAATTATTATAAAAATAAAATAGGAATAAATATTACAAGTGAAATAATAGATGGCTGGGTAAAAATAAATGCAGATATTAATGATATTTTATTAGAAGAAACAACAGATATGTTAAAATATCTAAAATCAAAAAATAAAAGTTTAGTTGTTTTAACCAACTGGTTTAGATATACACAAGTGACTAGATTAAAAAATGCCGGAATCTTGAAATATTTTGATGAAATATATACAGGAGATACAGTGCTAAAACCAAATAAGGAGAGCTATATAAATGCATGTGGGCAATATTCTCCATCAGAATGTTTAATGATAGGGGATACAATAGATAAAGATGTACTTGGACCAAATAAATATGGGATAGATTCGATTTTTTACAATCCAGAAGGTAAAGAATATGATAAACAGAAAATCACAAGTATAGATAGCTTCAATAAAATACAAGAGCTATTTTAAATTTGAGAAATGGTGTTAAAATAATTTTTAAGAATATTATTCTAGTTAAAATTAAACAAAAATACGGTTTAATAATATATGAATATAATATTAAATATAATAAAAACAAAAGAGGAGGAATGATTTATATGCAAAAGAAAATTGAGGAGTTAAATGGATTTAAAGACTTGAGAATTGTTGATAATTTTTATCAAACATCAGCTTTTTTTCCAATGCCAACAACAGAAATTGGAACTTTGAGTGAATCAGGACAAACAAATTTGGGTTCATATTCATTATGTTTTCCATATTATATTGCTGGTAAAGATTATTACGCAATGGTACTTTGTTGTAGAAATAGCTCTAATACAGCTAAAAATATTTTAAGAACTGGAAAATGTAGTATAAACTTTATAACAGATAAAAGGAAATATTTTAAAGAAGCTGTAAGACTAGGTTATCCAGGAGAAACTACAGAGGAAAAAATGAAAGATTGTATTTTCAATTTAGTTGATGGAAAAAGTGCTAGAGAAAATACAAATGAGCAATATCCTAAAATAGTACAAGAAGCATTTCAGGTATTTGAATGTACATGGGTAAAAGAGCTAGATGGAGCAGAAAATGATGTCGTAAAAGACGAATATCTTCCTCCATATCATCAATTCAATGGAATAACAAGCAAATTTGGAGCTCATTTTATTTTAAAAATAGATCACATATTAATGAAACCAAAATATTATGATGCAATTATAAATGGGGTTGGACCTATGTCATTCCCTCAAGTACCAGTTGATTATGGATATAGAGATAGTAAAAATTTTTGGTATACTCGATTTAAAAGACCAATATCAGAGCCAATTCCAGCAAGTAAAGGTATTAGCTTAGATACAGTAAAATATGCTGCTTCAAGAATAGATCCAGAGGTAAAATTTACAGATGAAGCATGCTCTAAGTTAGTAAAAGTACCACGAGTATTTTTGAACACTGTATTAAAAGGGTGCGTAGCCTGGGCTAAGGAAAATAATGTAAATTTAATTACAGAAAAAGAGATGGAAATTATTCAAGATAAAAGAAATAAAGAAAAAAATAAATAATATGTAATTTCAATGAAAACTATATATTAGTAAGGACAGATAAAATTAACGACTTTTAAATATAAAATAAGCAAAATTAAATTATTTTAGAAGTTGTCAATGATTTCTGTCCTTATTTGCATACATTGGTAAAAAATTTATATTGACTTTTTTCAAAAGAATAATATAATTACAGTATAAATGTGAAATACAATTCATATTTACACTGTAATTATATTTCTTTAAAATGTAGGAAAGAAGGGATTATATGGATTTAACAATAGGATTAGCAATTCCTTTTTTAGGAACGACTTTGGGCGCTGCAATGGTATTCTTTATGAAAAATAAGCTAAGTATAAAGGTTGAAAAGCTCTTGCTTGGATTTGCCTCAGGAGTGATGATAGCTGCCTCTGTATGGTCTTTGATTATACCATCAATAGATATGGCAAAAGAGCAAGGAAAAATAGAATGGCTCCCAGCAGCAATAGGATTTATTTTAGGAATATTATTTTTATTACTATTAGATAGTTTAATACCACATTTGCATTTAAATGACGATAAACCAGAAGGAATAAAAGCAAAATTGAAAAAAACAACAATGATGGTATTTGCAGTAACATTACACAACATACCAGAAGGTTGATTAAAAAGTAGACAGCATGCGTGGTAGAATAATTTGAATTTAATTGAAATACTTAAATTTCAAAGTTTGAAAAAAATTTTGAAATTTATTTTTAACCATTGACAAAAACAAATGTTTGATATAAAATTGAGAAAAATATAAATTTTGTAAGTTTATGGAAAAGTTTTAAATATTATGATATAAATAGAATAATTAATGTAACTTATAATAATAAAGATTTATTGGATGA
>CAKPRA010000046.1 GCA_934180065.1 uncultured Clostridia bacterium | reverse complement strand
TAATTTAGATTCTAATAGTATCTTACTATATGGACTATTACTAGATAGATTATCTGTATCTATGAAAAATAAATGGATAGATAAAGAAGGAAATGTATATCTTATTTACGCAAGAAAAGAAGCACAAAAAATGTTAAAACTTTCTGATAAGACTACTACAAAAGCTTTTAAAAATCTTGAAGAAGCTAAACTTATATACGAAATTAGAAGTGGTTATAGAAAAAGAAATATCATTTATGTTGGAAAAATAAAACACCAACCTATAAAGAATACTATGAATCGTAAAAATTACGATTCAAGATACGGAAAAATTACGATTGATGAGTCGGAAAATTTACGACGTAGTAATAATAAATATAATAAAAATAATTATAGTAAAAAAAGCTTGCACGAAAAAAGTGGATTGCATTATGAACAAAGAGAATATACTGAAGAAGAATTAGAAGCTTTATACTGTAATTAAGAAATGGAGATATTAATTATGAATAATTTAAGAGAAGTTAAAAATGATTTATTAAAAGATTGGATTAATTATAGAGCTGAAAAAATATTTACAACACTAAATGCTGAAGATAAAAAACATTGTATACAATATGATGAAATTACTGAAAGGATATTAAAGAATATACCAATTCAAAATAAAAAATATGTAATGAAACAACTTGATTTGCTTGATAAAAATTATATGGATTATTTTGATTATTGGTGTGAAAAGTATTATAGAAATGGATTTGTAGATAGTATTGAATTATTAAAAACAATTTAGTGTTTTAGCAAAATTAATCCAAACCCCTTTATTAAAACTAGCTTATGGAGTGGTTTAGGCTAATTGAATCAGGATAAAAACAGTAATTTAAAAAAGATGAAATTTGACATAGATTTATAGTGTGGTATAATCTTCTTTAGAAATAGTAATGTGAGATAGAGGGTGATTTTTATTAGTTCTAGAAAATTTATAGACGAGTATGAATATGGGGCTTTTGGAAAGCGTTATAATAATGTGAAGGCGTTCATAAAAGCTTTAATAATGCAATTAGAATATGAGATAGCATATGATAATGATAATAAATGGTTGTCTGAAAAGTTAAATGAATTAAATAATTTAAAAACTATTCTTAAAGACTATTTAGAGAATGATGGGAAATATTGTATTTATGATATTAACTCAGAGATGATTAGCTATATGGCAAAAAAACATCCAGATGGTAGGTGCCCTAGAGAAGAAGTAATAGAGTTTTATGAAAATTCAGAACTTTATAGTAGTTTTAAAAATTACCTAAAAGAAGTATTTGATATAGAAGATGAAATTCATAAAAAATATACTTTGGAATTGTGGAAAAGCTACTGTACACCTGTAGAATCAAATTTTAATCAAGGCGACAATTTTAGATATATAGTTCATTCGGGATATGGAATCATAAAATTACCAGGATTACCTAATTATACTAAAACTAGAAATATATATGGAGATTTTGTATCAGCATCTCTTCTTTCTAACGAACAAATGCATATGTATAATGGGAATGTAGGTTTGATATTAGAACCCAATGAATCAATTATTGCCTCGTCAATTGTAGATTCAGGAACAAGAATTGACACTGAACAAGGTATGAATTCTATTTTAGACTTTGGAAATGGAACTTTTGTAAATACATCTTTGGATCCAGGTGATAAAGGAATTAAATATATTCCAACAAAAATACAATCTCCTCAACATCTACATAAAAAATTCATGAAAGAACTAGAAGGAAGAAATTTAGATCCATTAGCTGAAGGATGGCCAGTTAATGAGGTGATTTTAGACGATCGAAAAATTAAAGTTATTGGAGTGTTTTTTAGAGTAAATGAAAATCAATTATTATTGTCTGATTTTGTAAGAGCACATAATATGTCGGTTATGTATAAGGTACCATTAAGAATTGTAAATGTTGATAAGTACAAAAAACAAGGAAAAATTGAAAAAGAAAGTTATGAAAACTTAAGAATCATGCTTAAGGAAAATATAGAAAATAATTATGATTTAATCTGTTTATACTTGAACAAAGTTGGATTTGCAGGAGAATTTTGTAATGATGTTATGAATATTTTTCGTGAAGAAATAGGAAGATATGAAAAAAGCAATTTACAAAAAAAAGGAGATGATGATTTAGAACGTTGACTTGCAAGTTATCGCTTTAAACAATTTTCAAAATTTCTTCAAAATCCATTCATTGACACATACAAAAAAGCAATATAAAATCTTATTATAAAAAATTGTGAGCAAAAGTCAGTTTTATACAACTGGCTTTTTTATTGCTCTTTTTTCAAAAAATGCTCCATAGATAGGCAAAAATACTAACGCAGATTTTGCTTAAAAGGTAGTTACATTCGATTTTAATATAAAAAGAATATAACTTACCCTATTCACTTCATCAACTTGTTTTATTTCTTAATTTAAAATGAAGTGAATTAGAAAAATTTATTTTTACCTCTACAAGCAAAAATTGTGAGCCACAAATTTTGCTAAAACATAAATTGAGTGATACACGAAATTTATGTTTTGGGGTTGTAGGGTTCGCCCTGCCACACTAACACTTTTTGCCACAAGGCTAAAAAGTGTTGTAGTGTGTTACAACACATACAAAGGAAGATTAAAATTTCTTGCAAAGTGTGTCTTAAAAAGTATCAAAATTAAAGGAGGAAGATAAAAAATGAGTTACGCTATTATAAGAAATGTGAAATATAAAAGAGAAAATCTAAAAGGAATATATCGTCATAATGAAAGAAAAAATTACAATTATTCAAACAGAAATATTGATAAAGAAAAATCATATTTGAATTATGCTATAAAAAAGCCTTTGTATAGTTATGAAAAAGAATTTGACAGATTAAGAAAAGAATATGATTTAAAAGGTCAAATAAAAACAGTTAGTAATATTGCTTGTGAATATATAATTACATCAGACAAAGAATTTTTTGAAGAAATTGGTGAAGAAGAAACAAAACGATATTTTGAAACAGCATACCAGTTTGTATCTAAATACAAAAATTTAGGTGAAAAATATATAATGTCTGCATAGGTGCATGTGGACGAGGAAACTCCACATATGCACCTTTTTTTTTACCAGTAGTTCATACAACTGACAAAAAAGAAAATAAAATTGATAAACTAGCTTGTAGTGAATTTTGGAAAGGAAAAGATAGTTATAGAGAATTGCAAAAGGCATTTTATGATTATATGGTATCTCGTAGTTTTAATTTATTAAGAGGTTTGCCAAAAGAAGAAACTAACAGACAACATCTTGACATTAAAGTTGACATTAAAGAATATAAGGAATTAACAAATTTCAATGTTACTAAAGAATTAGTTAAAAGCATTACTTTAGACATTCCAGAAGAAACCAATATAACTGATTTGAAAAAAATAATGTTCAATAAAAATGAAAAAATTTTAAATGATATTATAAAACCAAAAGAAGAAATGATAAAACAGCTATACAAAGAAAATAAAGCCTTACATAAAGAACTTTCAAGACAAGCGAATATTGTTGATGATGCTGAAAAATATCAAATAGAAAGAGCTTCTATTATTGCTGATAATAAAGCTTTACACGATAAAGTTGATAAAATGGAAAGTGAATACAAAAATAAATCTATTGAATTAGAATTTGATTATAAAGATAAATATGAACAATTAGAATATGAAAATAATAAATTAAGAGATATAATTGATAGATTTTATACAACTATTGTTTTGTTTATAAAATGGGTGTGTAATAAATTTGCTCTTGGAGATTCAAGAGAAGTTTTAAGAGATTTTGAAAGAGAAAATGATATTTGCATTGATCCAGTTAAACAAATTGCTAGTGAGCAAGAAGATGAAGAAAAAATGTAAAAAAATGAGTTATCGACCACTTTTAAGTATGTAATACCTAAAAATGGTCGATAACTTAACATTTTATGATAAATCGCCATATAAACTATTATTATAATTCTTTATTATTATATATAAAATCAGCAATATTTACATTTATTACACCATCTCTATATTGTAAAAGAACATCTGATGTAAACAAATATTTAGGATACATATTTTTTATTTCATAAAATGGTTTATATTCTCTTTCTTCAACTTTTTCATCTGCAATAGTTTTAGAAACTTGAATATAAAAATACTTATCAAAATCTTTTCTTGCAATAAAATCACACTCTAACTTCCCTATTTTTCCAACACTTAAATTATAATTTTTGCTTTTTAAATAATTATACACTATATTTTCAAGCATTGGTCCATAGCTTATTCTATTATCGGTATTAAGTGTATAATATATACTAAAATCAGCTAAGTAATACTTTTTCTCTCCTTTTAAAACCATTTTTGATTTTATATCAAATAAATCACATGAATGAATTATTTTTGCTTTTTCTAATATATCAATATATCTTTTTAAAGTTCTTCTATCAACTTTTAATTTTTCTTTTTTTACTAAATATTCATAAATACTGCTTACTGATATAACACTTCCAAAATTATTTATTATAAATTTTTCTATTACTTCAAATAATGCAACATCTTTTATTTTATTATTTGTTTTTATATCTTTTTCAAAAATCTGCTCTACAACGCTTGAAATATAAGTAATTTTATCTTCAAATTCATCATAATACAAAGCACCTGGGAATCCACCATTTTTAATAAAATCTTCAAATTCTATATAAATGTTTGAATTTATTTCTTTATTTAAAAATTTTTTCATTCCTATATATTCATAAAAATTTAATGGCATCATTTCAAATTCAATATATCTGCCTGTTAATTTGGTTATTAATTCTCCGCTAAGTAAATATGAATTAGAGCCAGTTATAAATACTGATATATTGCCTTCTTCTCTATATGCATTGATAACAGGCTCAAAATTTTTAACATTTTCAATCTCATCAATAAATAAATATTTAAAATCTTTGTCTGTTATTCTTTTATCTATTTCTTCTTCTAATTGCTCTGGTGTTACAATTTTTTTGAATTCTTTTTTATCTAATTCTATGGAAATAATATCCTTTTCTGGTACTCCTTTTTCTTGCAATTCTTCAATAATTGATTTTAGTAAAGTTGATTTTCCACATCTTCTAATACCGGTAATAACTTTAATAATACTACTGTCATCATAAAAGTTTCTTATTCTCTTTAAATAATTTTCTCTTCTATAATATTCCATAAATCAAATCACCTCTATTAATTATAATTATACCCTAAAATTTTAAAAAATGTCAAGTTATCGACCACTTTTTGATATGTACTGCTCAAAAGTGGTCGATAACTCAATGTTTTTACTCGTATTTTTTCAAAATTGTTTCAAAAAACGTTCATTGACTTTTTTTTATAATCCATATATCATCAATGCAACTCAAAGATATACTAACACTTAATTAAATATATATTTGAGATTTTTACGAAAGGAGAAACGCTTATGAAAACACTTAATGGAATTGTATTTTTAGAAACAAAAGATATTAGAAAAGCACTAAAGATAGGAAATCAAACATGTTTAGAGCTGTTTCATAGAAAAGATTTTCCTGCTAAAAAAATTGGCAAGTCTTGGCTTGTTATGGAAGAATCTTTTAGGGAGTATTTTAAAAATGTACAAACAAATGAATAAAAATAAAAAAAGAAGATTTAAATCTGGAACATTTAAACCTTCAAAAGAAACATTTTATGCTTAAATAAAATTACAAGGAAGACCCTTGCTATACGTTTCTTAATCTTGTATAATTATAACATAAAATTTAATTATAGCAAGAGTTTTCCTTTAATTTTATCATAGATATAAATGGCAATAATAAATTTGTTATTATAATTAATAATAAATTTAGTAAATAGGAGAGCAGTTTGAAAGAAATAAAAAAACTGTATGCCTTCAGAAAGAAAGGAATGAATTTTTTATGGAGATAACTAGACCAGCATATTTAGAAATTAATTTAAATAATTTACAGTATAATATTAATCAAATACAAAACAAAGTTGGAAAAGATGTTAAAATAATGCCTGTAATAAAAGCAAATGGATATGGAACATATATTAATCAAAGATTAGATGTTATAAATCAATTTGACATAGTAGCAGTTGCTAATGTTGATGAAGGAGTATATTTAAGAGAAATAGGTTATGAAAAAGAAATTTTTGTTTTGAATCAACCTTATGAAAGTGAAATTGAAAAAATAATAAAATATAACATTATAGTTGGAATTAGCTCTTACGGATTTGCTGAAAAATTAGCTGAAACAAATAAGAAGGTAACAGTTCATGTTGAGGTTGGTACCGGTATGGGGAGAACTGGGGTACATCCATATAAAATAGAAAAATATTTAAACAGTTTAGCACCTAATATTAAAGTAGAAGGAATATATACTCATTTTTCATCAGCAGATATAGATGATGAATATACAAAAAAACAATTAGAATCCTTTAATATAGCAGTTTCTAAAGCAAAAGAAATATTGGAAAATATAAAATATATTCATGCTGCAGCATCAAATGCGTTGTTAAATTATCCGGAAGCAAGGTTTAATTTAGTAAGACCAGGAATTATTTTATATGGTTATGCTGGTGCAGATGATACTTTTGAAAAGATAGATTTAAAGCCAATTGCAAAGCTTAAGGCTAAAGTTGTATTTTTAAAAAACGTTCCAGAAGGTACAAGTATAGGTTATAGCAGAAGCTACATAACTACTAAGGAAACTAAAGTTGCCAACGTGCCTATTGGGTATGCAGATGGATTTAGAAGAAACTTTTCAAATGGTTGGGAAGTATTAATTAAAGGCAAAAAAGTACCAATAATAGGTAAAGTGTGTATGGATAGTTTCATGGTAGATGTTACAGATATAGATGACATACAGGTTGGGGATGAAGTGATAATTTGGGATAATAAAAATATTACATTGGAGCAATTGGCTGAGAAGTGTGATACTATAAATTATGAAATTCTATGTACAATTGGTGAAAGAGTTCCTAGAAAATTTCTTAAATAATTACTCATTATATCTTCTTTTTTCATAGCAAAATAATTTTGTAAATAAAAAATATTATAAACATATATTTCGTCATATGTTAATTTAAATTGACAAAATTCCATATTAAATTGCTGTACTTTTTTATTCCATTTTGTTAAAATATATTTATAAAATAAGAAGGGAGATTCATAGATGAAGTTTGGAGATAAACTTTTAAAATTAAGAAAATTAAATGGTATGTCACAAGAAGATTTAGCAGAAAAATTAAATGTAACAAGACAAACAATATCAAAGTGGGAGTTAGAGCAATCAAAACCAGATATGGGAAAATTTTTAGAAATAAGTAAATTATTTAAAGTCGATTTGGAAATATTAACAAATGACAATTTAGATATTGACAGTAAAAATAATGTAAATAGTTATGTAGGAAATAAAACAAATAATTCCAAACAAGCTATTATAATTATATCAATAATTTTTGTCTTTTTTATAGTAATATCTGTTACCTTTATAATTTCATTTATAAATATAGGAAAAAGCAAGATGAATAGTATATGGGATATGGGAGAAGATCATATGAATAGTGTATTAAATGTAGAGAAAGACATCTATAATAATGTAATTGGAATGGCTGGTTCTAGTAATCTTAATAATATATTAGACACATCAACGGAATATGCAAATTCAGTCAATTTTAATACCAGATTTGAAGCATATAAAGGAATAAAAGGTGGTTTTTTTGTTAAAGTTTTGTTAAATGATGTTTTTAAAAATAATAAAGATAATGAAAGAATAATAACAGTAAAATATAAGGAGATATCAACAAGTGATCCATACAAAATTTATGAGATTAGAAATTTAATTAATGATGATACGGGCGTTGATTATGAAGTAGAGCTTAATTATGATAAAGATAATTATGTCTATGAAATAGAGATTAAAGAAATGAATAAATAAAATAATATGTTAATAATAAAATAAATTATTAAAATTTAATAAAGAAAGGATATGATAATATGGCAGGAGTTTATATTTTTATAATAATATTATTATTTATAATATTATACGTGATTGCATTGTATAATAGATTATTAAAGGAAAGAAACATAGTAAAACAATCATTATCTGGTATAGATGTTTACTTAAATCAAAGATTTGACTTAATACCAAATCTAGTTGAATGTGTAAAAGCATATTCAAAATATGAAAAAGATGTATTAGAGAATATAGTAAATTTAAGAAATGCTTATAATCAAGAAAATGACATTGAATTTAAGCAAGCAAATAAAATAAATAAAGAAATAAATAAAATATTAGCAATTGCTGAGGAATACCCAGAGCTTCAAGCTAGCGAACAATATTTAAATCTACAAAAAAATCTTGAAAAAATAGAAAGTCAACTTCAAGCAGTTAGAAGAATTTATAATGGAGATGTTACAGTTTATAATACAAGTATTGAAACAATTCCTATTAATATTGTTGCTAAAATGTTTGGATTTAAAAAGTTTGATTTATTCCAAATAGAAGATTATAAAAAAGAAAATATAAACATTGGAAAAATTATAAATGATTAAGAAAGTGGTAATATATTATGAAAAAAGAATTTAATGAGTTCTTTGAAGATATAAATATAGATAAATTCACAAATATTTGGAACCTGGCAAAAGCTGAAAAAATAAAAAGAAGAAAAATTTATTTAACTGTAATAGGTATAGTAGATATTGTATTATTAATAGCATACTTTTTATGTATTGGGATACATATGGATATGTTTTCAATAATGCCTATAGTAACATTACTTATTTTTATTGATGTTTTTTGTTATCTTATAATATTTTTTGTTATAGGTAATAATAGAAACAATGAATATAATAGTTTATTTAAAACGGAAATTGTTGAAAAACTATTAAACAATGCTTTTTCAGATGTTGATTATATTCCAATTAAGGAAATGCCTACGGAAATATATAGAGAAGCCAATTATGATGGATATTATAATAGATATTATTCAGATGATTATGCAGATGTCTATATAAATGGCCAATATCCTATGAAAATGGCAGAAATATTAACTCAAAGAGTTGAAACACATAGAGATTCTAAAGGTCATACACATACTACAACAACTACAATTTTCAGTGGGATATTTGCAAAAATAAATATGAAAAAATCAATTAATTGCCAAATCAGAATAAAAGAAGACGGAGTCTTTTATAATGGAAATATAAATATGGATTCAACACAATTCGAGAAATATTTTGATGTAGACTGTTCTGATAAAGTAATAACAATGCAATTATTAACACATGACGTAATGGATATGCTAATTAATTTTAGAAAAATTTTAGGAGCACCATTTGACATATTAATTGTAAATAATGTTATGTACATAAGATTACATGTTGGAAAGGTCTTCGAATCAGTAATAAATAAGTATTTGGCAGTTGATGTAGGAACAGTAAAAAGATATTATAATATTATTGATTTTTTAGATACAATTTCAAAAGAATTAATAAAAAATATTGAAAATACAGAAATTTAGCAAAATGAATTTAATATATATAATTTTGTTTTCTATAAAAGAGGATGAATTGACACTAAGGTGTGAATTTATTCTCTTATTTCAATTTATAAATTGAATAGTAACAGATGTTTATTGAATTAACCTATAACAGTAAGGTTGATTTTTTTTTATTAAAGATGTATAATTTTTACATCAAAATAGAAAGAAGGAGAATATAGATTAATAAAGATATAGTATCTAGAATTAGTTTATAAAAAGGATATGGGGAAATTAGTTATAAAGGAATTATTTAGAAATTCAAAAGATTATCAAGATAAAGAAGTTATAATTGAAGGATGGGTAAAAACTGTTAGAGATTCAAAGTCTGTTGGTTTTATTGAATTAAACGATGGATCCTTTTTCAAAAATGTTCAAATTGTATTTGATAATAATTTGGATAATTTTGAGGAAATATGTAAATTAACAGTTTGCTCTTCAATGAAAGTCATAGGAAAGGTTATTTTAACGCCAGATGCAAAGCAACCATTTGAAATTCATGCAACAAATATTGAAATTCAAAATTTATGCGCACAAGATTATCCTTTACAAAAAAAGAAACATAGTTTTGAATATATGAGAACAATATCTCATTTACGTCCAAGAGCAAATACTTTTAATGCTGTATTTAGGGTTAGAAGTGTTCTTGCATATGCTATTCATAAATTTTTTCAAGAGCGTGGATTTGTATATGTTAATACACCAATAATAACATCAAGTGATGCTGAAGGTGCTGGGGAAATGTTTAATGTAAGCTCTTTTAATTTTAACCAAATGCCAAAAACACAAGATGGAAAAGTAGATTTTTCAAAAGATTTTTTTGGAAAGCCTGCGCATTTAACAGTTAGCGGACAGTTAAATGGAGAAACATATGCAACAGCTTTTAGAAGTATTTATACATTTGGTCCAACATTTAGAGCTGAAGATTCCAATACAGTAAAGCATGCCGCTGAGTTTTGGATGATAGAGCCAGAGATATGTTTTGCAGATTTAAAAGACGATATGGATATAGCTGAAGAAATGATAAAATACATTTTTTCATATGTATTAGAAAATTGTCCAGAAGAAATGGAATTTTTTAATAATTTCATAGATAAAGGATTATTAGATAGATTAAACAATGTTATTAATTCTGATTTTGGAAGAATTACATACACAGATGCAATAAAAGAGCTTGAAAAAGCTAACGAGAAATTTGAATATAAAGTTAGCTGGGGAATTGATTTGCAAACAGAGCATGAGAGATATTTATGTGAGCAGGTATTTAAGAAACCAGTATTTGTAACAGATTATCCTATGGATATAAAGGCTTTTTATATGAAGCAAAATCCAGATGGAAAAACTGTAGCAGCTGCAGATTTATTAGTACCAGGAATTGGTGAAATAATAGGTGGAAGCCAAAGAGAAGAGAATTATGATAAATTAGTAAAAAGAATGAATGAGTTAGAAATGCCAATTGAAGAATATAATTGGTATTTAGACTTACGCAAATATGGAAGTGTGGTTCATAGTGGATTTGGATTAGGTTTTGAAAGAGCAATAATGTATTTAACTGGAATGCAAAATATTCGTGATGTAATTCCATTCCCAAGAACTCCAGGAAATTGTGAATTTTAGTAAAAAAAGAGGAAATTTTAAAAATTAAATTTCCTCTTTTTTCTGCTCTTTTTCCCAGCCCTTAAGATTGCTTCTTTTTATTGCACCATATAAATTTGCTCTTACTGTAGGAATATCTTTTTGAAATTCGAATAATAAGTCTTTCATAGATTCTCTTTTTGAATTGCCATCAATAGGACAAACTTTTTTCATAACAGGGATATTGTTTTTTCTAGTGAAATTTCTTATATATTTTTCTGGTGCATATATTAAAGGTCTAATTAAAGTTATTTGAGATCTATCCATATAACTTTTTGGGGCAAATGTTGAAATGTTTCCGGCATATAATAAATTCAAGAAAAATGTTTCTAAAACATCATCTTCATTATGCCCTAATGCAATTTTATTACATTTTTCTCTTATAGCAACACTATTTAATATACCTCTTCGTAGATTGGCACAAAGAGAGCATGGATTTTTCTCTTTTCGTATGTCAAATACTATTTCTTTTATATGTGCTTTTTCTACAATATATGTAATATTTAGTTTTTTACATAAATTTTCTAAATCAGAAGTGTCAAAGTTGTCAAAGCCTGGGTTGATAGTAACTCCGATTATTTCAAATTTTTTAGGGTAAAATATTTGTAGATTTTTTAAACCAAGTAAAAGTGTTGTGGAGTCTTTTCCACCAGACAAAGCTACAGCTATCTTGTCACCTTCTTCAATCATATTATAATCATCAATTGCTTTCCTCATATAACTTAAAATTCGTTGCATAATTCATACCCTTTCTTTTAATAAAATATCTTTAAAATTATAACATAAGATTAAAACATAGTAAATATATAATAAATTTCAACAGTAATTTTCCCTTAAAGTTAGAGAAAAAAATAGGCAAAAGAAAAAACGGAATTTTTGATCGCAATCAAAATTCCG
>CAKPRA010000045.1 GCA_934180065.1 uncultured Clostridia bacterium | reverse complement strand
TTCTTCTTTACTATATCCTAGCTTTTCTATATCTTCAATTTTTTGTTTTATATTGTCTATACTATAGCTATATATTGATGGCAGTCTTTTTGTCATTTTTATTACTTCTTCTTTACTATATCCTAGCTTTTTCACATCTTCTATTTTCTGTTTTATATTGTCTATACTATAGCCATATATTGATGGCAGTCTTTTTGTCATTTTTATTACTTCTTCTTTACTATATCCTAGCTTTTCTATATCTTCAATTTTTTGTTTTATATTGTCTATACTATAGCTATATATTGTTGGCATTTTTTTTGTTATTTTTATTACTTCTTCTTTACTATATCCTAGCTTTTTTATATCTTCAATTTTTTGTTTTATATTGTCTATACTTAGACTATATATCGCTGGCAGGCTTTTTGTCATTTTTATTACTTCTTCTTTACTATATCCTAGCTTTTCCATATCTTCAATTTTTTGTTTTATATTGTCTATACTATAACTATATATTGCCGGCAGACTTTTTGTCATTTTTATTACTTCTTCTTTACTATATCCTAGCTTTTCTATATCTTCAATTTTCTGTTTTATATTGTCTATACTATAGCCATATATTGCTGGCAGACTTTTTGTCATTTTTATTACTTCTGCTTTACTATATCCTAGCTTTTCCATATATATATTTATTTCTTCAATTTTCTTTTTTAATGTTTCTGGTTTATATGTATTTAGTGGATATGTATTCAATACTTCTTTACTTTCTTCTTTCGTATAACCAAAATTACATAATAAAATTATTAGCTCTTCCAATTTTATTTTCCTCCGTTATTTTATATTTTCTACCTTTAATTTTCTTTGCTTAAATTATATCATAGAAGATTGTTTATTAATAGCTTTTTTAAAATTTAATAGAAAAACGGGGACGGTTGTCAGTGGGTGTCAATGGGGACGGTTCTTTTTGACAACTTTTGGCATACATTTTGGATGTAGCTTTAAAAAGTTGTCAAAAAGAACCGTCCCCATTGACAACGTTTTCGAAGGACCGTCCCAATTTTTCTATCTTTTCTTGTTCATCATTTTTTATACTTCTGCATCGCAATATTTACATCTATATATTGCATTTTCTTTATCTTTTAGTACACAAATTTGTTTTAGACCTCGCTCTATTGATGTAATGCATCTTGGATTTTTGCATTTTACTATATTTATTAGCTCTTCTTCCAAATCTGGATGAAACTTTTCTATTTTTTTATTGTTTTCTATTATATTTATTGTTATGTTGTGATCTATGTATCCTAGAACATTAAAATCTATGTTTATTTTTTTATCTATTTTTATTATATCTTTTTTTCCCATTTTGTTACTTTTAGCATTTTTTATTATTGCAACAGAGCAGTCTAAATCTCCTAGTTTCAAATATTCATAAATTTTCATTGCATGACCAGCTTTTATATGATCTATTACATATCCATTTTTTATACTATCTATATTCATATTTTTTATTCCTTACGCACAAGATTTAGGTTTTTATACAGGATATACCTATAAACCAAAATAAACAAAATATTTTTATAAACTTCCATTTTCTTTTAAAAGCTTTAAAATTATTGCCATACGCATATATCTACCATATTCAACCTGTTTAAAATAGCATGCTCTAGGATCATCATCAACTTCTTGTGATATTTCATTTACTCGTGGTAGTGGGTGTAATACACATAAGTCCTGTTTAGCTTTATTCATTTTTTCTTTATCTAATATATAAACATCTTTTAATCTTATATAATCTTCTTCATTTAAAAATCTTTCTTTTTGAACTCTTGTCATATATAAAATATCAAGTTTAGAAATATTATCTTCTAAATCATTTGTTTCAATATACTCAATATTATTTTTTTCTAAAATCTCTGTTTTTATATAATCAGGCATTTTTAGCTCTTTTGGTGATATTAATACAAACTTGATATTTTTATATAATGACATTGCAGTTACAAGTGAATGAACAGTTCTTCCAAATTTTAAGTCACCACAAAGACCTATTGTTAAATCATTTAATCTACCTTTTTCCTTACTTATCGTTAATAAATCAAGCAATGTTTGAGTTGGATGATTATGACCACCATCACCAGCATTTATAATTGGAACCTTTGAATTCATGGCAGCAACTAAAGGCGCACCTTCTTTTGGATGCCTCATTGCTATTATATCTGAATAACAGCTAACTACTTTTATAGTATCTGCAAGTGTTTCACCTTTTGATGTAGAAGTATTTTCAGCAGAAGAAAATCCAATTACATTTCCACCTAAACTCAACATAGCAGACTCAAAACTAAGTCTTGTTCTTGTACTTGGTTCAAAAAATAATGTAGCCAAAATTTTACCTTTGCATTTTTCTTTATACAAATCTTTATTATCAATAATATCTTTTCCCACTTCAATTAATTCGTCAATTTCACTTTTAGAAAAATCCTCAATGCCAATTAAGTTCTTCATATATATCCTCCTTTGATTTTAAAATATTAATTGTATTTATATTACATGTATAATAAGCCGTCACATTATTACATACAAAAAGGACGGACAAACTTTAGTACTTTCATTGTAACTTGAAATTTTGCCCTGTCCTTCCAATTTTAATTATTTAATCCAGCTTTCATCACTTGGATTATTTCTAAATTTTATTAATTTTTCTTTTGCTTCTGGTTTTATATATCCTTGCTCTGCAGCTACTTCTACCATTGTGTCAAAGTTTGACAAACTTACATTTTTAACTTTAGCTTCTGATAATGCTTTAACACTTTTTTCCATGTTATATGTGAATATACTAACAATACCTAATACAATTGCACCTGCTTCTCTTAATACATTTACAACTTCTATAACACTTCCTCCAGTTGAAATTAAATCTTCTACAACAACAACTTTTTGTCCTTTTATTAATCGCCCTTCTATTTGATTTTTTCTTCCGTGGTCTTTACTGCTTCCTCTTACATATCCCATTGGTAATCCTAAAATGTCTGCTGTAATGGCAGCATGTGCTATACCTGCTGTACTTGTTCCCATTAGTACCTCTGCTCCTGGGAAATTTTCTTGAATTAAACTTGCTAATCCTTCTTCAACATCATTTCTAACCATTGGCGATGTTAAAGTTAATCTGTTGTCACAGTAAATTGGACTTTTGATTCCACTTGCCCATGTAAAAGGGTCATCTGGCTTTAAAAATATAGCCTCTATTGATAATAAATCCTTTGCAATTTTTGTTTCTAAATTTTCCATAATAATCGTTTCCTTTCTTTTTTGAGGGTTGTATCTCTTTTTATTTTTTGTAGGACCGTCCCCCTTTTCTTTCTTGTAGGACCGTCCCTCTTTTTCTTCTTCCAGGACCGTCCCCGTTTTTTTGATTCTTTACTAAATTTAGCAGAATTGCTCTTTGCATAGTTTGTATGCTTGTACTGGATCTTCTGCTTGAGTTATTGGTCTTCCTACTACTATGTAGTCTGAGCCTAGCTCTTTTGCTTTTGCTGGTGTTGTTATTCTAACTTGATCTCCTGCATCTTTTGTGGCAAATCTTATTCCTGGTGTTACTGTTATAAAGTCTTTTCCACATCTTTGTTTAACAGCTTGTACTTCTAGTGGAGAGCATACAACTCCGTCTAATCCTGCTTTTTGTGTATTTTCTGCATAATGCATTACTACATCTTCTATTGGTTTATTTATTAATAGCTCTTTTTCCATTCTTTCTTGACTCGTTGATGTAAGCTGTGTAACCGCTATAAGTAAAGGTCTTGTTCCATCTTCTTTAGTTAAACCTTTTAAACCAGCTTTCATCATGTCAATTGTTCCAGCTGCGTGAACATTTGTCATATCTACATCAAGATTTGCTAATGATTTCATTGCTTTTTCTACAGTATTTGGAATATCATGAAGTTTTAAGTCTAAAAATATCTTATGACCTCTTCTTTTAATTTCCTTTACTATCTCTGGTCCTTCTGAATAAAAAAGTTCCATTCCTATTTTTAAAAATAATTTTTCTCCTTCAAACAAATCAAGAAATTTAAATGTTTCTTCTTTGTTTTTAAAATCACATGCTATTATAACGTCTTTTCCCATACTAAACTAATCTCCTTTTTTATACTATTTCCAATATAATTCTTAATCTTTGTTTTTGTTGATATTCTCCTTTTTCTTTAGTTTATTTTTGGGACGGTCCTTACTTTTAAGACCCATCCTTATTTCTTTTTATAAATTAGTGTTTCAAAATATTAGCTTTGATGTGCCATTCCAATAACATCAGTTAATTTTTCAATTCCATACTTATCCATAACCTCAGGTAGATTTTCAATTATTTCTTTGCATACATATGGATTTTTTAAATTAGCAGCTCCAATTTCAACTGCACTTGCACCTGCAAGCATCATTTCAATAACATCTTCTGCAGATGAAATACCTCCAACTCCAATTATTGGGATATTTACTGCTTCATAAACTTGATATACCATTCTTAATGCTACTGGAAAAATTGCAGGACCTGAAAAACCTCCCATTTTATTTGCTATTACAGGCTTTTTAGTTTTAAGATTTATTCTCATTCCAAGCATTGTATTTATTAAAACAATACCATCTGCTCCACCTTCTTCACATGCTTTTGCAATTTCAACAATGTTTGTAACATTAGGTGTGAGTTTTACATATACAGGTTTTGTAGTAACTGCTTTTACCGCTTTTGTAACCTCTTTAGCAGATTCAGGATTTGTTCCAAAAGCCATTCCACCATTATGGACATTTGGACAGCTGATATTTACTTCAATAATTTCAACTTGATCTTCTTTGTTAATTTTTTTGCAACATTCCACATACTCATCAATTGAAAATCCACTTATATTAGCTATTAATGGATTTTTAAAACATGCTTTTAACTTAGGAAGTTCATTTGAAATAACAGAATCAATACCAGGATTTTGAAGCCCTATTGAATTTATAAGACCTTCCTTACATTCAGCAATACGAGGCAATGGATTGCCATACCTTGCATCTTTTGTTGTTCCCTTAAATGAAATAGAGCCCAATATATTTATATCGTAGAATTTAGTAAATTCATATCCAAATCCAAATGTTCCACTTGCAGGAATAACAGGATTATCAAGTTTTACGCCACTTAAAGTTACTTTTAATCTATCATTTTTTACCATATTACTTCCTCCTTTTTAAAAACAGGACCATCTTTGCAAACTCTTTTGTATCCATTTTTGGTTTCAATTGTGCAACCCATACAAGCACCAAATCCACATCCCATACGCTCTTCTAGGCTAACTTGTCCATGTATATCTGATATGGACATACATATAGCTTTTAACATTGGCATTGGACCACATGCATAAAAATATGAATATCCATTTAAATTTTTAATAATATCTGTTACAAATCCTTTAGCTCCATAACTACCATCTACAGTTGAAATATAAACATCTACTCCCAAATCTTTAAATTCTTTTTCAAAAAAAACATCATCTTTTGTATTAAACCCAAGTACCACAATTGGCTTTTTTCCGGCATTTAAAAGCTTTTTACATAAATTATACATAGGTGGAGTTCCAACGCCACCTCCTATTAATAATGGATTATTGCCATCGCAGTCTATATCAAATCCATTTCCTAAACCTGTCAAAATATTTAATACTTTGCCTGGTTTTAAATTAGACATAAAATCTGTTCCATTTCCCACAACTTTATATATAACTGTAATTGTTTTATCATCATAATCACAAATAGAAATAGGTCTTCTTAAGTAAAAACCTTCAAGCTCTATGTTAATAAATTGCCCTGGATTAGTAATTGATGACGTATCTCCTTCAAATATCATTTTGAATACATCTTTGGCAATTTTTTTGTTTTCTATTATTTTATATTCCAATATATTTTCCAATTATCTCATTCCTTCCGTTTTTAATTAAATACAACTTTACCTGAGCAGATTGTCATTTTACATTTGCCATATACATGATTTCCATCAAATGGTGTTGCTTTTCCCATTGATACAAATGTTGATGAATCTATGTCGTATTGCTCTTTTAAATCATATACTGTTAAATCAGCTGTTTGTCCTTCTTTTATTTCTGTTCCTATTTTGAATATTTTTCTTGGATTTGTATTCATTAAATCTATTAGTTTTTCTAATGTTATTATTCCTGGTTTTACTAGATTTGTATATAATACTGGAAATGCTACTTCTAATCCTACAACTCCCATGCAACTTCCTGCTAATCCTTTACTTTTTTCTTCTGCTGAATGTGGAGCATGGTCTGTTATTATCATATCTATTGTTCCATCTTTTATTCCTTCAATTAAAGCTAATCGATCTTCTTCTGAACGAATAGGTGGATTCATTTTAAATCTTCCATCTTCCTGTAAATCCATGTCATTTAATGTTAAATAATGAGGTCCTGTTTCACATGTTATGTTTACACCTTCCGCTTTCGCTTTACGAATTATATCAACACTTTCTTTTGTTGATATATGACACACATGATAATGACAACCTGTTTTTCTTGATAGCTCTATATCTCTTTTTATTGGACCCCATTCGCTTTCAGAACATATTCCCTTATGATTATGTAGTTTTGCGTATTGTCCATCATGTATATATCCGCCATTTAAAAGACTATTATCTTCACAATGTGCAACAATCATTTTATTAAGACTTTTAGCTTTTTCCATAGCTGTAAGCATCATTTGTTCATTTTGAACACCATGTCCGTCATCTGAAAAAGCAATTACATAGTCAGCAATTTCATCTAAATCTGCAAGCTCTTCACCTTTTTCACCTTTAGTTATTGTTCCATATGGATACACATTTATCTTTGCATCTTTTTTTATTGCATCAAGCTCCACTTGCAGATTTTCCATACAATCTGGTGTTGGATTTAAATTTGGCATAGCACATATACTGGTGTAACCTCCTTTTGCTCCAGCCATACTTCCAGTTGCAATTGTTTCCTTATAAATAAAACCAGGTTCTCTTAGATGTGTATGAACATCAATTAAACCTGGTAATAAATACATATTATTTAAATCATAAACTGCATCGATATCTTTTGATTCGATGTTTTTAGAAATTTTTGTTATTGTAGATTCGTTTATTTCTACATCACATTTTTGAAATTCGCCATTTGTAAATACCATTGCATTTTTTAATAACATTTCCAGATTCCTCCTTTTATATTTTTATTATCATATATAAGTAAATTCTATTTGTCAATATTTTATAAGAACAAATCTGAAAAAATCTTTTCAGTAAATTTTCTGTGTAATGTTTTGACGTAGCCTTTTTATATAATAGGAAATATCTATTCTTAATATAGTCTTAATATTACTCATAAGTAAAAATGTACTTATATGTTGAACTTTCCTATTATATAAAAAAAAGACAGATGTATATGTTTTACATCTGTCTACATTGGTTAATCATCATTGATTACATAGTATGCCTTAAAATACTTGCGTTTTAAATATTTAGAATTTTTCAGCATTCGTTTTTTCGCAATATTCACAAATACTAACTTTCCTTTCAATTCGTCAGTTTCAACTTCGAAATACATGAAATATTTTCTATCTGACGGAATCAATAATCCTTTTCCATCTTTTAAAAAAAATTCTTCCATATCTTCATTTCTCACCCAATTTCCATTAACGACCCGTAAGAATTCAGCATTAGCTTTTTTTTCCATACAAAATTCTTCTTTTTTAACAATAAACAAAATCGGGATGGAATCATCGATATTGAATTGTTGGATTCTTCCAAAAACGTATCCCAAAGTCATTGTGAAAAATATAAATATTGCAAATTTGAACATAGAGAACCTCCTTCATGTCCGTTTACGAAAACTTTATTTAAGTTTTCTTGTTATTTTACCTATGATATGGTTTCAATTATATCTTGTTCTACATAATATGTAAATATTTTTATACATTTTTTTACAATTTTCTACAAAAAAATACATATTATTGACTGATTCCTTCCAGGACTGTCCTCGTTTTTTATTCTACGCTTTTTAAACTTTCTATCATGTCTATTTTCTTTAGGGCGAAGTATGTTGCTATATTTACTATTATGCTGAAGCCTGTTGTTAGTGCTATTGCGTATATGTAGCTTATTGGCTCTATTGTTGGTTTAAATCTTAGCATATTTATTTCACATGTTTTTAGAATAAATGCGTTTAGGAAATAGCCTCCTATTAGACCAAGTATTGTTCCTATTATTGTTAATAGTATTGTTTCTCTTGCTACATATGAATATACTTCTTTGTCATAAAATCCTAATACTTTTATTGTTGCGAGCTCTCGTATTCTTTCACTTATATTGACATTCTGTAAATTATATAATACTACAAATGCTAGTAATCCTGCTGATACTATTAAGATTATTACAACATAATTTAATGAGCTCATCATATTATCTATCTGACTTGTTAAATTACTTATTACACTTACACCTGAAACCTCATTATCATTCATTATTGCTTTTGATAATTCATTTATTTTTTCTTCTGATAATTCTTTATTTTTTGTAAATAATATATTAGTACTGTAATCCTTTTTGAATAGATCTTGATATGTTTGCTTTGACATATATGCATAATGATATACATAATTTTCAACAATATTAGAAACTTTAACATCTATTTCATTATCGTCTAAATCTTTTATTTTTACTGTATCTCCTTGTTTTACATTTAAAAGTTGTGCTACTTTATCTGTTATACAAATTTCGTTTTCTTTTAAACTTACTTGATTTTTTGTTTTGACATCTTTTATATTTATTAATTCTTCAAGTTTATTTTCATCATCTGGAACTATCATTATTAAACTTTCAGATTTATCATCTTTTTGAGCTGTTACTGATGTCATATATGTTGCTACAACCTTTTCAATTTCGTCTTTATTTTTTAGCTCTTGAATATATTCATCTTTTTGATTTTCATCATTTCCACTTTTTAATGTAATTTGCATATCATAATTAAATACATTTTCATATTCTAGTGGGATTATACTTTTTATTGTATTTTTTAATCCAAATCCAGTTACAATAAGAGCTGTACATCCTAATATTCCTATTATTGTCATTAAAAATCTCTTCTTATATCTAAATATATTTCGAACTGTAACCTTTCTTGTAAAAGACAACCTTTTCCATATAAATGGTATATGCTCTAACAATACACGCTTTCCTATTTTTGGAGATTTCGGTCTCATTAAAGTAGCTGGAGTATTTCCAAGCTCTTTTAATGCAGAATATATTGTTGCACCTATTATACAAATACTTATAAGACCTAATCCTAACATACCATAAAACATATTAAATTTAGCTTTAAATACGGATATTTGGTACATCATTTGGTACATTTTAAATATAATTGTTGGAATTAAAACAAAACCTACACACATACCCAAAATTCCACCTATTACTGTGGCCAATGCTGCATAAATTACATACTTACTTATTATTTGAAATTTATTATATCCTAATGCCTTTAATGTTCCAATTTGAGTTCTTTGCTCTTCTACCATTCTTGTCATTGAATTTAATGATATTAATGTTGCTACTATAAAAAACACAATTGGAAAAACATTTCCTAAATTTTTTATACTATGCGTATCTTGAATATAACTGTTATATCCATCATTATTATACCTATCAAAAATGTACCATTTTGGACTTTCTATATCTGCAATTTTTGATTTAGCATCAATTAATTCTTTTTCAGCATCATTAATTTTTTGATTATATTCATTTTTACTTTTTTCAAGCTCTTCTTCACCATTTTTTATTTTTTCTTTAGACTGTTCAAGCTCTTTTTTAGCATTTTCTATTTTGGTTTGAGCCTCTTTTTTACTTGCATTTAAGGTGTTTTCTTGTTTTTGTAACTCTTTTTTTCCATTGCTTATTTGATTTTTAGCTTTTTCAATTTCACTTTTTGCTGTTGAAATTCCGGATTCAATCGATTTAATGCCAGATTCCAGCTCATTTTTATTTTTATTTAATTCATTCAGTTGTTGTTCAAGTGATGATTTAGTTTGCTCTAATTGTTTCCTTTGATCAGCTGGCAAATTATTATTTTTTAGTGACTCTATAATATTTTTATAATTTGCATTTATTTTATCTATTCCACTATTTACATCATTTAATTTTGTATTTAAATCATTTTTTTGTTTTTCATATTCTTCAATTTTCGAATTAACTTCTTTTTCCTTACTTGATAACTCATTTTCAGATTTACTTATTTCTTCTTTAGCAGATTTTATTTGTTTTTCAGCAGATGAAAACTTAGATTCCGCTTCTTTCTCATTTTTACTAATTTTCGCTTCTGCAGACTCAATTTTCTTTTTTCCATCATTAAGCTCTTTTTCCGCATCATCAATTTTAGTTTGACCATTTTGCTTTTCTTCATTAAAAGTTTGCTCTGCATCATTTAATTTATTTGTAGCAGATGTAATTAATTGATTATATCTAGCTTGTTCCCTTTGATCTTTAATTTTTTCAACATTATCAGTTATATTATCTATATAATTTTCATATTCATCTGTTGAAGTTGTATATTCATTTGCATTTTTTACTTTTGCATATATTCGTGTGTATACATCATTTACATTAATATTTTTATCAGATATATACATAAAATAATCAACAGATCCAGAGCCTAAATTACTTGTGCCTCTGTTTCTTGATATATATAATGGACTATTTACAGTTCCAACTATTTTTAACTTATTTTGCTTCAAATAATTAACTTTATCACCATCATCATTTGTAGAATCTTCAACTTTTAAATCTATATAATCACCAATTTTTTTATTTTTCGTTTTCAAAAAACTCTCTTCCACAACACATTCATTTTCATTTATTGGAAGATTTCCTTCTAAAACTACTGGAACATTTATATTATTTGCACATAATAATTTCACAACAATTTCTTCATTGTCATTTTCAATTATCGCATCTTTTTCATATGTTCCTTCAACTTGATCTATTCCATCAATTTTAGCAATTTCATTTAAATCATCATTAGTTAATCCCAATGTAGATACAATTTCTAAATCATATATATTTTGCTCTTTATAATATCTGTCTATTGTATCAATCATATCTGGTGAAGTTGCTTTTATACCGGCAAAGAATCCCACTCCTAAAAATGCCATCATTAATATAGAAATAAATCTTTTTAATGTATTTTTTATTTGTTTTACACTATCTTTAACTAAAGCTCTTTTCATAAACACACTCCTTTACCATTCAATTTCTTCAATTGACTTAGGATTTGGATTTATTTCCATACTTTCAACACTACCATTTTTAAATCTTATAATTCTATCTGCCATAGGAGCTAATGCGCCATTATGTGTTATTATTAAAACTGTCATATTTTCTTTTCTTGCAGTATCTTGCAATAATTTTAATATCTGTTTACCAGTTTTATAATCTAAAGCACCTGTTGGTTCATCACATAAAAGCAATTTAGGATTCTTAGCTATAGCTCTTGCAATAGCAACTCTTTGCTGCTCTCCACCTGAAAGTTGTGATGGAAAATTATTTTTTCTGTCTTTTAGGCCAACCTTTTCTATAACTTCATCTACATTTAAAGAATCATTACAAATTTCAGTAGCCAATTCAACATTTTCCTTTGCAGTTAAATTTTGAACTAAATTATAAAATTGAAATACAAAACCAATATCATTTCTTCTATATTGTATAAGCTCTTTATTTTTTAGTTTCGTTACATTTTTTCCATCAACCAAAACAAGACCACTTGTTGCTGAATCCATACCACCTAATATATTTAAAGTAGTAGTTTTTCCAGCACCAGATGGCCCAACAATTACAACAAGCTCTCCTTTTTCAATTTCAAAATTTGTATCATCTAGGGCCTTTATTGTAATTTCCCCCATTTTATATTCTTTAATAACATTTTTAAATTCTATATATGCCATATTATAACACCTCGCCCAAAGCACTAACTTTTATATTTTATATTTTTTATTATCTCATTTAATTATAAAAATGTCTAGAGCTACTATATTTTAAATTTATATTTGAATATTTTTGTCTTTTTAGCAAATAATACATTTAAAATATTATTACTATATTAGATAATCGCCACTACTTACAACTTAATAAATATAAAAAAACAACATTATATGTGTATATAAAAAAGTCACAAACCAAACCTCAATAAAAAAAAACAATCAATCATTAAATTTGATTATAAAATTAATAACGCATTAAATTTAGTAGAGTAGGATATGTGGATATATATATTAAAAAGAAGTGACGCGCAGCTTGGGAGCTTTTAGAAAACTTTTTAATATCACAAACTAAAACGAGGGCACTACCATTCTCATACAACTTCGT
>CAKPRA010000044.1 GCA_934180065.1 uncultured Clostridia bacterium | reverse complement strand
TTGTACGGGCGACCAGCAAGTCACGAATTTTAATATATATATTCACATGTCCGGCTTAATAAAAACATTACATTAAAATAACTAACGTGCAGCTTGGAAGCTTTTAGAAAATCTTTTAAAAATATACTATATCGAAAACAAATCACGGTAAATCGCAACAAATTTTATACTAACTACTTGAAATATAAACAAATTTAATATATATAATATATATTAAATTAAATTTTCTTAGGAGTTTAAAGAATGAAAACAAAAATTTCAAAAATAAATTTTTCAAAATATATAAACATAACAATCTTAATAATTTGTATTATTTTTCCAATTACAAATTATTCTCATGCCACAGAGCCCAAACAAGAAAATGCACAAATTTCAAGCTCTGCTCAATCAACATCAACAGATGCCCCAACTTCAAAAACATCAATATCAACAACCAGCTCTGAGCCACTTAATGTTCAAATTAATTCCACTTCAGATGGTAATGATAATTCAACAGACAAAACAGAAAATAATAAAGATATAACGCTTTATTCAAAAGCAGACATCTTACTTGATGCAAAAACAGGAAACATATTGTATGACAACCATTCATTAGATAAATTATATCCAGCAAGTACGACAAAACTTATGACAGCAATTTTAACAATGGAAAGTTGTAATCTAACAGACTCAGTTACAATTCAAAAGGACTGGCTAAAAGGAATTCCTCCAAGTTATACGACAGCTGCTTTACAGCCTGGTGAAACTCTTACTGTAGAGCAACTTATGCATGTGCTTCTAATTCCTTCTGCAAATGATGCAGCAAATGCTTTAGCTTGTCACATTTCTGGATCAATAGATAATTTTGCTGCAAAAATGAATGAAAAGGCTAAAGAGCTTGGTTGTAAAAATACTCATTTTGTAAATCCAAGTGGAGTACATAATGATGATCATTATTCTACAGCATATGACATGGCCCTTATAGGTAAATATGCATTGAAATTTGATACAATAAAACAAATAGCACTTATCCAAACATATTCTTTACCCGATTTACCTAATGGTACACCACGTAATTTTAAGGCCACAAACACATTAATAAACCAAAAAAATCAATATTATTATGAATATGCAACTGGATTAAAAACAGGTTATACTGATAAAGCTAAATCATGCATTGTTGCTACTGCAAAAAAAGATGACATTGAATTAATTTGTGTTGTTCTTGGTGGAGAAAAAAATGATGATAGAAAAGCTCAAAGAGAGCTCGACTGTAAAACATTATTTGAATATGGATTTAATAATTTTAAATATACTGACGTTTGTGCACAAAATAGTATTTTAGATAAAACCCAAACAACAGATGTTCCTCAATATTTGCAAAATAGTGAGATTATATATTCAGATTCGTTAAATATATTGGTTCCTACAGATGAAACTATTTCATCTACTGTAAATTTTGAACAAGAAAAAAACTTACCAATACAAAAAAATACTGTGGTTGGAACTATTACATACCATGTTGATGGAAAAGATTATACTGTAAATCTACTAAATTCAAGTGATATTATGCCAGATAACTCAAATAGTATAAAAATTGTTTTTTATTTGTTAATTGGATTTTTAATTTTATTTATTTTTATAACTGGATTTAAAAGAAAACATAAATCAAAAGATACAAAATATTTTAGACACTCTTTTTATTAAATTTTATTAGACTCGGACATATAAATTTTATTATATGTCCGCTTTTATTTTATAGAATAAGCTTAAATTTTATATTAACTTGTTACAATTCACAGATTTATAAATTAGATACAGTATATGTATATATTTAATAAGTGAAGTTAAGGTGGGGACCGACAAGTTACATTGTGTTGGATTTTGAGTATTTCTAATACGAAAAAATCTATTACACAATGTATGTAGTTGGGGCGAAACGTTTAAATATATACATTACTGTATCTAAAAATCGTAACAATAACTATATTATTTAAAATAAAAGCTTATTTTCTACAATTTTTTTCACTTCTTTTTTATTTACAATATATAGCCACACACCATTACATTTTTTTGGTGTACCTGGTAAAGATGTACTTTCTAAATTTTCGAAGTTAAAATCTACAATATATGGTACATAATCTTTTATTTCATCAATATTAAAATTTGTTGTGACATTATCTTTGGCAATTTTAATATATTTATTCAGATTCCTAAAGACATCCTTACTTAATACCTGTTTTAATAGAACTTTGATAAATTCTCTTTGTGTCCTCATTCTTCCAATATCATTATCTCCATAACTTGCTGGATAAGATGTTCCATCATTATTATGTCTGAATCTTACTACTTGCTCTGCTTTATCTCCATCTAATAGTTGATATCCTGCTTTTAAATGTATATGTAAATTTTGAGTTGGATCATCATAGTCCATATCTATTGGTACATCAAAATATACACCACCAATAGCATCAATTAGATCTCTTAGTCCTTTTGTGTCTATATTTACATAGTATTTTACATTTAGTCCTGTTATATTATTTATCTTTTCCAATAGTTTTTCCGGACTTCGAGCATAAACAGTATTTATCTTATCTGATGCAGTAGCTTTTGACTCATTACTTCCAATAAATGTATCTCTTGGTATTGATATTAGCGAAACCTTATTTATTTTAGGATTATATGCACATACCATAATTGAATCTGTTAAATTCTGGCTTTCTCCTGTTACTACAATATATATCGTATCTAAACTGTTTACTGTGTTTGAATCATGTCCTAACAAAGTAGCAATAAGACCTCCATATGTCCAACCATTTTCATTCATTCTTATGATAAATAGTGTTCCCAATATCACAAATATAAATATAATAATTAGCAATAATTTTTTTGCTCTTTTCTTTCTTTTTTTTCTTTTCCTTATCTTTTGTGATTCATTGGTTTGTCGTTTTTCTACTTTATCCGTTTTTGGATATTTTTTTAATTCATTCAAAAAACTCACCCCTATAATAAAAACTAAGTAGAATTATATCAGAAATTCTACTTAGTTTCAATATTTAAAATATTAAATTCAATATAATATTAGTATTGTACATAAAGCTTCCTATATTAGATTCAAGTATTAAATTTGCTAAATAATAGTTTCCTGTTAATGGAGTGATTATTGATATTATTGTCATAATTATCAAAACTATAATTAGCCCCTCTAAAACTCCATATATCAAGCCTCCAAGTTCATTGAATTGCTTTAATATTGGTAATTTTGTAACTATATCTGTAATTAGCTCTAGTATTTTTAATAATATTTTTGCAACTATATATATTATAATTACACTTGCAATATTTATTATTAACAAAGTTGCGTTTCTTGCTGTAGATACTATAATGTCTTCCTTTTTTTCATCAACTGCATTTTTAACATTTTGATTTAAATATGTTGCTATTGGTTTTGGTATGCCACTATCATCTTTCACAACTTCTCCATTTTCGTTATTATTATCATTCATACTATCTCTAACGACACGCTCTAACGATAATTGAATATTTTCATCTATTGTTGTATTATTTACTATAAAATTTGCAAGAGGTTTATATAAAACTACTGCAATTATCAATGCCAACACAGCTGTACATAGTTTTAATATACATTTAACTAAACCTTTCTTATATCCTGTAAATATACATAAGCCAATTAATAATACAATTATTAAATCCACAACAATTCCCATATATTTTCATTCCTCTCATATAAAAATTTATAATATTAATATTTCAACTTTATCTCTGAATATAATTGCAGCAATTTTATCAGAAACAATTACATCTCTAATTTCCTGATTAGCCATATACTTTTTAATTAACCAACCTCTCGAATTTATGAAATAAATTTCTGTTCCCAAATTTATAGCTATATTATTATCTGAACATGAAGTTTCTTTTGCAATTCCCTCAATAGTATATGAATTATATTTTTTAGTTCCAGTATTCATCAGCGTTATATTTGAGTTTTGATTTGATATTCCATCTGAATATTCTTCAATTTCATATATTGTATTTGATAAATCAATACCCGCAAATGTATATTTCTTGTCTTGGTCTGACAAACTAATTAGCTCTTGAATATTTCCATCTGATAATAATTGTATTCCATTATCACACATACAAATCAAATTTTTACTTCCTTGATATTTTATATTAACAACTAATGAGTTTGTAGGTAGTTCATATGTATTTACAATTGAATTTTCTGAGGAGTTTGAAGCATCTTTAATTGACATTGTTTTTACAATAGATTGTATCATTGTTTTTGTTGTATCAATTTCCGCAAAACTTAAATATTTATTATCACTTGATACGGCACTATCAATAACAGTATTATTTGGTATATATGTTTTAAACAATTTTTCACCCGATTGATTAAACACTGTAATTATAGATTTATATGTGTTACCAGAGCATACAACAGAAACATATCCATTTTCATTTACTGCTGCCCTTGTTATTGAACCTTCTACATCAGCGTCCCATACCGATTTTGTACCTGAAACCAAATGTATTTTTTGTTTTCCTTTTTCCCCTATTACTAAATATTTTCCATTAGATTTTAATATTGGATTATTCACACTCATATCTATTGAATTTACTTCTTTTGCTGATGAATTGTATATCCTAATTTTTGCCTCATCTAATATTGCAACATATTTATCATAGGCATATATTGAACTACTTTTACCAACATCTATATCTATTGAAGAAAGTGTTCCTTCTGTAACATTCTTCATTAAAACATGCATGTCCGCCCAATTTCTAAAATTTTTATTATATATGTATAATAAAAGAAATATTGTAATTAAAATTACGATTATTGCAATAATTATAGTTATTGCAATTTTCTTTTTGTTTAGTGCTTTATTCTCATTGATATTATTGTATTCTTTAAATTCTATTAATTTCATATTCTTCCTCTTTAGAAAATTATAATATTTTAATCAATTATTTGTAATCCAGCAAATTTAGCCATTAATCTCTTATTTCCGGATTTATCAAAGCTTATATCAACCTTGAAATCATCACCTTCTGCCTCTAATTTATTTATTGTTCCTTCTCCAAATTTCTTGTGATATACTCTTTGTCCTTCTTTATATTGTGATATATCAACTGAATTTTCCTTTTTATTTAATTTATTTAAAAAGCTTTCAGCTGTTCTAAAAGCAAATCCTGTAGTATTTGTGTTTTCAGATTTGGCAGATGCTGTTGATGGAACTTTATATGTATCTATATTATAAGTTTTTACTTTGCTACTATTTCCGAATCCTCCAAATTTATTAGAATTACCATACTCCCATTTATAATTGCTTTCTCCAAATGATTCACTATCTTTATTACCATTAATAACATCATCATATCCATCTAATACATCTTTTGGAATCTCTTTTACAAATCTTGATACTTGATTATAGCTTGTTGAACCAAATATTGTTCTTCTTTTTGCGCATGTTAAATGTAAAAATTCTTTGGCTCTTGTTATTCCTACATAAAATAATCTACGCTCTTCTTCAAGCTCTTTTTCCTCTCCTATTGATTTATATCCTGGGAAAATTCCCTCTTCCATTCCTACCAAAAATACTACTGGGAATTCCAATCCTTTCGCACTATGTAGAGTCATAAGTGTTACAGAATCTTCATTTGTATCAGCATTATCTAAATCTGTTGTTAAAGTTATTCCTTCCAAGAATTCTGCTAGTCCATTTTCAGCAAACTCATCTTCGAATTCAATTGCAACTGTTAAAAATTCATCTAAGTTTTGAATTCTGCTTTCTGCTTCAATTGTATTTTCAAGCTCTAAAGCTTTTGTATATCCAGTTTTATTTAAAGTTTCTTTTATTAAATCAGATATCTTTATTTCATCTTTTTTTGCTTTTAAATACTCTATTTGTTCAACAAAATCTCTAGTATTTGTATACACTCTATTTAACCCATATTGAGCCGCATCTTTTATTACTTCATACATTGAAATTCCTTGGTTATCAGCAATTTCCTGAATTGCATCTATACTTGTTTTTCCTACTCCTCTTTTAGGTTCATTTATAATTCTTTTCAAAGATAAATTATCTGCATTATTAAAAATTAATCTTAAATATGCAATAATATCTTTTATTTCTTTTCTTTCATAGAATTTTAATCCCCCAATAATTTTATAAGGTATATTTTCTCTTCTTAAAATATCTTCTATAGCTCTTGATTGTGAATTCATTCTATATAAAACAGCAAAATCTGAATATTTATAATATTCTTCAGTTTTTAGATGATTTATTTGTCTTACAATATATGTTGCTTCATCATATTCATCGTCACCAGAATATATAGAAGGTTTATTTCCTTCATCATTTTCAGTCCATAATTTTTTATCATATTTTACAGTATTGTGTTTTATAACTGCATTTGCAGCTTTCAAAATATTTCCTGTACATCTATAATTTTGCTCAAGTTTTATAATTTTAGTTCCAGGAAAATCTTTTTCAAAATTTAATATATTGGAAATATCTGCTCCTCTAAATGAATAAATTCCCTGATCATTATCCCCTACAACTGTTATATTTCCGTACTTTGCTGCCAATAATTTTACAAGCGTAAATTGTGCTTTATTTGTATCTTGATACTCATCTACTAAAACATATTTAAATTTTTCATTATACATATCTAAAATATCGTCATTTTGCATAAGAATTTTTATTGTAAAATTGATAATATCATCAAAATCAATAGCATTATTCTCCTTTAATTTTCTTTGATATAAATCATATATTTTAGCAATTGTTTCTTTTCTAAAATCACCTACAGCCCTTGCTGAATATTGCATTGGCTCAAGCATTTCATTTTTCGCATTACTAATTTCATACATAACAGATTTATCTGTAAATAATTTATCATCTATTTTAAGCTCTTTTAAACATTCTTTTACAACTGTTTTCTGATCAGATGTATCAAATATTATAAATGACGTGTCATATCCTATTCTATCTATAAATTTTCTTAAAATCCTTACGCAAATAGAATGAAATGTTCCTATCCACATGTCATTTTCAGCATCTCCTACCAATTTTTGAACTCTTTCTTTCATCTCATTTGCCGCTTTATTTGTAAATGTTATTGCCAATATATTCCATGGTTTTATGTACTTTTCTGCCATTAGATATGCAATTTTATGTGTTAAAACCTTAGTTTTTCCACTTCCAGCTCCAGCTATTACTAAACATGGTCCTTCTGTAGCTAACACTGCTTCTTTTTGTTTGTTATTTAAACTATTTATTAAGTCTTCCAATTTATTCATCCTTTCATGTATTTATAAATTCTTTATATTCTTTATTCTTAGTATATTTTTATTTTTTTCTTTCTGTTTTTCTGTTTTTAATTTTTAATATGTTGGTTTCAAATTTTTTCTAAAATCCTCTCATATTATAACAAGATTCCCAAAAATATGGAACACTTTTTATAAAATTTTCCAATATTGTATAAACAATAATATTGGAAAATTAAGCCCTTCTTTAATTTAACCAAACTAAATTATGTGGATACATATTAAAAAGAAGTGACGCACAGTTTGGAAGCACTTAGATAACATATTAATATCACAAACGTAAATAATGGTACTACCATTCTCACACAGCTCTGCACAGGCGACCAGCAAGGAACGTATTTTTAATATATATATCCACATATCCAGCTTATTAGTATACTATAAAAAACTAATTAGAAATAATTCTCTCTATAATTTTATCCACGCAAAAACTAATTTCAGCAGCACAAACTCTAAATGTATTCAAATTATATCTCCATGGGTCTTTAATATCTAAATCTTGACCATTTTCATCTAGACCAGCATATTCTTTCATTGTATAAACTCTATCTTTCAAATTCTCATATCTTTGAATAATATCTATTTTATGCGAATACGTAGCACACAAAATTAAATTCATTTCTTCTAAATTAACTTCATCAATTGGTGTTGCAGTATGTGTTACAATATCAACATCATATTCCTTCATAACAGCAATAGAATTATATGATGCATGCTCTCCATTCACAGCAAAAATTCCAGCTGAATATACCTCAATATCAAGATTTTTTTCCTCTACCACCTTTTTTGCTAATCCCTCAGCCATAGCACTCCTACATGTATTTCCAGTACAAACAAAAATAATTTTCATATAACTTCCTCCATTTAAATATTAATATTTTTTGTTAATTTTCTAATCATTTATTATTTAATATTTTTAAAATTTATATTTATTTATTTGTTATTTATTATTTTTTAAAATTAATTCATTTTTTAAAATTTTGTTACAACACTATTTATAGTAAATATCAATTAAATTTAGTAGAGTAGGATATGTAGATATGTATATTAAAAAAAGTGACGCGCAGCTTGGAAGCTTTTAGTCAAACAATATAATGCCAAAAAATTCAAACGAGGGCACTACAAAATTCACACTGCTCTGTACGGGCAACCAGCAAGGAACGTATTTTTAATATACATATCCACATATCCGGCTTAACATCTCGCTTAACATCCGACTTGACATCCCGTTTAATATCCAATTTATAAAAAATATATACCAACCAAATAAATAATAGCTATTTTTTGTATTATAATATAAATTAGTTTTTTATTAAACATTTTTTTAATTTAAATTATACTTATAATTGTGTTGCTATAAATCCCAATATAAAACCTAATATATTCCCCATAGAGCTCATTTTTCCATTATATAATTTATTTGATTCAGGTGTCAGCTCTCCTGAAACAACATACAACATAGCACCTGCTGCAAAAGACAAAGAAATTGAAATAATACTATCAGAAATACTTCCTATTAGTGCTCCTAAAAGAGCCCCTATTCCTGTTGTTATACCTGATAAAATAACATACAATAATACTTTCCAAGACTTCATTCCACCTTTTTTCATCGGTACTGCCATAGATATTCCTTCAGGTATATCATGTATAGCAATTGCAATAGCAAGTGAATATCCCAATTTTATTGAGTTTTCATAACCAGTTCCAATAGCTAATCCTTCAGGAATATTATGTAATGCAAGACCAATACTAATAATAATACCCATTTTTAACAAACTATTACTACTTCTTACAGAAAATTTATTTTTTACCAAAACATCACAAAGAATCATTGATATAATTCCCATAATTATTCCTAATATTACAACACTTATATTCGAAATATTACATGCCTCTGGTACAAGCTCAAACGAAACTATCGCTATCATTAATCCAGATGACATTGATAAAATAAAACTAATCCATTTATTTGAAATATTTTTTAAGCTAACTCCCAAAATTCCTCCAAGAGTTGTACCAAAAGTTCCAAAAAATACCCCCATACAGGTTGCTTTGAAAATTGCCTCCATAAAATCCTCCACTTCTTGTAAATTTTTGTAAATTTTTATTGACAAATATATAATACTATGATAATATATTAACTATGTTACGGGTCAGTAGCTCAGTTGGATAGAGCACAGGCCTTCTAAGCCTGGTGTCGGGGGTTCGACTCCCTCCTGGCTCACCAAATAAAGTATATACATTTTGTATATACTTTATTTTTTTCTCAAAATAAAATATGATTGTATAGCCCCTACAAAACCAAACATTGGATACAAAATTTCCACTAATTTTGAAAACCCTATTTTCATGGAAATAATAGATCCTATAATTAATATTAAAGCATTCATATTATATAAAGCCCTGTTTTTTTTATATTTTTCTAAATGCCCAAATCCTACTGATATCGACGTTGTAATAATTGCAATACATATAATAAAACAATAATAATATTTAAATAAATAATTTCCATTACCTATAATAGAAATAACTGGCATATCTAAATTTAATATTTCACTACTACAACCACTCAATGTGATAAAAAGTATAATTGACAGTCCTCCAATTAAAAAACTAGTAATTATACTAATAATTTTAGCTTGTTTTTTTACAGTTACTAATTCATAAATTGTTATTATTATTGGAATTATTGTTAATAAATTATAATTTGCATATAAAATGCTTTTAATAGAAAATTTAATATTTATTCCATCTTCCAATTTAATGTTATTAAAATTAATATTCTCATTAATAGATCCACATGAAATTAATAATATAGAAATTATAATTATTGGAATTAATATATCATTTATTTTTATAATTCCTTTAATATTTTTGTAAAATGGAAGTATACACATCATTATTAAAATATAACTAACAATTATATTAAAATTAAATTCTTGCTTCATAAAGCCACAAAATCCTGCAATCATTATACAAAAAGTTATAATTAGAAAAATATTTATAGTACATTTTAATATTAATTTTATATATTTATTTTTTATAATTATATCTAGAAATTCATTATAATCCTTGCATTTGTTAATTTTACATATTTTAATAGTTTTATATATTGTAATTCCTATAAAAACACTTGAAATTAAAATTCCTATTAATCCTAAAAAACCATATTTTAAGAAAAAAATATATATTTCTTTACCTGATGCAAACCCTGCACCTATAAATGTTCCCATTATTATTGAAACAATCTTAAAAATAGCATTCAAAAAAAGCCCCCTCATAAAATTTATGATTAAGGCTCTTTTTTATTCATATATTTTATTTCATATTTCTTCTATATTTCCATACAAAATATCCAATAAAAATTATTATCATTGGTAGTACAAATACTAACTTAAGCGTTATTCCGTCTTTTAATAAGTTTATACTTGGAACTGAATTGTAATGTCTTTTTCTTTTTATTACAGTATCATTGTTTTCTGTTAAATATTTTATAGAATCAACTAAAATTTCCTCGTTATCATTTAATTTTACCAATTCCACACCTACATTTTTTTCTGTTACTACATCTTGAACATATATTCCTTGATTTGTAGCAAATAATGAATTCGCATATACAATAGCCTTAGATTCATTATCACCATTTTTTCTAATTATGCTCAATCCTATTATTTCATTTTCAATTTTTGTATCTGAATCACTTATTTCTGTACTTGTATTACTCATATCTGTTCTCAAATATGCTGTATTTCCCGAATTAATTAAAACTTTGTATGATACTCCCAATTCTTTTAGTTTTTCTTCATTTTCTAAATTAATTTTTCCTGTATCAACTAAAGTAATTTTTGAATTTTTATTTAATGTTTTATAAATATCATTATCTAAATTAATATTTGCATAAATTACACCTGGATCCTTTTGGACTCTATTATCTGTTTCAATAATGACTCCTTCAGAAATGCTAAATCCATATAAATTCATTATAAAATTTAGATTAGGTGTTTCTGTTTTTAATAATGACTTTGATTCTTCTAAAAACATTATATTTCCACCATTATTTATATAATCAACAATAATATTTTTCTCTTCATCTGATATATCTGTTGAAAGAGGTGGAATTATTAGGCAATTGCAGTCTTCTGGAATATTGTTATTTTTTGAAAGCTCTAGTTTTTCTATTCCATTTCCCATATATTTTATTCTTTTAATTACGGTTGAAAAATATTTTTCATTATATACGCTTTTTTCTAAATAAATATATGTTTTTTTCTCACTTTCTTTTACGATATTTACTAAGGTATTTGTTATAACTTCTTCTGTCAAGTAATATTCGTCATCTGAATATGTATCTGTTGAGTATTTGTATAAGAATAAATCATCTAAACTTATTATTTGCTCTTTTCCATTTGCAGATATATTTATATATGGATAATTTGACTCATTTGCATCTTCTGATTCACTATTTTTTACACTAATTTTATTATTTACTTCTGAATATTCTTTTATTAAATTTACTACATCTTCAATGGGTCTATATGATGAATAATTATCAAAATTTATAAGATTAATTTCTATATCTTTGTCTATTTTTGATATTTTTTCTTTTGATTCATTAGTAATTGAATATAACTTTGAATCAGTAAAATCTATATCTTTAATATTTATTTTATTTAATAAAATATTTATTTCCAAATATAAAGCAATAATTACCAAAAATAGTATTACTGATAATATAGATTGTTTCTTATTTTTGTCTTTAAAAATTTTCATAGCTTTCCTCCTAATCAAGTTTTCTTTTTCTTTGAATTTCAAAATTTGTTAATAATATACAAGCTATAGAAAATGTAATCAATACTACTATTGATTTGATAGATATTATTCCCAAAGAAAATTTTTCAAAAAAATCTATTAAAGATAAATATGAAAAAACGCCATTTCCGTATGAAAAGAATATTGGTAATAATAAAAACACTAATGTTATTATTGCTGAAATAACTTGACTTTCAGTTAAACTAGAAATTAATACTCCAAAAGATGCATATGCTATTGAAAGCAGTATAAATCCACATATTGTCCACAATAATAATTTAAAATTTATATTTCCAAATTGTGCAAATAATAAACAATATAAAATGCTTAATATTATTGAAATTCCTATTACCATTATTACAGCTAATATCTTTCCAGAAATAATTGAAATAGTTCCTTTTGAAGATGAAAACAATAATTTTTCTGTATCTCTATTTCGCTCTTCGGAAAAAGATCTCATTGTTAGCACAGAAATTATAATTGGTAACCCATACCATGCCATTGAATTATAAGCTATATTAAAATCAATACTTCTATTGCTTATAGTTAATAAGTACATTATTACACCAAATACTATTAAAAATATCGAAACAACTATATATCCTATTGGTGAAAAAAACAAAGTCTTAAAATCTTTTTTTGCAACTGCCCACATTTTATTTTGCTCCTTCCTCTTCTATTAAATCCATAAACACTTCTTCAAGTGTTGATTGAACCTTTTTTAATTCAATAATATTTATATTTTCTTTTGGTAATATTTCAAATAATTTTTTTCTTATATCAAAGTTTTCTTTAATTGAAAGTTCATAACTTTTTTCTTTTCCATTTTCTGATAATAATTTAATATCGATAATTTCTGGTATTTTTTCTTTTATATTACCCATCCAATTTTTAGAATCTTCTACTATTAGGTTTATTACATTATTTTTGATTTTTTCTTCTAGATTTTTTGGAGTATCGATTGCGATAATTTTTCCCTTATCTATAATTATTACCTTTTCACAAATTTGGTTTATTTCAGACAATATATGAGAGCTTAATAATACTGTATGTTCGTTTTTTAGTGATTTTATTAAATTTCTTATTTCTATAATTTGTTTTGGATCTAATCCAACCGTAGGCTCATCTAAAATTAAAATCTCAGGATTTCCAATCAAAGCCCCCGCTAGGCTGACCCTTTGTTTATATCCTCTAGATATGTTTTTTATTAATACTTTTTCCACTTCTGTTAGATTTAATTTCTTTATTAATTTATTTATGCTCTCTTTTCGCTCTAATTTTTTTAATCCTTTTAATTCTGCCATAAAATCCAAGAATTCTCTTACTGTCAAAGAACTATATAATGGCGTATTTTCGGGCATATATCCTATTTTATGTTTTGATTTTCGAGTTAATTTTTCTCCATCAATTAGAACTTCACCACATGTTGGCTCTAAAAATCCTGTTATCAATTTCATTGTTGTTGTTTTTCCAGCTCCGTTTTGCCCTAGGAAACCAACTATTTCACCTTTTTCTATTTTAAAACTAATGTCATCAATAGCTTTAAAATTTCCATACTTTTTAGATACATTTTTAAGCTCTATCAAAAATAATCCCTCCTTTATGAAATCTAACATTAATATATCATTTTGTTTATTAAAAATCCATCATTTTCACAATTCTTCACACAAAATTCACATCTCAGTTGATTTTTTATCAAAAACGTAGTAAAATATTTTTATTATTTATTTTTAGAAAGGATGATAATATGACAAGTAAACAAAGAGCTTATTTACGTGGATTGGCTAATACTATGGATCCGATTTTTCAAATTGGAAAAACTGGTTTATCAGATAATTTAGTCAAACAACTTTCAGATGCTTTAGAAGCTAGAGAACTTATTAAAATTACTCCGTAGTTTGATATTTTTTTGAATATTTTAGATACATTTAAGCTTAGAACCATAAGCTTTTTATTTTGTCAATT
>CAKPRA010000043.1 GCA_934180065.1 uncultured Clostridia bacterium | reverse complement strand
GTTTATCGCTTATATATATTTTTTTTGATAAACTATTTTCTGAATATTTTGGTACATCTGCTTTTAATATATAGTTTATTTCTTCAGATGTATCATAATTATCTGCTATTTTTCCTTCCTCTGTTACACTTTTTGTAATTGATGGTGTAGATGCTTTTACTATAACTTCTTGATTGTTTATTTTCCATGTGTTTTCGTTTTCGTCATATGTTGGAATTAGGTTTACGATTGATGGTTCGTAAATCATATAACCATTTTCTATTGTTACTAAATATGTTCCCATCATTACATTTTTAAATGTTGTTTGCCCAGTAAGATTGTTTCCATTTTCAGAATAGCTTGGTGTTCCTTCTACCTTTTGAGTTTCTTTTAGTACATTTACGTTGATTTCTCTTTTTCCTATTGCAGCTACCATTTTTTGGTAAAAGTTGTTTGCTTCTTCTGAATTGTCTTTTACTTTTTTGTAGAATTCTCTTGTATCTAAATATTCAGGATAATTTTGTTTTATCCACCCTTCGACTTGTTCTAGCCACACATAATTGTCTGTTGCCTGATCCCTTTGAAAACTGTATTCTATTGATGCGAGTTGTGTTATTGTTACATTTCCTCCTTGTTCTACATTTGATACCGTTATTTCTCCAGTCTCATTTTCTCTTGTTATGGTTGCTTTACTTTTTGAATTAAAGTTAAATATTGATAATATACTTATTAAAATTAAATTTATTGAAATAAATTTTTTTATTTTGCTATTTTTCATGTTCCTCCTATTTTCTAGTAGGTTGCATAGTTTATTAGATATTTTCCCTCCTTTTTATACATTTTTCGCAATTTCTGAAGTTATTATAGCTTGTAAAGCTTGAAATGTCAAGAAAAATCGTTCGACATAATTCGACATTTGCCTTAGAATAACATATAAAACAAACAGTAAAAAAATAATAACCTTTTATAATTTATTTAATTAATAATTCATAATATCTCTCTTTATGAATATACTTAAATGTATATGGAGGAGATTTATTATGCGTTTTTTTAAAATTGGTATTAATTTTGTAATAACTTTTATATTCACTTCTTTTTTGTTTTCATCTTGTTATGCATCAAATGAAAATAATTATATTTGGTCAACATTTAAACCTGACTATGCTCCTGTCAGCTCCAGTTCAATTCTTTCAGATTCTAATGATGAAAATTTCGAAAATAATTTTCTTAATCTAGAAGCTGAAAGTTCAATATTGATTGAACAAAAAACAGGTCAAATCTTATATTCATATAATTCACACGAAAAATTAAAACCTGCAAGTGTGACAAAACTCATGAGTATATATTTAATAATGGAAGCAATCTCACAAGGAAAAATATCATATGATACCCCTATTCCATGTTCTGCTAATGCCGAATCCATGGGAGGTTCACAAATATGGCTTACTACAACCGAAAATTTAACAGTTGATGAAATGCTAAAAGCTATATGTGTAGTTTCTGCAAATGATTATGATGTTCAGAAATGACAGGAAAAATAAAAAATTTTTCTTTAAAATTTCTGGACTTTTTTTATTTTCTTTTAAACTTTATTATGCTGTTCAAAAACAACAGGAAAATCAATTTTTATCTTTGTTTTTTATCAAATATTTTTTATTTCTACTGAAAATATTCTCTTTTACAAATTATCAAAATTGAACACTTCTAAATTAAGTGTTCAATTTTGACATGAAATAATTTTACTTTGAATATCTTGAAATTTATAAAAAATATGAATGTGATCCTCATATAGATATATTTTATCAATCATTTCGCCAATGTCATCTTCTGATAATGATTCTTTATCTAATTTTTTCAAGATTTTTTTTACTTTTTTTATTCTTAACATATTTTCATTCGTACCATTTATTTTATTCTTTTGTTTCTCTAGTATTTCACATTGATTTGTTAATTCTTTTCTGGTATTAACCAATTTTTCATAATTGCTTTTATAATATTCTTCTGTAATATTTTCTTGTAACCTGTCATTATATAGTTTTGAAATTTTAAATCTTAACATACCTAATTCTTTATTTATTTCATCTGTTTTTTTGTCAATATCTTCAATTTGCTTTTTATTATATCTTGCTATCACATTAGGATTGAGTTTTTTCTTTTTGAAATATAATTCGAATTCACTTCTTATTGCATCTATAATCGCTCTTTCTATTTCTTCATAATTATATAATTCGTTGTTTGAACACAAAAAGTTTGTTTCATTTCTATATGGGCAAAAGACCTTTATCTTCTTTCTTAGCTTTCTTTTAGAAATTTTTGATTTACATTTTCCACAATATAAATAATTAACAAATTTAACTACAAATTCCTGGCTTTCTCCTTTTTTAGAGCCAAACTTATTGTTATTATGTATCTTGTCAAACATTTCTTCTGAAATTATCGCTTCATGTGTATTCTTTGTAACAATTTGTTCGTTTCTTCTAATATTTATTCTTTTTTTACTCTTATAGCTGATGTTTTGTGTTTTTCCTCTCAGACAATCACCTATGTAAACTTTATTTACTAATATTCTTGCAATCATAGATCTTGACCAAATTTTTTTCGTTCTATTTTCCAATCCTTTTAAGCTAAGATATTCTGCTGGAGTTTTTATTTTTTCTTCATTAAATTTATCCGCTATCTCCATTGCTGTTTTTCCTTCCAATGCCATCTTAAAAATTCTTTTAACAACTTTACTCGCTTCATAATCTATAATTAACTTCCCTGGATTTTCTAAATCTTTTTTATATCCAAATGGAGCTACAGTGCAACTATAAAATCCTTCAGTCATCTTTTTTCTCTTGCTTCTTTTAACTGCCTTTGAAGTTTCTTTGCAGAATAATTCATTAAAAACTCCTCTTATTGGAGCAAATTCATTTGCAATCCTATCTTCAAAGTTATCTACTCCATCTATTATTGCAATATACCTAATGTTGTTGTTTGGAAATATTTTTTCTATATATTCACCTGCTTCAATATAGTTTCGTGCAAATCTAGCTAAGTTCTTTGTAATAACTAAATCTATTTTATTTGTTTTCAATTCACTAATCATTTTTCTAAAACCTGGTCTATTAAAAGTAGCTCCTGAAACTCCATCATCCACATATTCATAATAATTTTCATATTCAAAATTTTCTCTCAAATAATCTAATATTATATTTCTTTGATTAGAAATACTTTCACTTTCTTCTTTGTCTCCATCATCTTTACTCAATCTTAAATATATAGCAACATTACGAATTGATTGCTTTTTTACTGTCATCATAATTAAGATATCCTCCTATACAATTCAATTCATAAAAATTAAAATGAATTAGTATGTTTCTATTTTCATCAATTTCAATCATATTAACTAATTGTTGTATATCTTCTTTTTTTAATTCTTTTCCCTCAATTGTTTGTCTTATTATCATCTTTATATTCTTTTCTATTTGTTTATTATCGCAATTTTTTTCAAATTCTTCTATTTCTTTCGTTGTTTTATCTACTAATTCTTCAAGTTTATGTCTTTCATTTAGCAAATTTTCTGCAAAAGTGGTATAATCTTGTTCTTCTATTATTCCATTCAACTTATCGTTATATAATGTAGCTATCTTTTTATTTACACTATTTAATTGAACATTAACCTGTTCTAGCTTTTCTAATAATTTGCCCTTATTGCTTTGTGATTTTATTAAATCATCCAGTAATTTCTTATCATTAAATGCCTCAGAATTTATATATTGTTCAAATACACTAGATATTTTTTCAATAACATTTTTTTCAAATTGTTCATAATTTATATAACATCTATTTGTACAGGTTCTATTCGTTATTTTTCTTCTTGATGTCGCACAAATAAAATATTTTCTTATAGTTATCTTATCTTTATATTTATCTTGCTTCTTTACAAACTGCATCTTATTATGGCAATGATAACAATAAACTAGCGATTTTAACAATGGATCTTCTTCTTTTATTTTTTCTCCTTCACATTTTTTTAATTTCTCTTGAACCATATTCCAAATTTCTTGTTTTATAATTGCAGGATGATGTTTTTCTGTGATTATCTGTTGTTCTTTTGGAAGAGCAATCATTTTTTTACTTTTATAACTTATCTTTTTCCTTTTGTTTTGAACAATCGTTCCTATATAAGCTGGGTTTTCTAGAATTCGTCTAATCGCAGTATGTGTCCACAAATTTGTTGTATTTGTAATATTATTTAAAACACCTGTCATGTTCATATGTAGTCCTGGTGTTATTACTTTTTCTTCATTTAATAATTGTGAAATTTGATATGTGCCTTTTCCATCTATAAATTCTTTAAAAATTCTTCTAACAGTATCAGCTGCTACTTCATCAATCTCTAAATGTCCCGCCTTGTCAATCTTTTTATATCCGAAAGGAGCATAACTTGCATAGTAAAAACCCTCTTTCTTCTTTCTGTTTTTAGTTTTTTTTACATTTTTTGAAGTTTCTTTTGCATAAAAGTCATTCATAATATTTTTAAAAGCAATCGTATCACAATTTTTATCTAAATATGTATCAACATCATCTAATATAGCAATATAACGAATTTCATTTTCTGGAAAATAAGTTTCTATATACCTTCCTGTTTCTATATAATCTCTTCCTAATCTTGCTAGATTTTTTGTTATTACCATGTTTACTTTTCCATTTTCAATATCCTTAATCATTTTTTTGAAATTCGGTCTATTAAAATTTGTTCCACTATATCCATCATCAATATATTCACCATAAACTCTATAATTATTTTCTTTTGCAAATGCCTCTAATATTTTTCTCTGATTTGTTATACTTTCACTTTCTTCTTTATCACCATCATCTTTACTCAATCTCATATATAAAGCTACACTATAATCTTTATTATTAAAATTGTATGATTCCAAATCTCCTCCCTTCTTTGTAATTATCTATGCTTATTCATTAACACATTAATTATTTTTTTAAAAGTTGAGAAAAAATTTCAAATCAATTCATTCATTTTTCTAACTATTATATTTTCAGCAATTGTCTGAAAACTTTGTCCATTTTCAGCATAAGTTACAATAACATTAAAGTTTTTATCTTCCTTTTCATTTGATTCTTCATTCCTTTCTACATTCTCCATCATTATCACCTCAATAAACTCTATGATTAATTAGGCGAAAATATTATCAAAAAAAGATTAGCTTTTAAAACTAATCTTTTCGTTATTTATCTATTAAGCTATTTATGGCTATAACCTTTATTTTATCTGTAAAATCTAGAAAATTAAAATAATCTCTTGATATTCGTGCTTCATCACATACTAATATAATATCCTCTTTGTGTTCCTCTATTATTTTCTTTATTCCTGGTCTATCAAAATTCAGCCCTGAAAATCCCTCATCAACATAAGTCGCTTTGAATTTTATATTATATGTTTTACAAAAATTCTCGATAATATCTTTCTGCCTTTTAATAAATTCTTCACAATTTCTCAAGTTTGCTACTCTAATATAAGCAATTATATTATCTTTGTTTTCATCTAACAAACTCATTGCTCTTTTCTTGCTTGTTTCAATATATTTTCTCTCATATAGCAGATCCAATTTTTCAATTATTGACTTCATAATTTTCTTCCCTTCTTTCATTAAAATCTTCTTAATATTATGAAAAATCTTAATGAAAATAAAGCTGACAAAAAATTAGAGTTTATTTGCCACTTCAATTGCTTTTCCAATAGGATAAATTTCTGGTAGTATATCAATTTGTGCCAATAAATCATTTATACATATTTCTATATTTCCACTATTAATCATATTATTCACAGCAATCTTTGAATATGCAATATATATCATCATTTGATTTTCAGAAACATCTACTAATTCATAAGCTATATTCTGTGGATTAATACTTTTTTTTTGCATTTTCAATCTCTTAAATGCCTTTCTCAAATATTTTTTACATTCCTGTTTATTCATTCTTATTTCCTCCATAATAAAAAAGCCAGATTTACTGACTTTTTAAATTTCTATTCTCTTAATAATTTTTTTCACTTTTTCTCCATCTCTTACTATCCTTGTACTTATTTTATAAGTACAAGGTTTAATAAGTTGCGTATAAACTTGTAATCTTAGCATTCCATCTTTATTTAATGTGTTAATATCCTCATCTACAATATATACATTATAATTTTTCTGTTGAAAATCTTTTAATATTTCATATATTACTGGTTTTTTCTTTCCTAATGCGTCAAAATTTTCCAAAGCTATAATATCTATTCTATTTTTTTCATAGTCTTTCATTAATTTCTTAAGTCCTTTTCGATTCTTCACTTTATAACTATTATCATTTTCAAAATATAAATAAATTTTGTCCACATTAAGCGATTCATTTAATTGTTTTTTTAAGTTAATTATATGTTCTAGTTCCATTGTTTTAAAAGAATATAATCCCACATTCATATTTTTACTCCTTTTTTTACAAATTATATTTCTTTTTAAAGTATATTACTAGCTGAGAAAAAAATTGACTATTTTTTTATTTTAATTTATTATCTGATTCTTTTGCAACAATTAGCATACAATGTAAAAAAAGTGTTAAAGTTCCTCCTATCATCATACCTAATATAAAAATTAATAACTTCATAATCATACCTCTTTAAATTTCTACAAAAGTAATATCATTTTCTCTGCAAAGATGCACTATCATGCTTTTTTCCCTCTCGCTCATTCCTAATATAGTAAAAATATTCATAATTAAGATGTCCATATTCTTATTCCTAATATCTTTAATTAAGTTATAATATATTTCCTTATTTTCACCTGGTGGAGTAATATACATCTTTCCAATTTCAATATTATTCTTACAAAATTTTCTTAACATTTTTATTTGTCTATCTTTTGTGTCGCAAAAATTTATAATATAACAATTAGCTCTTCCACTTATGTTATTTAATAAAATTTTATTGTTTTGAAGCATATTATAATATAATTCTTCAACTTCAGCTGGATCATATAAATCATATATTAATTCCATTTGTTCTGCTAATATTTCAGGATTTATTTTAGTTTTCATTTTATATAATAAATCCATTGTAATTGCTGCATAAGCTATTCCTTGTTTTTTCGTTATCATATTTTTCTCCTATGCTTTAAGCTTTTATATATAGTGGAAAATCAGCAGGTTTATTTAAAGTTTTAGTATCAAATTCATAACATCTTTTACTTTTGTTATAACTGTATGCACTACTGCACCACTTTCTTAAAGTATCTTTTCCTAATACGCTTCTTTTAGATAATTCTCTTGATGCCTGTTCATGTTGACTTTTCAAGTCTATATAGTCATTATCTAACTTATTTTTCCTTCCTTCATAAATTAGTTTCTTTTGTATAATCCTTCTTTGTGTTAAATTATCTTTTTTTCTTTTTTCTTTTTCTTCATTATAGTTTTCATTTTTTTTTAAAATTCTTGATATGTAACTTATGGATGTATTTATTATTTCTGATATTTCAGTCAATGATTTCTTTTGTTCAAAATAAAGATTATTAATCATTGCAATTTTTTCCATAATAAAGTTTCTCCTTCCAGTTAGTTCAAAAACTGTTTACACATTTTTGGACATAGTGATTCTATATAGACTTGTCTAGAATTCGCCTATATTGATTTTTTTGTAAACATATAGTATAATTTAAACGGCTAATAAAGGGGATTTTTCGTGATTATACTATATGTTTCATAGATGTTAGTAACACGATTTTGTGTGCTGTGTTTCTAACTATCTGCATTATAAAATTCTCTTTATTAAAAGTCAATGGATATTGGTAAAAAGCGATTTGAACGCAATTTGAACAAATATCAAATTTGTGTTTATAACAAAAAAGGAGATTCTAATGGAGCAAAATACTTGTATTCTAGACATTTTATCTGGTCTAGGATTAGCAATTAATGAAAAAAGCAATAGTGAAATTATTATAAATTATCCTATAAAATTTGATAAAAAAAGTATGAAATTTCTTATTGATTCTAACTATAAAATTACACTTCAACCTTTAGGAACTTTTTTAGCTGACTTTTTAAATACAGATTTTAATAAATTAGATGAATTCAAGGATTTCTTCTTGAAATATTCATTATCTGTATTAGATTTTAAAAAGTTGAAAAAAGTTTTTAAAAATGGAAGTTGTTTTGAAGATGTATTTATTGATTTTATTATGGGACTTCAGAATAAAAATAAAAACAAATTAGTAAAATTGCAAGAACAAACTGATATGATTTTGGATTATTGCTTATTGAATCCAAATAAAAAAGCACTCAAATTTAAACCTATTGAAAGACTTTATGTTTTAAGAAGAATCTCACCCGATCTTACTATTTTAAATGAAAATAAAGCTGCATACTATTCAACAAATCTCTTTTCATCTTATCCTGGTGAAACTGAAAAAGAAATTTTTAATTTTTTATCAAATAAAGAAAATACAGTAGTCGAATATGATTTAATACTTCCTTATAACATTGATAGTATTCTTTATAAATCAATTTCTGCTACACTGCGAGAGAGTATTTATTTAAAAGTATGTAAAAACTGTAATAGATATTTCATTGCTACAAGTAAAGCATTTAATTATTGTACTAATATTGCACCAAATGAAACTAAAAAAACTTGTAGAGAAATTGGGAGAAGGAATTCATTTATTTCAGCTAAAGAAAATGATAAACTTTTATCTTTATACTATTCTATATATAATAAAAAGTCAATGATGAAATCTCGTAATCCTGATATAGATAAATATGTTAATGAATTTGACAAATTTGCCGAAATCGGAAAAAAGAAAGTAAATCAATATAAAAATAAAAAAATAACTGCTGAAGATTTTAAGAATTGGATTGAAAAAAATAGCTAAATCTAGCTATTTTCTTCATTTATATCCAATCTTTTTCTTTTCACATTTGCTATCTCTTTTTCAATTTCTTTTTTTAATTTTAAAATAGAAACATGATTTTTTTCTATATATTCTTCCCAATTTTCTTCAAATTCATATATTATATTATCAATTTCATTTGATAAGTCTATTATCATAGGTTCTTCAATATTATACTTTAAAATTAGATTCAATGTAAAATTTAAAATGTCATCTGATATTTTCTTCTCAAATTCTTTTTTAGCAATTATTATGCTTTCTTTTCTTATTATCTCATATTTATCATTCTGATATGATCTTTCATATATCTTTATTGCTTGTTCATCAATATTTATAAAAAAAATATATTTATTCTTTTGCTCATACTTGTTCTCCATAATCCATCCTCCTATGAATCTAATTTATATGTTTTATTAAAAAATATTTTGTAAGTTTTGGATTTTGCTTATTTTCTCTCATAAATTCAATTTCAAATCCACACTTTTGATAAAACTTTGGTGCTTGAAAATCATAAGTAGTTAAATTTATGTTTTCAAAACCTTTATTTTTATAATATTCTTCAACTTTTTCTATCAGTTTGCTTCCTATCTTCTTATTGCGATATTGTTCTAACACTATAAGATCACTAATGTGTATTTCTTTATAATATGAACGACCAGTTATTATGCCAACAATATTATCATTTTCTTTAGCAACAAATGAAAATGAAACATAATCACATACTACATTATTTTTATTAGCATATTTATTAAATTCATCATCTATCATTTTTAAATATTTTTCATCAATACTATCTACTCTTTCAATTTCTACCATTTATAAAACTCTCCTCATCTATACTTTTTTATATTCTAACATAATCACCGAACATTTTTCAATATTTCATTATAAATTCAAACTTTTATTCTCTTTCGACATTTTCCGACAACAATTTCAATAAAAATTTGCTATAATATAAGTGGAAGGTGATTTTTATGGATTCTAAATTATGTTTGCTTATACTAAAGAATACAGCCAAACTAGAAAAATTGATTTATGAAAATGCTCCTTATGATAAAATTTTAAAACAAAGTAAAAAATTGGACAAGTATATACTGAAGAAAATGAAATTTATAAATGAAATAGACGATAGTTTTTGAACTATCATCTATTCATTTCAATAAATGTTTCACTACATAAATTCTCCAAATTGTAATCTGGATTTTCTTCCAAAATCTCTGTCAAATACATGTTTGCAACTCCACATATAAATGCTAAGTCATAATCATTTTCCAAATATACTTTTTCAATCATTTCCATAATATACGACATTTTAGTATTATCATTTACTATATTCAATGGTATTTTCTCTTCATTTACTAAAATATTATACATATAGATATGCCTAATTTCTTTCTTATTGTTGTCAACAATTTCTTTGATTTTTTTTAAATCCATTTTATGTTCCCTCCTCTTTTTTATAATATATATATTAATTTCATTATATATATTCTTTCTTTATAAGTAAATTTGAGAAAAAATTTTTCTAAATTAATCTTTTTTAATCTTTTTTGATTTTTTTACAGATTTTTCAAAATAAAATCCTATCTTTTCGCTATATATCAACCTTTTCAAGACTTTTGGCTTTTAATTTTTTATAATGCTTTCAAGGTGATTGAATTGAGAGAAGTGAAGAAATATAAAAAGAAACAAAGTTCAAAAAAGCAGAAAAAACTACTTGAAACAATAAATAAATTTCAAGATGATATATCAAAACAATTTTTTAATCCTAAATTTAAAAACAAGAACAAATAGTATAATTTTAAAAGTTCTTGTTTTTGTTTTTAATTAACAACATAATATTTAATCATTGAGATAATACCTTTGCTACTTGGTTTATCCATATCTCCTAATCTTAGTATCTTTCTAGTTTTTGCTTTATCTCCGTATCTCCACATACTTTTTATTGCTGTATTAATATCCGATTTGATTGTATGTACATTTTTTCCTTTTCTTCTCGCAATTTCTTCATAAACATTTTTAATATTATCTTCATCTTCAACAATTGAATATAAAATACATTCGTTCATAAATTTTGTTCCTTGTAAAGAATAAGGGAATCCTAAATTTAACAGTATATCAAATATCTTGTCTTTCGTATTTTTCTTGGCTACATCTTCTACCATTTTCTCTAAAACTCTAGATATTTCTTCAGCTGGTGTCATTTTAGTAAAATATCTATCAACACATTTGTAATCTCTAGCCTGTGCTATATAACTTGTATATCCAGAATAAACTATAACTCTAGTCTTAATTTCTTCGTCATTTTCAATTTCTCTTAAAATGTCAATTCCATTTTTTCCTGGCATCTTTAAATCAAGTATTAGTGCATCTGGCTTTAGTTCTTTAATTCTTTGGTAAACCTTTGTGCCTTCGTTCAAGATTCCGATACATCTTACATTTTCAGTATTAATCGCATTAGATAGATGTACGCTAATTCTCATCTCATCTTCGGCTATTAAAACATTCAGCAATCCCCTGTACCCCCAATCTTTTATTTGTCATAATTTTATCACTTTTTCGCATTATTGTAAACCTTTTTTTGCAATATTTATGCTTGTTTTGGCTTATTTTCTCGGTATTTCTCGCATCCTGGATGTGTATAAATATCTGTTGCATTTGATGAGTGTCCAAGAAACTTTTTCAACATTAAATCTGAATAATTTTGTTCGTATTTTTGCGTAGCTGCATCATGTCTAAAAATGTGTGGATTTATTTTATTTTCGTTTATTTCCGTGCAATATTTTTCCAATAAATTATTTATTCCTGTTCTTGACATTGGCTTATTTGTATTTGAAGTCTTATTACTTACAAATAAGTATTTATTTATTCTTCCCTTTAGTTTTTCTTCCCTTTCTGGCAAATACTCTTTAATTGCATCATATATTATTTGTTCCATAAATACACTTCTTAATTTATTTCCTTTTCCTAAAACATGAATTGAATACATATTAAAATCAATATCTCTTTCCAATTGTAAATTTAAAACTTCTGATACTCTTAATCCTCCATCATCCATTAAAACAAACATTGCATAATCTCTTTTACTTGTTCTTCCAGCTCTTAATTTGACTTTCTTTATTATTTGTTTTGGAAGCATATCAGAAGTAATCAATTGTCTTTCTATTTTATAAAAATCTCTTTTTTTAATTATTTTTTCTTCGTTTGCTCTAATTCTTTTTTCTATTAAAAAATTTTCATATATAGATAAAGATGCAGTTTTTCTATTTATTGTAGAATATTTATATTGTTTATCATCAATCATGTATTTTTTATACTCGCTATAATCTGCTCTTGAAAAATCTAGTATTTTTTCTTCAAAATACTCATCAAAAAATTTTATAAATTGTTTTACATCTGTCATATATGCTCGAATTGTATTTTGGTTTTCATTTGTTTCATAATTTTCTTTTAAATATTCCTCAAACTCTTTTAATACCTCCATATTTTTTCACTCCTATTTATGTAGTATTTTTTTATTATCTTTTTTGTTAGTTATGTAGTATTTTTCTTTCACTTTTTTGCTCATTCTCTTCTAAAATACTACATAAGTGTAATTATGTAGTATTTTTTTCTTTTTTAAAAATCACTCTATATATTCAATATAGAGTAATTCATTTTTAAAAGTCTATTATTCAACATATAACTTTTTTAATTCTTTTATATCTTTTATAAGTAAAAAATCATAATCTGAAGCATTAGTCCATTTTAATAATTCTTTCAACTGTATATTTTCATCATATATTTCAAAATTTATTCTAGATACATCTATCACAGCTTGAATATTTATTTCTGCTATCTCCAAAGCTTTATCAATTAATATTCCTGGATAAACTTCAGATATTTTTTTAAAGATATTTTCACTTATATTGGAATAATATTTTTCACCCACAACATTCTTTAGCATTTCTATATTTTTAGCAATCAATTTCTTCACCTCCTAAGACTACTATATAACTAGCTATAATAAATTTACAATCTGAGAAAAAATTTGAGTAAAAAAATAACACTTGCTTTCACAAATGTTACTTTAATTATTATTTAATTAGTTTTCTGAATAATTCAAATTTAAAATTTTCTACTTTATCTATGTACTTTTTATATTTTGAACAAAACTCTTCTGTTTTTATATTTATATCTGGTATATCAATAAAATGAATATTATATTTTTCAAATTCAATTTTCTTCTTAGAAATTCCTATTAAAAAAATTGCTATATAATATGATTCTAATATTATATCTAAATCATCTATGTTATCCACCTCATCTTGATATTCTTTAGCAGCTTGTGTAATTAGCTGTTGTTCCATCTCCTCTCCTAATATTTTTTTCAATATCTCTTTATATTCTTTTGACATCTATACACCTCTTTTCTTAATTCGTTACTTATATTTTAAGAAATTTGATTATAGAAATCTATTTGAGAAAAAATTTAAGTTTTATTTACAAACTTTATAATCAATTCTATATATTCCTTATATTTAAAAATAAAATCATCATAATTATTTGTAATAATATACTTATATGACCTTCTTTTTTCCCAATGTAATCTTTTTATAATTTCTTCATCTGCAAGTCCTTTTGCCTTTAATATTGCAATTATCATAACTGCTTGATGATTAATTTTTACTATGTTTACTGCTTTGTTTATTCTTATATTTCCAAATTTTTTTCTAATTTCTTTAATTGTGTATTCTACTAATTCCTCATTTTTTTCTTTTCCTAGTATTTTTGTAAGTGTTATTGTATAATCTTCCATTTTCCTCACCTCATTTATAATATAAACTTTTATTTTATAAAAATCAATGTGAGAAAAAAATAAGCTACACAAAAAGTAGCTTATCTATAATATATTATTTATATTCATCTATGTATTTTTCTATTTCTTCAATTTTATGAGTATTTCCCGCATAATCAATTAATTTATCTTCACCCCATCTAAATAAAACAGAATTATCAATTACCTCAGTAAAATATATATCATTACTAAGATAATCTATTCCTAGATAAGCACATAGATTCTTTACTTTTTTTGTTTTTGTAAAAAGATTACTTTTTTTTATAAATTCATTTACTTTATCTTTAACTTTAACATAATCCTCATATCTTTTGGCATGATATTCATATCTTGATTTTAAAGTACCATAAAGTTTTTCTAAAGAAAAATCATATTCATCTTTTTTTATATATGCACCAGTTTTTTCTGTTGTATATATCTTTGTTCCAACTTTTGATTTATCTTCTCCTATATAGCCTAATCTCCATGCTCCTTTATAAATATCAAAATACATAGTTGGTATTGAATCAATATAAAAACTCACATCATAATCAAACTTATTCTCGTGACACAAAAATACCTCACTAATTATTGTATATATAATTATTTCACTTTTTTCTTTAGCAAATTCTTTACATACTTCTAACA
>CAKPRA010000042.1 GCA_934180065.1 uncultured Clostridia bacterium | reverse complement strand
ATAGGCCGAATATGTGAATATATATATTAAAATACGTTCCTTGCTGGTCGCCCATACAAAGTAGTGTGAGGGTTGTAAAGCCTTCGTTTTAGTTCTGTGATATTTTAAATATTAGTTAAAAGCTCCCAAACTGCGCGTCACTTCTTTTAATATATATATTCACATATTCTACTCTGCTGAATTTTATTGATGGTTGATAGTGAATGGGAACTTATAGAAAATTTTTTATAAAAGTTGGTGAAAAATAATGAATTTTAAAATTGGTAATGATATAATTGAAACACAAAGAATAAAAAAGATAATTGAAAAATACCCAAATAAATTCAAAAATAGAATTTTTACAGAGAAAGAAATAAATTATTGTGAAAATAAGGGGTTAAATAAGTTTCAAAGCTATGCTGCAAGATTTGCTGCTAAAGAAGCGATATTTAAGGCTTTGTCAGATTACTTAGAAAATAAATATTCTGTAAAATGGAAAGATATAGAAATTTTAAATAAGCCAAATGGAAAGCCATATGTTAAATTACGTAATATAAACTTTGTAAATAATATAGAAATAAGCATTTCGCATGTAAAAGAATATGCTATAGCTACAGCTTTAATATATTCAGATTAGGAGGTAATGATGGAATTTTTTGATTCTCATGCTCATTATGATGATGAGAAATTTGATGAAGATAGATTTAAAGTAATAGAAGAGATTTATAATTCTGGTGTTACAAAATTTGTAAGTGCTGGATATAGCGTGGAATCTAGTAAAAAGGGAATTGAAATTGCTAATAAATATGAGTATGTGTATACAACAGCGGGAATATCTCCAAATGATATTCCAGAAACGAAAGAAGAATTAGATATACAATTAAAAGAGATACAAGACCTAGGGTTAAATAATAAAAAAGTTGTTGCAATAGGTGAGATTGGATTAGATTACTATTGGAATAAGGAGAATAAAGATTTACAATTATATGCGTTTAAGAAACAAATAGAAATTGCGAATAAATTAAATTTGCCAATAATGATTCATACGCGAGATGCGATTATGGATACAATTGAAATAATAAAAAATACAGATTTTGTAAAACCTGGAATATTTCACTGTTGTCCACAAAATAAAGATTTGATAACAGCTGGATTGAAGAAAAATTTTTATATTTCTTTTGCTGGACCAATTACGTTTAAAAGCTCTAAAAACGCGGAGGAAATTATTAAATTAGTTCCATTGGATAATATTTTAATAGAAACTGATAGTCCATATTTGTCACCTGAGCCAAATAGAGGAAAGAGAAATGATTCAAGAAATGTAAAGTATGTAGCAGAAAAGATAGCGAAAGATAAAAATTTAGATATAGATGAGATTGCAAAAATTACATATAAAAATGCAGAAAAAGTTTTTGGTATAAATTAGGAATATTTTCCATAATTAGGCATAAAATAAATAATGTAATAAATCGGAAAACTGTAACTAAAAATAGTGCTAAAGTTACGTAAATTTGACAAAAACACCAAAGAGTGCTATAATTAACATGTTGTTGCAAAAAAAGGAGGGAACAAATTTCTTATGAAGAAAGATGACAAAGCTTCGATATCGTTAAAAAAGGTGATATCAATAAGTATAATTCTATTATTCGTTATGGGAATAGGAGTTATGGCAGCAAGTTCAAAACTAAATAGTGTTAAAATCATATTATCAGATGGTTATGAGATGGATGTATTAACATCAAAAACTAATATTTCAGAAATTCTAGATGAAAACCATATCATGTTATTACCAACAGAAAAAGTAATACCAAGTTTGGAAGAAGAATTATCAGATAATAAAACAATAAAAATAACATTTAGTAAGGAAAATTCAAATACTTTGGAGATTGCTTCTGAAGATTTATCTGTAGAAAATGTGTTAAAAGATTATAACTCTATAACAGAAAAAATTATAAAAGAGCAGGTTAAAGTAGCATATGAAATTGAAACAAAAGATTTATCAACAGGCAATGCTGAAAAAACTGAAAAAATTGTAAAAAATGGTGTAGATGGAATTAAAGAGATTTCTTATAAAGTTAAATATCAAAACGGAGAAGAAATTGAGAAAACTCAACTTTCAGAAAATCTAATCAAAGAACCAACAAATTGTGTAAAAGAGATTAGAGATAAAGAAGTTAAGGTTGTAACATCAAGAAGTTCAACATCAATTCCAACAAGTACAGGAGGGTCAACCTCTTCATTAGCTTCAAGAGTAGAAGGTATGACACCAAAAGTAACAACATTAAATGCTTCTGCATATTGTGCAGCTTCATGTGGTGGAAATACTAAGACTGCATGTGGTGCAACAGCTCAAGCTTGGTATACAGTAGCAGCAGGTAAAGGTTATGCTATGGGAACTATTTTATATATACCATATTTTGCAAATTGTCCAAATGGTGGATGGTTTATAGTACAAGATAGAGGTGGAGCTATTTCAAATAATAAATTAGATGTTTATATGAATAGTTATTCTGAATGTACTGCATTTGGTAGAAGAAACTTAGAATGTTATATATATGAATTTTAATAAATAATAGCTATTAGCTAAAAGGGGTAAGTTTTTAAACTTGCTCTTTTTTTGTATATACAAATTGAATTATTAATAATTATAATGACTGTGGACTTTGTTGTTATTATTAATATTCAGCTGTGAATTGTAACATTTTGCTCATTTTTAGCTTGAAAATATTAATATAAAGGTTTGAAAAAACATATAAAATATGATAACATACAAGAAGAAATATTATTAAAGTAGGGATTTTTATGAAAGAGCAAAATTTAATTTTAAATAAGATAGATGCATTTGAATTAAGTGATATTTTTGATTGTGGACAGTGTTTTAGATGGAATAAAGAGCTTGATGGAAGTTATACTGGAGTTGTAAAAAATGGAGTATTAAATGTTTCTTGTGACAAAAAACATATTTTCTTTAAAGGAATGTTGAATTGCAATATTAGTGAATTTGTTAAAAATTATTTTGATTTAAATAGAGATTATGAAAAAATTAAAGAAATTTTATCTGTTATTGATGAGAATATGAAAAAAAGCGTTGAATACGGCTCTGGAATTAGAATATTAAATCAGGATTTGTGGGAAACTATTATTTCATTTATTATTTCTGCAAATAATAATATTCCAAGAATAAAAGGAATTATTGAAAGATTATGTGCAAAATATGGATCTGAAGTTTGTTTTAATAATAAAAAATATTACTTATTTCCAACAGCTGAACAACTTAAAGATGTGACAGTTGCTGAATTTAGAAGTTTGGGCCTAGGATTTAGAGATATTAGATTGTATGAAACAACTAATTTGATTCATAGTGGTAATTTTAATTTGGAAAGCTTGTATAACTTAGATACTGAATCTGCGAGAGCCCAATTGTTAAATTTATCTGGAGTTGGTCCAAAAGTGGCTGATTGTATTTTGCTTTTTTCCGATTTAAAAAGATTTGATATATTTCCAATAGATGTTTGGGTTAGAAGAGTTGTAAATGATTTATATATTGGAAATTCAGATGAGTCTAAAGTTAGCAAAAATACTATAAATAAATTGGCATTAGATAAATTTGGAAATTTAGCTGGAATTGCACAGCAATATCTTTTTTATTGGGTAAGATCAACATCGGGAATGGCAAAAAAATAGATATTTATAATTTATTGATTTGAAAGGTTTTTATTATGGGATTAAGGTTTGTTTATGGAAAATCTGGTAGTGGTAAAAGCACTTTTATTTTTGATGAAATCAAAAATCAGATTAATGGTAATAGAAAAATATATATTATTACACCTGAGCAGTTCTCTTTTACTGCTGAGCGTGAACTTTTAGATGTGGTTGGAACAGGAGCAGCATTAAATGCCGAAGTTCTAACTTTTAACCGTATGGCTTATAGAGTTATGAATGAAATTGGGGGAAGTACTAAAACGTCACTTTCTAGCTGTGGTAAGGCTATGCTCATTTATAATATTTTACTTAATGAGAAGAAAAATCTTAATTTTCTTGGTAAATCAGATGAAAATATTGATTTAATTTCAACACAAATTACTGAGTTTAAAAAACATGGTGTGAATGTAGAAAATTTGGACGATCTTATGAATAGCTCAAATGATAAATATTTAAATGCTAAAATGAAAGATATGAGAATTGTTTACAATGAATTCGAAAATACAATTAAGAATAAATATATTGATGAAAATGATGTTTTAACAATTTTAAGTGAACAATTACCACAGACAGAGATATTTAATAATTCTTTAATTTATATTGACGAATTTGTTGGATTTACAAAACAAGAATATGATATTATAGGAATTTTGTTAAATCAAGCTTATCAGGTATCTATAAATATTTGTACAGATTCTTTGAATCAAAGTTTTTCTCCAGATACAGATATTTTTTATGCAAATAAAGAAACTGTACAGAAGATTTTGAAAGTTGCAAATGATGTTAATGCTAAAATTGAAGATCATGTGTATATGGAAAATGTAGTAAGATTTGACAATCCGGAATTAAAATATTTGGAAGAAAATTTGTATGCAGTTCCATATAAAAAGTATGAAAAAGAAAGTTTACAGCATATTAATTTATTTTTGGCGAATAATCCATATTCTGAAATTGAAAATATTGCTATTAATATTGTTAAAATGGTAAAAAATAAAGGTTATAGATATAGAGATATTTCTATTATAACAAAAAATTTAGATACATATTCTAATTTGTGTAAGGTAATTTTTAATAAATATCAGATACCTGTTTTTATTGATGAAAAAAAGGATTTAAGCCAAAACATCATTGTTAAGTATTTACTTTCAATACTGGAAATTTTTGCGAAAAATTGGTCATATGAATCAGTTTTTAATTATGTTAAAACTGGTTTTTTAGACATTCCCCAAGATGATATATATAATCTTGAAAACTATTGCTTAAAATGGGGTATTAAATATAGTAAATGGTATAAAGGAGATTGGAATTTTCATGATGAAGATGACTCTAACCGTGAGGAAATAGAGCATATTAAAGAAATTAGAAAAAAAATTGTTAATCCATTAATAAAATTTAAGGAGAGCATGTCAGGAACTAATACAGCAAAAGAAATTACAAAAAGATTGTATGATTTTCTTATTGAAAATGAAATAGATAAAAGATTAGAGCAAAAAGAAAATAATCTTATTGCATTAGGAAAATCTGAAATTGCTACAGAATATGAAACAAGTTGGAAAATTATTGTTCAGGTGTTAGATGAAATTGTTTTGGTTTTTGGCGAAGAAAAAATCACATTTGATAGATATATGCAGATTTTAAAAACTGGGCTTGGAAATAGTGACTTAGGAAAAATTCCTGGTACACAAGACCAAGTTATTATGGGAGATATTGATAGATCTAGAAGTCATAAAATAAAAACAGTTTTTATAATTGGATTAAATGATGGAATGTTTCCAAGTGTTAACAAAAATGAAGGATATTTTAATGATAATGATAGAGCTTATTTAAAAGAATGTGGAATAGAGCTGGCTAAGGGAACTGTTGAAAGAATGTATGAGGATAATTTTAATATTTATAAAGCCTTTACAGCAGCAAGTTGTGAAGTTAATTTATCATATTCATCTTCAAGCTCAGATGGTAAAACTTTAAGGGCATCAACACTTGTATCAAAAATAAAAAAAATATTTCCTGGAATTAAAGAGCAAAGTGATATTATCAGTAAAAGCTCTGAAATCTTAACTGAAAATACTACTTTTGAGGAGTTATTAAATCAAATTAGATCATATAGAGATGAGGATATAGATCTTGATGATGAATGGATTTGCTCTTATAATTATTATATGTCTAATGAAAAATGGAAATATAAACTTATATATAGTTTAAAAGCTTTAAATTATACTAATATTCCAGATAAGATAAGTAGAGAAAATGTGGAACTTTTATATGGGAAAACATTGAAAACTAGTGTTTCAAGGTTGGAACAATACAGATCATGTCCTTTTTCATATTATCTTAAATACGGACTTAACTTATCTGAAAAAGATACATTAAAGGTTGATAGCCTTGATACAGGAACTTTTATGCATGATACTATTGATACATTTTTTAATAGAATTCGTGAAAGAAGTATAAGGATAAAAGATTTAAATGAAGATGAGATGAATGCTATAATAGATGACATTATAAATGAAAAACTAGGATTGAATAAAAACTTTATTTTTTCTGCAACACCTAAATATAAAGTGTTATCAGAAAGACTAAAGCGTGTTGTAAAAAGATCTATGAAATATATAGTTGAAAGCTTAAAATATAGTGATTTTGAAGTACTTGGAAATGAAATTGAATTTAAAGAAGGAAAAAGATATAGCCCTATTACATTAGATTTAGATGATGGTAGAAAAGTGGAAATAACAGGTAAAATTGATAGAATCGATATTGCTCAAAATGGAAATAGTAAATATATTAGAATAATTGATTATAAATCTTCATATAAGAACATTGAGCTTAATTCAGTTTATGTAGGTTTGCAGATTCAATTATTAACATATTTAGATGCTGTATGTAAGGAAGAGCAAGTTGAACCTGCGGGAGTATTATATTTTAATTTAATAGATCCTGTTATTAAATCTGAAAAAAATATGACAGAAGAAGAAATTGAAAATGAAATTAGAAAAAAATTTAAAATGCAAGGGTTAGTTTTGGCTGATGTAAATGTTGTAAAAATGATGGATACAAATCTTGAAAAAGGATCTTCATCAATAATACCTGCTTATATTGGAAAAGATGGAGATTTAAGTCAGTCTAGAACTTCTGGAGTATCTAGAAAACAATTTGAATATCTTCAAAAATATATGAATAAGATTATTAAAAAAATCTCAGAAGAAATTATGGGGGGAAATATTGATATAAATCCATATTATAAAAAGAAAAAAACACCTTGTACATATTGCAATTATAAGGCAATTTGTGGATTTGATACGGGAAACTCAAATAATCGTTATAATTATATAAATGAGATGGAAAAAAATGCTGTATTGGAGCTTATAAAAGAGGATGTATCTGAATAGTTAATTTATTATTTTGAAAGGATTGGATTTTTATGATAGATTTATCTAATGAAAATGTTGTACATGTGAGAAAAGATGGAATAGAATTTTTGCAATTTAGAAAGTTGTTGCAATATAGTGATAAATTAACACATTGTTATACATTAAAACCAATTGATTTAAAAGAAAAATATAAAGATGATATAAATTATAAAAAGATTTGTAATGTTTTGGATTTAGATTTTAACAATGTTGTTATGCCAAATCAAACTCATACAAATAATGTTGGGATTGTTTATAAAGAAAGTCAAAGTCATGATTTTAAAGAAACTGACGGACTTATAACAAATGAGAAAAACAAAGTATTATCTGCTGTCTTTGCAGATTGCACATCATTATTTTTGTATGATCCTGTAAAAAATGCAATTGGAAATATTCATTCTGGTTGGAAAGGAACTGTTAAGGAGATTGGTCGTGTGGCTGTTGAAAAAATGCAAAAGGAATATGGAACAAACCCAGAAGATTTAATATGTTGCATTGGTCCTACTATTAGAAAATGTCACTTTGAAGTTGAAGATGATGTTAAGGATATTTTCTTAAATGTATTTAAAGATGAGTCAATAATTACAAATGATGGAATTATTAATGGCAAAAATAAATATCATATAGATTCTGTAAAAGCTAATATTGACATGTTGAAAAAATGTGGATTAAAGGCAGAAAATATCATAGATTCAGGAATTTGTACTGTTTGTAATAATGAAATATTGCATTCATATAGATGTGAAAGAGAATTTTCAGGAAGAAATGGTGCTATTATTGCAATTAAATAGATGTATTTTATGTAAAAGGAAATGAAGTAAATGTTTGATAATTGGGAAGAGCTAGAGCAATCAATAGTGAATTGTAATAAATGTAAATTATGTGTAAATAGAAAAAATATTGTTTTTGGACAAGGTAACAAAAATGCCGATATAATGTTTATTGGCGAAGGTCCAGGGGCTGATGAAGATATTCAGGGATTACCATTTGTTGGAAAAGCGGGTAAATTAATGAATATGGCTTTTGAAGGGCTTGGAATTAAAAGAGAAGAGGTTTATATTGCAAATATTGTTAAATGTAGGCCTCCACAAAATAGAGTTCCTGAACCAGATGAGGCTGAAAGTTGTTTGAATTATTTGCGTAATCAAGTAATTTTAGTAAAACCTAGGGTAATTGTCTTATTGGGAAGTACAGCACTAAAAAATATTTTAGGAAAGGAACTTTCTATTACTGCAAGTAGAGGAAAGTGGATTGAAAAAAAGGGGATATATTATATGCCAACATGGCACCCTGCAGCTTTGCTTAGAGATGAAAACAAAAAAATTGAGTTTTGGAGAGATTTAAAATCTGTAGTGGAGAAGTTTAACACAATGTAACTTGTTGTTCCCAATCTTAGCTCTACTTTTTAAATATATACAAATACGGTATCTATTAATGAATTACCGTGAATAGTAAGTTAAATGGTGATTTTACTGTGTTTTTTGTAAAAAATAGTTGAATTATAAATATGTCTGTTGTGTGAAAAATAGTGGTTTGTATTGACTTTAAAATTTTTAAATAGTAAAATTTAAACAAGTATTTAATGGATAGGAGCTATTATGGAACAGAATAAAATAAATGAGAAAATTGAATATTGTTTAGGTTGTAAAGTGAAACCTTGTAGAAAGGGATGTCCATTAGATAATGATATTACAGAAATTATCAGATTAATGAAATTAGAGCACTATGAAGATGCATACAAAACTGCAACAAATACTAGTGTACTTCAATCTATTTGCGGAAGAATATGTCCTCATAAAAAACAATGTGAATCTACATGTGTTAGGGGAATTAAAGGAGATTCTGTTAGTATAGGCGAAATAGAAGCTTATTTGGGTGATATGGCTATTGAAAAAAATTTTCAGATGTCTGAGTTTGAAAAAATAAATAAAGATATAAAAGTTGCTGTAATTGGTAGTGGACCTTCTGGATTGACTTGTTCAGCATTTTTAGCAAGAAATGGTGTTAATGTTACTATATATGAGAAATATGATTGTCTTGGCGGAATTCTAAGACATGGTATACCAGATTTTAGATTGCCAAAAGATGTATTGGACAAGAATATTGAAAAAATATTAAATTTGGGAATAAAGGTACAATTTAATAAAGAGCTAGGAAAAAATCTAAAATTAGAAGAATTAAAAAAGGAATATGATTATATTTTTATTGCTATTGGTGCAAATGTATCTTGGAAAATGGGAATTGAAGGAGAGCATTTAACAGGAGTATATGGTGGAAATGAATTGTTAGAGCATAATTCTCATCCTGATTATAAAGGAAAAAATGTAATAATTTCTGGTGGAGGAAATGTTGCAATTGATTGTGCTAGAACAGTAAAAAAACTTGGAGCAAAATCTGTTAAAGTTGTATACAGAAGAGCTGAGGAGCAAATGCCTGCTGAAAGAAAAGAAATTGAAGAGGCAAAAAATGAGAATATAGAATTTTTATTTCAAAATAATATTGTTAAAATATTGGGAAATGAAAAAGTAAATGGAGTTGAATGTATTAAAACAAAGCTTATAAAAAAAGATGGAGAATCTAGATTAAGTCCAGTTAATATTGGGGGAAGCAATTATGTTATTGAAGCAGATTATGTAATAATGGCTATAGGTTCTACTGTGGATAAAAATATTTTGAATAACCTAAAATTAGATATAAATAACAAGGGATATTTAAAAGTTAATGAAAAATTTGAAACTTCTGAAAAAAATATTTTGGCAGGAGGAGATTTAATAGGAAATAAGGCTACTGTTGCCTGGGCTGCTAAAAGTGGAAGAGCTGCTGCTGAAAGTATTTTAGAAAATGTGAGAAGAGGTTAAATATGGGTAGAGATAATAAGGAAAAAAGTGAGGAAAAAAGAGCTAAGCATAGTTTTAATAAAAAAGCTAAACCGAGGAGAATGATTGATGAAAATTCTAAGAAAAAAAATTCTAACAATGCAATAAAGAAATCTAGTACAAATTACAAAAAAAATAAAAACGAAAAAGAATTAAAAAATATTAGTAAAAAAGATTTTGATATTGAAAATAATAATATTGTTAAAGATGATTATACAGAAAATTTACTGGATAGAAAATATATAGATAAATCAGATAATAAGAATAGAAAACAAAATCAAAATAAAGATAATAAAAGAAATAATAAAGGCAATATAAATAAAAAGAATAAGAAAAAGATGAATATTGTTTTAAAAATAATGTTAATAATTTTAATTACTTTATTATTAATAGCAGTTGGTATTTTTGGAAAATATCTATATAACTCTAAAGGTAATATTGCGGAAGCTGTCAAAAGCATGGTTAAAGATGCTGTTGGAGAGCAAGATCCGATATTTGTTCTTATTTTAGGTGTTAGTGACGATATTTCTGCAGAATTAACAGATACAATTATGTTGGCCGGATATAATCCAGATACAAATCAAGCTTTTTTACTATCAATTCCAAGAGATACTTTTATAGGAAATAATGAGGCTACAGCAGGGGGATTTGATAAGATTAATGCATTATATCAGAAAGATCCGCAAAAAACCGTAAAAGCGGTTGAAAAACTTACAGGTGTTAATATTGATTATTATATTACTGTAAAAAATCAAGCACTAGTAGATATTGTTAACTCTATAGGTGGTGTGGAATTTGATGTTCCAATTAATATGGATTATGATGATTCTTCACAAAATTTGCATATTCATTTGAAATCAGGATATCAGAAATTAAATGGTGACCAAGCAGAGCAATTAGTTAGATTTAGACATAATAATAATGGAACTACTTATAGTGCTTCATATGGAGATAATGATGAAGGAAGAATGAGAACACAGAGAGAATTTTTAAAAGTTGTAGCGACAAAAGTTATAAAAACAAATAATTTAGAGCAATTAAAAAATGTAGTTTCTGCTGTTTTTAATAATTTAGAAACAAATATAACATTAAATAAAATGTTGGGATATGCACCTTTCGTAATTGATTTTAATATAAATGATTTGCAAATGGAGCAATTACCTGGAGATCCATCTAAAATGAATGAACTTTGGTTTTATAAAGCTGATACAGATGAAACACGAGAATTGATTAATGGATATATAGAAAAAATGGGATTGACAGAAGCTGATAAAAAGAAATGCTTAAATGATTATACAAAGAAATCCACAACAACAAAGAAAAATACAAATACAACAAATACAAAAAAGAATACAGTTACAAATACAACGAAAAATACAGTAACCAACCAAAATAATAACACAACAAATAATATTAAAAAGAATACAGTAAATACCACAAATAATACTAACAAATTAACTAACAATACTGTAAAAAACGAAAATGTAGTGAAAAATAACGTTACAAATAATGTAATTGAAAATAAAGTTACTGAGAATAGTATTTCTAATAATGTTAATGACGTAAAAGAAAATATAATTAAAAATAATACATCTTCAAATAATATAAAAAATGAACCAAAAGAAAACAATAATAAAGTAACTGATACAATAGATGACTAGCTTAAATTAATAGATATTATATTTAAATATAATATTAGGAAATTAAAAACGGACTTTAGAATATTCTTAAAAAAGAAGTTTTAAAGTCCGTATTATTTTATTTTACAACAATATTATAAATTTTATTTTTTACATATATTTCTTTGACTATAGTTTTTGAATCTAATAATCTTTGGATGTTTGGATTTTCATGAACCTGTTGTTTTATTACGTTTTCATCTGAATCAACAGGAACATTAATTGTAGCTTTTAATTTTCCATTAATTTGAATTGGAAGTGTGATTCCTTCGTTAAAAGTTTTTGATTCATCATATGTAGGCCATTTCTCATAAGTTATTGTGTTATCATGACCTAAAACTGTATTCCAAATTTCTTCAGTAACAAAAGGTGCAATAGGGTTTAACATTTTTATAAATCCTTCAGCATATTCTCTTGGTAAAGTATTTTCTTTATAAGCTGCGTTGACCAAAATCATTAATTGGCTAATAGCAGTATTATAAGACAATTTTTCATAATCTTCTGTAACTTTTTTTACTGTTACATTATAGATTTTTTCTAGATTTTTGTTTTCTGTATCTGTAATTTCTTTTTCTTGGAACATTCTAAATACACGTTCAATAAATCTTTTAGCACCTTCAACACCATTTTCATTCCAAGGCTTATTTGCTTCTAATGGTCCCATGAACATTTCATATAGACGTAAAGTGTCTGCACCATATTTTTTTACAATATCATTAGGATCAATTGCAAATTCTGGATAACGTTTTCCCATTTTTATACCATTTGAACCTAAAATCATTCCTTGATGTACAAGTTTTTGAAATGGCTCTTGTACAGGTACCAAATTTTTATTATATAGGTAATTGTTCCAAATTCTTGAATATATAAGGTGACCAACAGCGTGCTCTGGTCCACCAACATATAAATCAACAGGAAGCCAGTGTTTTAATAAATCTTGGTTTGCAAATTCTTTGTCATTATGTGAATCTATGTATCTTAAGAAATACCAACTTGAGCCAGCACTACCGGGCATTGTGCTTGTTTCTCTTTTTCCTTTTTTGCCGTCAATTGTCACATTTACCCAATCTGTAGCTCTTTCAAGAGGGCTATCACCATTTTTGCTTGGAGCATAATTATCTAGTTTTGGTAATACTAATGGTAATTCAGAGTCATCAAGTGCTTTACTTGTTCCATCTTCGAAATTAACAATAGGAATAGGTTCACCCCAATAACGTTGTCTAGCAAAAATCCAATCATGAATCTTGTAATTAATTTGTTTATGACCAATCTTGTGCTCTTCTAACCAAGAAATCATTTTTTCTTGAGCTTCTTTTACAGATAATCCATCTAAAAATCCTGAATTAATTAAAACTCCAGAGCTTGTATCTGTAAATGCAGAATCTTTAATTACTTCTGAATTAGAGCATGGAGTATTATCTGCTGAACATGGAGCGATTACTTGAATTATTGGAAGATCAAATTTTTTCGCAAACTCATAATCTCTTTGATCATGTGCAGGAACAGCCATAATAGCACCAGTACCATATGAAGATAGTACATAATCTGAAATCCATATAGGTAATTTATTTCCATTAACAGGATTTATTGCATATGCACCTGTAAATACACCAGTTTTATCCTTATTTAATTCAGTTCTTTCTAAATCTGACTTTGTGCTACAAATTTTTATATATTCTTCAACAGCAGATTTTTGATCTGGAGTTGTAATTTGTTTAACTAATTTATTTTCTGGAGCTAGAACACAATAGGTAGCACCAAATAATGTATCACATCTAGTAGTAAATATTGTAAAGTTTAAGTCATCATGATCTGCAACTTCAAAATCAACTTGAGCTCCAACAGATTTTCCAATCCAATTTTTTTGGATTTCTTTTGTTGATTCAGGCCAATCTAGATTTTCTAAGTTTTCAAGCAATTTTTCTGCAAATTTAGGTGTTTCAATAACCCATTGTTTCATATTTTTACGTACAACTGGAAAACCACCTCTTTCGCTTTTTCCATCAATTACTTCATCATTAGCGAGAACCGTTCCAAGCTCTTCACACCAATTAACAGGCATGTCAACCAATTTTGCATATCCATCTAAATATAATTGTTTAAATATCCATTGTGTCCATTTATAATAATCTGGGTCTGTTGTTGAGATTTCTTTATCCCAATCATATGAGAAGCCTACATTTTTTAATTGTGTTTTAAATGTATTTATATTTTTCTGGGTAAAACCATCAGGATGATTTCCAGTATTTATAGCATATTGCTCTGCTGGAAGTCCAAAAGCATCCCATCCCATTGGGTGAAGGACATTATAACCTTGCATTCTTTTAAATCTTGCCATTATGTCTGTTGCTGTATATCCTTCTACATGTCCTGCATGTAATCCAACTCCTGATGGGTACGGAAACATATCTAATGCGTAATATTTTGGTTTTGAAAAATCCCATACATCAGTTTTGAATGTTTCATTTTTATCCCAATACTCTTTCCATTTTTTTTCTATTTCTTGAAAATTGTATTCCATATTGCATCGTCCTTTCAAATTAAAATTTCCATAATTATACTATAAAATTACTTAAAAATAAAGGGAAAATGTTATTTTTTTGTATGTAATCCAAGTTAATATAAGAATTGCAATAGCATTAAGTAAATTACAAATTAAATTTCGTAGAGTAGGATATGTGAATATATATATTAAAAAAAGTGACGCGCAGTTTGGGAGCTTTTAGAAAATATCTTAATATCACAAAACTAAAACGAGGGCTCTACAACTCTCACACTACTTTGTATGGGCGACCAGCAAGTCAC